>JAHEDX010000011.1 GCA_024641005.1 Acidimicrobiaceae bacterium
CCGACCAGGTCGGAGTCAGCGCCACGTGACACTCGACCTTCTGCTCGTCGAGCAAGGCCTCCATCCACGAAAAGCCGTCAGGATTGGTCCAGATCGGGTTGTAGACACGGCTGAAGTAGGTGTCGAGCTTGCCACGGCCCTCGTTGAGGAAGTGCGGCAGCAGGATCGACATCTCGTGGTAGGCGAGCGGGTATTCCTTGGGCCAGCTCATCTCGTTCCAGGTGGTGATCGGCTGACCACCCTTGGGTGGGTGCGGCACGAACTTGTTCCAGCCGTTGCCGGCCGTGCCGCCCTTGGTGGCGACCGAGCCAGTGAGCACGTTGAGGAAGAACAAGCAGCGTGCCACCTGCCACCCGCCCAGGTTGCCGGCGCCGGCCGCTCTCCAGTTGTGGGATGCGAACTTGGTCGGGTGCTCACCGATGATCTCGGCGATCTCACGGATCGTGTCGGCCTTGACGCCACTCACGTGCTCGGCCCGCTCGGGTGTGTAGTCGGCGTACTCGTCGAGCAGTGCTTGCTCGAGTGACTCGAACTCGCACGGGAGGTCGGGTCGCGTCTCGCGCAGGTACGTTTCCCAGTTCACCCATCGGCGCACGAAGTCGCGCTGCCAGGTGCCGTTCTCGATCAGCAGGCGAGCGATCGCCAGCAGCATGAACGGTTCGGTGCCCGGCCAGGTGGCCAGCCAGTAGTCGGCCTTGGCGCCCGTGTTGGACAACCGCGGGTCGACACAGATCACGGTCGCTCCCTTGTCTTTCGCCTCCATGATCCGCTGGGCGTGCGGATTGAAGTAGTGGCCCGCCTCGAGATGTGCGGAGATGAGGAAGATCACTTCGGCGTTGGCGAAGTCGCTCGAGGGACGGTCGTGACCCATCCACGACTGGTAGCCGATGCGTGCGTTCGACGAACAGATGTTGGTGTGGCTGTTGTGACCGTCGACGCCCCAGGCCTTGAGGACCCGCTCGGTGTAGCCGTCCTCGCCGGGCCGGCCGACGTGGTACATCACCTCGTTGGTGCGGTTCTCTTGGAGGGCGGTGCGGATCCTCGCTCCGATCTCGTCGAGTGCCTGGTCCCAAGTGATCCGTTCCCAACCGCCGGCGCCTCTCGCCCCGGTTCGCTTCATCGGGTACAGAATCCGCTCGGGGTCATCGACCTGGTTGAGGGTCGCCGGGCCTTTTGCACAGTTGCGGCCCCGACTGGCCGGATGCTCGGGGTTGCCCTCGAACTTGCTGATCTCGCCGGTCTCGTTGTCGATGAAGGCGGTCAGGCCACACGCCGCCTCGCAGTTGAAGCAGGTGGTCGGAACGATGGTGTAGTTGCGTTCTTTGCGTCGTGGCCAGGCCTGGGCGTCGAGCTCGGTCCAGTTGTGCCAACGATCGTGCGGGGGATGGTTCGCAAGTGTCATTTCGGTTCAACCGTTTCCGTTGCAGGGGATCAGGACAAGGGCACGGACTGCCCGGCGCGTACGTAGGCGTCCTCGTAGGAGAACATGCCGAACAGTGCTGCGACGCCGGCACACGCGGCCGGCCAAGGGCTGCTCGTGTCGGTCGCGAGGGCGAACACGAGCAGTGCTGCGGGCACCACGATGCCGTTGAGGATGCCACCGAACCAGAACTGTGATCCGTACTGACCACGTGTCATTTCGAGGGTGGCGAGTTCGACGTGGCGCGAGCCCTTCGACCACAGTTCGGTCGCGATCAGCAGTGCCAGCGCACCGAGAGCGGCCAGGAACGCGATCTGGATCGTTCGCGCCTCGGGGATGTCCATGAACAAGTCGAGGATCGAGAACGCGGCGCCACCTGCGACGACCGCTTGGGCCAAGAGGATCGGCAGCAGCAGCGGCGTCTGCCACAAGTCGCGGCCTTCGCACTGGCCGAACAGGAACGCCGTGTACCCGGCGACCCCAGCGGCGAGCAGGGCCGTGGGGAGTGCGAGCACCTGGAAGGCGTCGCCGGCGTCGAGGATGCCGAGCAGACCCCAGAGCCCGACCAGCGCGGCGAACGCTCCCAGGATCCATGCGCCGCGGACCAGCCACGATGTGGTGTTCGACTTGGTGAGGATGTACATGAAGCGGGTCGGCTGTTTGAGGTCGCCGACCAGCAGCGCCCCGGTGACCGCCACGAACACACCGGCCAGCACCGGTGGCACGATCCCGACCGCTGCCTGGTCGCTACCGTGTCCGAGCACGACGAGCAGGGCTGCCATCAGCATCAGACCTGCGGCGATCGCCTTGGTGACCAGGTACCCGGACACCATCGACTTCCATGTCATGTGGTGGGCCGTGGTGTATGCGGTGCGAGCGACGACACCCGAACCTGAGTGTTCGGCCATGGTGGCGGTGATGGTCGGGTGGCTCGGCGTGGTGTCCGCCCAGATCAATCCGTCGTTCTTGATGATCGTTCGGGTCGGGTCGAGCGACGCCTGATCGACGCCGCGATAGAAGACCTTGGGATTGGTGCCCTGCTCTGGGGCCCGAACGGCGGTCTTGTCACGGGCGATGATCTTCGACACAGCCGAGTCGGGATCATCGAGGTCACCGGTCACGATCGCGTGGGTGGGGCAGACGACGACGCAGGCCGGCTCGAGACCGACTTCGACCCGGTGGTTGCAGAAGTTGCACTTCTGTGCGGTGTGGGTCTCGGGATTGATGAAGATCGCATCGTATGGGCAGGCGTTCATGCACGCCTTGCAGCCGATGCAGCGCGAATCATCGAAGTCGACGACACCGTTGGGGGCCCGATGGAGCGCACTGGTCGGACAGATCTTCATGCAGGGGGCGTCGTCGCAGTGGTTGCAGCGCATGACCGAGAACGAGCGCCCGGTGTTCGGGAACTCGCCGGTCTCGATGTACTTCAGCCAGGTGCGGTTGACGCCGAGCGGCACGTCATGCTCGCTCTTGCATGCCACGGTGCAGGCGTGGCACCCGATGCAACTGTCGCTCAGGAGAGCGAAGCCGAGACGTGTCATGGTGCCTCCATCATTCGTTGTCGCTCGGCGAACGTCGCGTCAGGCACTCTGAACCGTGACGATCCAGGCGCCGTAGCCGCCCAGGATGTCGCTGACGTCGGCGAACCCGCGCTGTCGCAACAAGCTCGCGGCGACCGACGATCGATAGCCACCGGCGCAATAGACGACCGTGGGTCGCGTGACGTCGAGTTCGTCGATTCGAGCGGGGAGCTGTCCGACGGGAATCGCGATCGCGCCCTCGATGATGCCTTCGGCGAGTTCGCCCGGGTTGCGCACGTCGACGATCTGGATGTCATGCATCTCGGCGACCCGTTCGTTGAACCCCTGGGCGGTGAGGCGTGATCCGATCTGCACATCGTCGCGATGCTGGAACATCACCTTGTACGGGTCGTCGAGGTAACCGATCACTCTGTCGAAGCCGATCCGCGCCAGCCGATTCTTGCCTTCGATCTCTTGGCCCGGGTCGACGACGAGCACGATGTCGACGTCGTGGGGGAGGATCGACCCGGCGAACTCCGCGTAGCGACCGGTCAGCCCGACGTTGATCGCGGCCCTGAGATGTCCGTGGCCGAACTCGTCGGGATCCCGGCCGTCGATGAGCATCGCGCCGCCGGCGACCGCCTCGACCATCTCGACATACGTCATGGCCGTCGGCGCGGCGGTCTCGTCGAGCAATTCGCGGTCCTTGCGATTGAGGATCGCGTCGTACACGAAGTAGCCAGGCGCCGGCGGTTGCCCTTCGGTGACCAGGCTCATGAACGTCGGCTTGTCGGGTGCCCTGAGCGCGTAGTTGGTCGACTTCTGGTCGCCGATCGTCGACCAGAGTTCGGTCGACAGGTTCTTGCCGCATGCAGATCCGGCACCGTGGGCGGGGTAGACCTTGGTGGCGTCGGGCAGCGTCATCAACTTGTCGTGCAACGAGTCGTACAGCTGGTCGGCGAGTTCCTCGCGGGTGAAACCGATCGACGCGAGCAGGTCGGGGCGCCCGACGTCGCCGATGAACAGGGTGTCGCCGGTGAGTACCCCGAACGGCACTTCGTCGCCGTCGTGTTCGAAGATGACGATGCTCAACGACTCGGGGGTATGGCCGGGGGTCTGACGGAACTCGAGGGTGACCTCGCCCAACGAGTACCGCTCGCCGTCGTCGACGCCGACCGAATCGAACTCGGTCTCGGCAACGGACGAGTAGACGATCTTCGCTCCGGTGGCCTTGGCGAGTTCGAGATGCCCCGACAGGAAGTCGGCGTGAAAATGGGTCTCGATGACGAGCTCGATGGTGAGACCCGACTCTGCCGCATCGGAGACGTACTCGGCGACATCGCGCTGTGGGTCGATCACGACGGCACGGCCGGTCGTTTCGTCCCCGATCAGGTACGAGGCGTGCGACAGGCACTCCAGGTAATACTGGTTGAACTTCATGTTCCCCTGCTCCATTCGTTCGACCCGAACTCTATAAGTACGGACAAAGCAGGTCAAGCTGCCGTCGTGGGAATCGAGTGATCACACCGGCGCCGTCGGCGGGCGCGATCTGCGCATGCCGGATCGGAGCGGGGTCGGCAGAGCGCCGGCACTAACCTTGACGGATGTGACCTCCAGCGCTGACCTCGTCGCCCGGTATCGCCGGGTGTTGCCTTCCTTTCTTGCTCCGTACTACGCCGAGCCGATCTCGATCGATCGAGGGTCGGGTGGTTGGGTCTGGGATCTCGAGGGCAATCGCTATCTCGACTTCTTCGGTGGTGTGCTCACCACGATGATCGGCCACGATCATCCAGCGGTCACCGCTGCGGTTCAGCAGCAGGCGGCCAAGGTGATGCACACGTCGACGCTGTACCTGTCCGAGCCGATGATCGAGTTCGCCGAGATGGTCGCCGAGGCGTCCGGCATTCCAGACGCCCGGGTCTACTTCACTCCCTCGGGCAGCGAGGCCAACGATGCGGCGATCCTGTTCGCCACCTCGTACCGCAAGTCGAGCCAGATCCTCGCGATCCGCAACAGCTACCACGGTCGGGTATTCAGCACGCAGGCCGTCACGTCGCACTCCTCGTGGCGTTCCACCGCGCTGTCGGGTCTGCAGGTGCAGTTCGTGCAAGGTGGGTATCGCCTGCGCTCGCCCTTCCGTGACCTCGACGACGACGCGTTCAGCGACGCGTGTGTCGACGACCTCGTGCAGTTGCTCGACATGACGTCCGCCGGCGACGTCGCAGCGATGATCGCCGAGCCGATCCAGGGCGTCGGCGGCTTCGCGACACCTCCCGACGGCATGTTCGGGCGCTTCGGCAAAGAGCTGTCCAATCGCGGCATCCTGTTCATCTCCGACGAGGTCCAGACCGGCTGGGGGCGCACGGGGGAGCACTTCTGGGGCTATCAAGCTCACGGCATCGTGCCCGACATGCTGACGTTCGCCAAGGGGGTCGGCAACGGCGTCAGCCTCGCAGGCGTGGTCGCGCGGGCAGAGATCATGGACACCATCAAGGTGCTCAACTTCTCGACATTCGGTGGCAATCCGCTCTCCGCTGCTGCCGGTATCGCGACGTTGCGCACCGTCCAGCAAGAGCAGCTGCAGGCCAACGCCAAGGCGATGGGGCAGCGGTTTGCTGCTGCCATGCAGCCGGTGGCCGACGCGACCCCATGGATCGCCGAGATGCGCGGGCGCGGGCTGATGTGGGCGTTCGAGATCTGTGAACCGGGTGGCATCGAGCCCGACAAGGCCCGTACCGCCGAGTTCCACGAAGCGTGTAAGCGCCACGGACTGCTCGTCGGCAAGGGCGGGTTGTACGGCAACGTGATCCGTCTGGCTCCGATGCTGAACGTGACCGCCGACGAACTCGACGAGGGCATCTCGGCACTTCGGTCGGCGATCTCGGACATCGACTGAAGTCAACGCGCGCAGGTGTGCGCGCTGGCGAGAACGAGTTCGGGTGGGAGTTCTCCGAATTGTACGTACAATCTGTCTTCAACGGCCACTTCGACGTGACGCACAGGGAGCAGCGCATGAGTATTCAGCATCGAGCACACCGGATCGCCGCCCTCGCTGCGGTGGGCGCCATCGGTCTGTCGGCCTGCGGGGGAGGTTCTGACGCTGGTCCCGTCCCCGATGACGGTGCGGCGACTACAGATTCGACGGTGGCCTCGCCGGCCTTCGGTCTGGTCACGCCCCGACAAGCTGCGGAACTGGCCACCGGTGGAACCGTCACGGTGATCGACGTTCGGACACCGGAGGAATACGCCGAGGGGCACATCGAAGGCGCCACGATGATCGATTTCTACGCCGACACGTTCGCGTCCGACATCGCCGCTCTCGACCCCGAGGGGACCTATCTCTTGTACTGCCGGTCCGGCAACCGTTCAGGGCAGACAGCATCGATGATGGAGCAACTCGGATTCCGGCAGGTCTATGACCTCGAGGGCGGCGTGGTCGCCTACGGCGGGCAAGGTCTGCCCCTCGTTCCCTGAGCCGGCCCGTACCGGCTCGGCCGACGATCTGCACGAGTCGGCAACCTGGATCGCTGGACGTCACGAGTGCGGTCCAACATGGCGCAGGCTGTGGTGCCCCGGCTGACTGGCCGCCCGGCGCGTCGGGCTGCTACGCAACAGCTATGAGTTTTCGACCGCTGAACGTGCCGCCGGTGGACCATCACGGTGAGTGCCGTTACGTCCACGTGATCGGGGCTGCGGTGTTCATCGACGACCGTCCGGCAGAGGACGACTGGTCGACCCACTTCATCGGCATCGTCGACGAGCACGCATGGTGGGCGGTCGACGTGCCCCGTGACATCGACCCGAGCTACGGAGCGGCGCTCGATCTACGGGCGTTCCACGCACGGGCGCCCGAGCATCAGTGGTTGGCTGCAGGACGTGCCGTGCAGATCGTCGAGTGGGCCCGCACACACCGGTTCTGTGGCCGATGCGGCGAGCCGACCGAGTTGGCCCCCGGAGAGCGGGCCATGAAGTGCCCGAGATGTGGGTTGCTCTCGTTTCCGCGGATCTCCCCGGCGATGATCACCCTGGTCACGAGGGGAGAACCGGGGCCGGACCAGGAGGCCCTCTTGGCGCGGGGAGTGCAATGGCAGGTGCCGATGTACTCGTGTCTCGCGGGGTTCGTCGAGCCTGGCGAGTCGTTGGAGGACGCCGTGATCCGAGAGGTCCGCGAGGAGGTGGCGATCACGGTCCGGCATCCGAAGTATTTCGGGAGCCAGCCCTGGCCGTTCCCCAACAGCCTGATGCTCGGATTCCAGGCCGAGTACGAGTCGGGCGAGATCGCCTGTGACCCGACAGAGATCATGGATGCCGGCTGGTATCGCCGCGATGATCTTCCGATGATCCCGCCAGGGATCTCGATCGCTCGCAAGCTGATCGACGCATGGGTCGTCGGATGAGGCCGAACGCCCCGAACGTCCTGCTCAGGTGAAGTAGCCGAATACGTCGACGATCAGGTGACCGACCGGGGTCGGCAGGTTCGCGGAGCCGTCCTCCATGCGGAATCGAGCCGACCCGGCATCGACCGCGGTGACGGCGGCACTGGCGCGGATCTCGCCGGCAAGCGTCCAGTTCAGCGATGAGGTCGATGGCTCGGGCTGGTCCGCGGCCCAGCCACGTAGGTACCCCGGCCGTGCTGCGTCGACAACCGTAACGTTCCAGACGACGCCGCCGGCGCTGTCGGGAACGGCGACGTGCGGTGCGGATGAGGCGTCGACCACGACGACCTGACGGTCGAGTAACGCTCCGCCGTTGACGCGCGAGTCGAAAGCGCGGTCTGGCCGGACCGGAACGTATCGACCGGCGGGGCTCAGGGGCGCCGAGGACGAGGTGATATAGCCGATCGCGTCGACGATCACGTGCGCGCTGCCCGATGCAACGAAGTACCCGGTGACGGCGATCCCACCGGTCCCTACCGGAACGATCGCGGTGTTCGCCACGGAGGCCTGGGCCGTCGTGTTGACGGTCGACGTCTTGCCGATGACGTCGGTTCGGTCGGCCGGGTAGGCCTGGACCCAGCCAGGGCCGGTTGCGGCGGTGGCGGTGACCGTGACGACGACGGCATCGACGAGCCGGGGGTCGACACCCACTGGCATCGGAACCCGACGGATCTCGTTTGCTCTGAGTGGTCCGGCCACAGGGTTCAGCCTGGTGTCGAGCAGCCGCTGGGATGTCGTCAGTTCGACGAATCTGCCGGCGTCCACGGGGCCGGTCGTCCGCTGAAACCAGCCCAGCACGTCGACGACGACGTGCCCCTCGGCGATCGAATAGATCGAGATCGTTCCGTCCGAGCCGACCGGGATGATCGCGAAGTTGGCCCGCGTCTGCCCGGCGGTGTCGACGTTGAGATTCGAGTAACCGCCCAGGGTCGCCCGCAGCGTCGGTAACGCCTGGATGTAGCTGGGACGGTCGGGTTCGACGGTGACGATGTTGACGGCGACGGCGGTGACCCCGGTCGCCGGCACGCCGGCGACACCGGTTGCGGGCAGATCGAGGATCTCTCCTCGGTACAGCTCGCCGAGCAGCGCAGGTGGGCCGATGGGGCTGGTCGGGCGGGTGTCGAGCAGGCGCGCCGGCGCGTCCAGGGCCACGAAGCGGGACGGGGTGTCGTCGATGCCTGCCGCAGGTGGTGGCTCCGGCAGGCGGAACTCGCCGAACCCGTAGACGCTGTCTGGTCCTGCGGAACCCCGGTCGATCGTGAGATGTCGCAGGAGGTCGCCGAGCGCGGCGGGCCTGGCTGCGAGGGACGCATCCGTGAGCAGCGCTGCGCCACCGGTCACCACTGCTGCGGACGCGCTGGTGCCGGCGAACCTGCCCAGCACCGAGTTGGCGAAGTTCGAGGGCGCTGCGACCCCGGGGGCGACGCGCCCGTCATTGGTCGGCCCGCGCGAGCTGTAGCCGGCGATCGTGCCCGATGCGGCCGGATCGATCGCACCGACCGACACCACGCCCGGCGACCTCGCGTCGACCACCGATACCGCTGCCGAGTACTTGGCCTGCGTGAACGACGTCATGCCGGACCCGTAGTCGAGGACCTCGATGATGTCGCCGCTGGTGTCGCCGCCGCGCCAACGAAGCTCCAGATACAGCGACATGCCGGCGGGAGGACAGCGATCGCCGGTGATGAGCTCGAGCGGTGCAGCACCGGACCGCTGGGGATAGGTCGAGCTGTCGACGATCGAACCTGCTGCGGGATTACCCGTCGGGGACTCCCACAGATAGGCGTCGTAATCGGTGCGCTCGATCGCAGGTGTGTCCCAGTCGTTTGCCCAACGGATACCCCCGAGGGCCACGCAGCCCTTGAATGCGAGATAGGTGTCAGTGCCCGACGGCCCGAAGGCGACCCGGTTGTTCACGATGCGCACGGGCTGTCGGTAGTACTTGTCGAGGCCGTTGTTCCCGCCCGAGTTGACCCAGAGAATGCCTTTGGAGACTGCATCCGCGACCACGTCGTCGAGCGGCCCGCGGCCGTCACCGGGGCCGTCGTAACGACTCCCGAGCGATCGGTTGACCACGGTGACACCCTTGCTGACGAACCAGTCGACCAGTGCTCGGTAGTCGGTGATGGTGGTGGCCTGGCCGAGATATACCTCGACGCCCGGCGCCATGTCGCGAATGGTCTCGACTACGGCGACGCCGTGTTCGTCGCCGCTCTCGACCACGCCGTCGAACATCTCGTCGGTGCAGTCCGCGCCACTGTCGAAGCATCGTGCGTTGACTCCGGCGACCGGGGTCGGGCCGTGTTCTGCCGGATTCCAGTACCGCGTGACGTCGAAGAAGTCGATGATGCCGACCTTGACGCCGCTGCCGTCGATACCCGCGTCATGCCAGGCGTCTGCATTGGTGACCGTGACCTGTTCACCGGTGATCGGCCCGAATCGCGGGTGGTCGTTCGCCGCAGGGTACGACTCGGGCCGCACATCGACGGGCACGGGCTCTCGAACGGCGCCGCCGACGACTGCGGTGAGAAGGTCCCTGGCATCGACGGGCAGGCTCACGAGGAGCACGTCGGGTGCCTCGCCGAGGATCGTTCCGTCGTGCGCCGACACGACAGCGGAAGCAGCCGCCAGATCACCTGGGCGATCTCCGACGACCTCGAGCGTCACCATCTCGACCGGCGCTGTGGTCGGCTCGGCGAATGTCGCCGTGCCACCGGAGGCGAGCACTCCGCAGAGTCCCAAGACGGTAGCGAGGGCGAATTTCGAACGCCGTGCGATGTTCTGGTGGTCGGACGGGCGCATGAACGTTCCAGTGTGTCACCGATCGAGCGTCGACGCGGTGGCGCGATCTCGATCCATTGCCGGCACTGGCCACTCGTCAGGATCGTTGGTGCGCGCCCACCCGCGTGGTGCTGGTCACAGGCGGTCGGTGAACCAGTCGAGGATGATCTCGGCTCGCATGCGGCGGTGCACCGGTGAGCCCGAACGCGACAGTTCGTGATTCTCTCCCGGGAACCGGTAAAAGGTGACGTCCCGCTCGAGCAGACGCAGTGTCATCCAGAGTTCTTCGGCTTGGCTGATCGGGCAACGCCAGTCGTCCTCGGAGTGGACGATCAGCATCGGCACGTCGATGTCGCGGGCGAAGACGACCGGTGACATGCGCATGTACTCGGCTGGGTCCTCCACCGGATCGGGACCGTGCTCGATCCTGAACGCGGTGCCGATGTCACTCGACCATTCTTCGGTCAACAGGTTGTTCACCGCTCGTTCCGAACAGATCGCCTTGAGCCGGCCACCGTGACGGGCGGCGAGCAGCGTGGCCATGTAGCCGCCGTAGCTGCCACCCAGCATCCCGACCCGGTCTCGATCGCAGAACTCGTAACGGTCGAGTGCGACGTCGAGCACCGCCAAGACGTCGTCGAGGTCGACGCTGCCCCAACCCGATCCCGACACCACGGGGTGCTTCGGCCCGAGGATCGAATGTGCCCACGCCGAATGCCTCCCGCTGCCCCCGCGAGGATTCGACATCAGCACCACGAACCCGGCGGCCGCCTGCATCTGGGCCTCGTCGAAGAACGTCTCGCCGTACTGGGTGAACGGGCCGCCGTGCACGTTGAGCAGCACCGGATACCGCTTGGCGGGGTCGAAGCCCGTGGGACGCATGATCCACGCATCGATCTCGTCGGAACCGTCGGTGCACGGCACGGCAAACCGTTCCCAACCCAGGAACCCCTTCGACACGTGGGTCAACTGTTCGTCGGTCCCGTCGCGTGTGATCCACAGCTCCGCGGGCCGTACGACCGATGCGCGGGTGGTGGCGATGACTGTGGCCGTCGCGTCGAAACCGCTCACGGTGATCGGCCCGTCGGTGAGGCGTTCCGGGTCACGACCGTCGGTGTGCAGCCGGTAGAGATGGGTCTCGCCGCGGTCCTCGGCGGTTGCGACCAGTGTGCTGTCATCCAGCCACACAGGGGCACGGGGGGTCTCGAACGTTCGGTCGAGACCCTCGCTGATCCAACGTCGACCGCTGCCGTCGGGGTTCATCACCCCGATCCGGATGTTCTGGGGGTACAGCAGCGCGTCGTCCATACCGCAGAAGGCGATCTGGGTGCCGTCCGGCGAGACACTGGGCTGGTGGTACAGGCCGGTGTGCTGGGTGAGGGCGCTGATCTCGCCGTCGAGCGACACGAGGTAGAGATCGGTCGCCAGATCACGGTCCCAGTCGTCATGACGCTGCGCGCTCGTGACGACCCCCGCCGAATCATGCAGCCAGGCGATGCCATGGTGCTGGTGGTCGCCAGGGGTGAGGTTGCGCGGCACATCGGTACCGTCGGCGGCAACCACATAGACGTGTTGTGGTCGGTCGAAGATCCAATCCTCACCGTTGAGGCGCGAGAAGAAGCGTTCGACCTTGCGCGGGGACTGCCAGCTCACGTCTTTGGCCTGGTATCGCTCGTCCCGAGTCCGGCTGGTGAACGCCAGCCAGCGGCCGTCGGGCGACCAGGCGAGGTCGCCCAGTCCGTCGGGCATGCTGCACACGGCTCGAATCTGGCCGGGTCCGTCGACCGGCAGGATCCACAAGGTGGAATCCCCCTTCTTCTCGCCGGTCCGGTTGACGTACGCGAGCCAGCGGCCGTCGGGCGACCAGACGGGCTGGGCGTCATGTGGGCCGGCTGTGACGGGGACGCCGTCGATCCAGACCCTCGATCTGGTGTCGTTGGCGTCGAGATCGATCGTCGCCACGACGCATGCGACCTTTTCGCCGTTCGGTGAGAGTTGTGGTGTGCTCGCCGCAGAGCGCAGGTGAAGGAGGTCGCGGGCGATGTCGCCGTGGACCGACGACCGACCGGGCGTCTCGTTCTGGGGTCCGGTGTCGTGGGGGAAGGCGTTGTCTGGCACCGGGCGACGATACCCCAGCCCGTTCGGCCGTCGTCGGTCGATCGAGCTGCAACACTGCGATCATGTCGCACAACAGGCCTGTCATGTTGATCACCGGTGGAAGCCGAGGGATCGGCGCCGCGACCGCGGTGCTGGCTGCACGGCGCGGGTACGACGTGGCGATCACGTATCTGAGCAACGAAGACGGCGCGTCGGACGTGGTGGCGGCATGCGAAGCGAACGGCGCCGGCGCCGTAGCGATTCGAGCTGACGTGGCGATCGAGTCCGATGTTGTCGAGATGTTCGACCGGACGGCCCGGGAACTCGGTCCGATTCGTGCGTTCGTCAACAACGCCGGGACCCTGCACCGAGCCGCACGGCTCGATCAATTCGAACTCGAGCGGCTGCAAGAGGTCGTTTCCGTCAACGTCATCGGTGCGTTCCTGGCGGCCCGTGAGGCGGTGCGCCACATGTCGACGATCCACGGTGGCGTCGGGGGAGCGATCGTCAACGTGTCGTCGGCAGCCTCTTACCTGGGAAGTCCGAACGAGTTCATCGACTATGCAGCGACAAAGGGTGCGCTCGACACGATGACGATCGGCCTCGCGAAAGAGGTGGCCACAGAGGGCATCCGCGTCAATGCTGTCCGCCCGGGCCTGATCTACACCGACATCCACGCGTTGTCGGGTATCGAGGGCCGTGTCGACAAGCTCGCACCCAACGTGCCGATGCAGCGGGGTGGCAGCGCTTCCGAGGTGGCGGAGGTGATCTTGTGGCTCGCCTCGACCGAGGCGAGCTATGTGACCGGCACGCTCGTCAATTGCACCGGTGGCCGCTGATCGAACCCGTGCGACCCGCTCGTCAGTCCGACAGGTCGTCGAACAGCTCGAGCTGCTCCCAGGTGACGGCGACATCGCTGACGGTCTTCCATGCGAGGCGGCCTCGGCTCGCCGGTCGGCGAACCTGCACCCGTTCGGGACGCAACGATCGTGCGGCACCGTCCGGATCGTGGAACGTGATGCTGCCGTCGGCCTCGACACGGGCCACCTTGCCGACCAGCCAGCGGCCACCCTCGTTGCGCCGAAAGCGGATCGGTTCGCCGAGGTGCAGGCCCACCGCCTTGAGGGTGCGTTCAGGCATCGCTGCCCCTGGTGACGTCTCCCGATTCGAGCACTCGTTCAGACACCCAGCACGCGGCGTTGGAGCTTGCGCATGCCGGCCAGCCAGCGTGGCAGGTCGGTTGCCTTGAGCTGCATGTAGCCGGCGACCTCTGGGTGCGGCAGGATCAGGAAGCGTTCATCCACGATCGCGTCGTGGACGATGTCGGCGACCGTCTCGGGCTCGAGCACCACTCCGACCGATTTCACGACATCGCCGCCGTCGCCCAGATCGTCGCCGCTGTTGAGCATGTTGGTGTTGACGCCCTGCGGGCACAGGCAACTGACCCTCAGCCCTCGCTCCCCGTAGGTGATGCTGAGCCACTCGGCGAAGGCGACCGCTGCATGCTTGGTGACGCTGTAGGGGGCCGAGCCGATCTGTGCCAACACCCCTGCGGCCGAGGCCGTCGAGCAGAAGTAGCCCTCGCCGCGCGCGAGCCATTCCGGCAGCAACCGTCGCGCTGCCCAGCGATGAGCGTGGATGTTGACGTCGAAGGAGACCTCCCACAACCCCTCCTCGTCCATCGGGTCGCTGCCCAAGGCGACGCCGGCATTGGCGAAATAGAGGTCGACTGGTCCGAACTCGGCCTCCGCTGCATCGATCAAAGCAATGATGCTCCGCTCACTGCGCATGTCGGCGTCGATCGCGATCGAGCCCGGAAGTTCAGCAGCGATCGTCTCTGCGCCGGCAAGGTCGCTCAACACGACTCGTGCGCCGGCGGCATGGAAGCGGCGGGCGAGGGCCGACCCGATGCCTCCGGCCGCGCCGGTCACCACGATGTGTCGTCCTGAGAGGTCCATGTTTCACATCGTAGGTGCGCGCGCGATCACCAAAAGAGAGATACCGTGGTTGACGTGACTGATCAGCAGATCGCCGACACCCAGATCCTCGAGCCCGAGCTGGTGCTCCGGGCCGATCGCGAGGCCGTCGTGTCCGAAGCTGTGTCGATCATCGACGGCGCGCTCGCGAAGATGATGCAGCGCGAGTTGGTTTCGTCGGGCGAGGTCGCTGACCTGCTGCTCGATGTGCGAACCCTGCTCACGGCCAAGCACTGAGCCCGTCGGCGTCGCCACGACGTCACGATCTGGCCAACTCGACGAAGGCCCGATGTAGGCACGCCGTCAATCGATCGGGCTCGGTGACCGCCGCCGTGTCGATGTTGATGCCCATGTCGAGCCGACCGCGATACGACAACAGCGTCAGGTTGAACGCGGTTCCGATCACAGGTCCGATCGGGTAGATCTGGATCACCTCGGCACCTGCGGTGAACAGCGGAAACGGTGCCCCCTTGACGTTGGACGTTGCGAAGTCGATGGTGCGTGCCTGTTGCTGGGCCAGCCGTGTGATCACCGAACCCGGCAGCACGGAGGTCACCGTCGCGAGTGTCTCGAGCGCAGCCGACTTGTTGGCCTCACGTGCCATGAGCGCTGCCTCGCGGATGGCCTCGAAGCGTTCGGAGATGGGCATCGTGCGAGTGGGCACCAGGATTCGGGCCATCGAGAACGCGTTGCTGCCCGAGTCGTCGCTGCGGGTCGATATCGCCATCGTGGCGCGCAGTGACTCGACAGGTGCACCCATCTCGCTGTGGTACTCGGCCGCTGCGTGCGCTGCGGCTGTCACGAAGGCCGTGTTGAGGGTGCCGCCGAGTCGCTCGGCGGCACGTTTGGTCTCGTCGAGTGGTGCGCTCGCGACCTCGAGGTGGCGATGCAACGAACGCTGGGTCCACAGCGGTGACCGCGCCGGCAAGGTGTCGGAGAGTTCGGCCACGACACCTCGCAGCGTCCTGGTGGCACTGCTGGTCGCGTCGGGGATGCCCGTCGGGTCGGCGAGGAGGCCTCGTACCTGCTTGGCGATCCCGATCGGGAGACGCATCGATCCGGCGATGACCTCGGCGATGGTGTCGGCCGTGGTGAGCGGGCGAGCTTGTTGCCGATCGGTCGGCACCGCCGGCTCGGCGGGCACGGGCTCGGGAGCGTCGCGCTCGAGATCATAGAACTGCATCGAGAGCTCGACCCCGCGCTCGCCATCGGTGATGGTGTGGTGCATCTTCTGAAGGATTGCGGCCTTGCCGCCGCGCATCCCCTCGACCACGACGAACTGCCACAACGGACGTGCCCGATCGAGCGGGTCGGCGACGAACTGTGCCGCCAGGTCGAGCACCTGGCGCAGCGTGCCGGGTCGTGGACAGGCGATACGTCGCACGTGCCGATCGATGTCGAAATCTGGATCGTCGTCCCACACCGGTGGCGCCAACCCTCCCGGGCTGGTCACGACGCGTTGACGCAATCGGGGCACCGCCGTCACGACGTAGTCCATGCGGCGTCGGAAGCTCTCGAAGTCCGGTGCCCGGTCGAGCAGTGTGACCGTCCCGAACGTGGACGACAGGTGTGGGTCTTGCTCGAGCCTCCACATCAAGCCCTCGGCGTCACTCATCGCGCGATCGAACCGGAACTCGCTCATGGCCTCCACACTACGGCTGGATCAGCGGTGTCATCCCAGGCCGAGTCGACGGAAGATGCGCCGAGCCAGCAGGCCCATCGCTGCGCCGACCATCACTCCACCGACGACATCGGAGGCGTGGTGAATCCGTACATACGGTCTGCTGGTGGCAATCGTGGCCGCCAACGTGCCCCACACCGGCAACGATCGCTTGCCGTCCCAGCCAACGAGGGTCACAGCAGCAAATGCGGCAGCCGAGGCGTGGCCGCTCGGGAACGACGACGTCTGGGGGGTGCGGATGTCGAAGCGGTCGTCGCCGGTGGCGGTGGGTCGGGCACGCCGGAACAGACGTTTGAGCCCCTGGTTCACGATCAGACTCTCGAGCCCGATGCCGATCGCCAGGGCAAGCACCTGGTCGGGACGCCGCTTCACCGACCCACGAATCAGGCTGCACAGATGCCAGATCACGCTGAACTCTCCGGCATGGGTTGCGGCTGTCATGACGCGGTCGATACGCGGATCACCTCGGACCTGCTCGAGCATCGCGTCGACCGCGTCGTCGAACGCGACGATCCGGGCGCCGAACCGACCGCTGCCGGTACCACTCACGCCGGCACCGATCTGGTGAACGCGACCGGTGCCTCGGTTGCTGCGAGCGCCGGGTCGCCTCCGAACTCGGGACACCACTGCTGGAACGAGCAGTAGTTGCAGAGGGCGCTCTGGCGGGGCCGGAAGTCGTCACGCTCGCAGGCGGTGGCGACGGCCTTGAACACCGCCGTGGTGCGTGTCGTCATGAATTTCGTCGATTGGGCGGAGGGTGTAGCCGTGATGGTTTCGCCGGACTTGAGGTACATCAGCCGTATCGCCGCCGGTCGCTTGCCGAAGATGGACTCACACAAGAATGAGTAGAAGTTGAGCCCGGACAAGCTCTTGCGCTCCCAGTTGGGGCTGGGAGCACGGCCGGTCTTGTAGTCGGTGACGACGAGCTCACCGTCGGCGTCGAGCTCGAGGCGGTCGATGATGCCCCGCAGGGTGAGATCGCCGATGGGTGCCTCGAGCCGAAGTTCGAGCCCGATGTCGCGGACGGTCGTGGGATCCTCCATCGTGAGATAGTTCGCTGCCAGAACCCGGCATTCGTCCTCGAAGACGGAGATCTCGGCCTGGTTGAGACCGAGCAGCGTGAAGTCGGGATGGTCGCGGTACTCGACGATCGCCGCCTCGACGGACGTGTCGAGCGCGGTGCGGGTGCGGTCAGGTGCCGGTTCGAGAAACAGCAACTCGAGCGCTCGATGGACGAGCGACCCGCGTGTGGTGGCCACGGTCGGCAGGTCGGGCAGCTTCTCGATGCTCGAGAAGCGGAACGCGAGTGGGCAGGACAGGAATGATTCGACCCGCGACGGCGACAGGCTCGTCGGGACGGCCCAAGACGACTCGCTCGTTCGCGCTGACGTGGTGTCACTCATGATGCGGTCAATCGTACGCGCAGGGTGTGGCGGAGTTGCCTGACCGAGGACCAGCGGTCAGGCCGGTCGAGCGATGAAATCGGCGATCTCTTCCGGATGGCTGAACGGTCCGAAGTGGGTCTGGTGGGAGAGCAACACGTACTCGCCGTTGGGCACCTGTGCCGCGAACGCTTCCGTCCCCGACGACGGCTGCATCTCTTCGACCCGGCCACCGATCACGACCGCTGGTGTGAGCAACCCCGCGAGCAACGGCCAGACGCCGTTGTCGCGGCCGGTCATGAAGATGCCGGCCTCGAGCTGTGGCGAACAGCGCAGTTCGACCGCCGGCCCCCCGAACTCGTCGACCACGTCGCGAAAGCCGAAGTCGACGTAATTTCGCAGCGCGTCGTCGGTCATCAACGACATCGGCGGTTTCGAGCGGAAGTTCCCGTATGCGTCGTCGTGGGAGGCAAAGCGGGTGCGTCGACGGAGGGCGCCGGAGACGATCGGAATGGTTCGCATGTCGGCCTCTGACAGATCCGAGCGCCCGGGCTGATGCGCGATGGGTTCGAACAGCACGAGGCGGCTGAACAGCGATGGCTCGCGACACGCGGCCATGACGAGCGCTGAGCCGCCCATCGAGTGACCGAAACCGACGAGGCCGCCCTCTGGCGCCACAGCGTGCGCCACGGCCAGGGCGTCGTCACCGAAGCGTGCCCAGTCGACCTTCCAACCGGGCACCTGGGTCGATTCACCGTGCCCGCGATAGTCGAGTGCCAGGCAGTGGAACCGGTCGCCGAGCGCACGCGCGATCGGGACATAGCAATGGGCATGGAAGCCGGTCGCGTGGGACAGCAGCAACGGCGGCAGCTCGGAGCTGCCCGCCAACTCGTGTACGGCGAGCGTGACGCCATCGCTCGATGGGACGTGGAACATCGGTGTCGTCGCGCTCAGTCGCCTGCGGCCTGCTTGCGCCGACGAGCTCGACGCCACTGCCACGTGAACAGCCGGTCCAGCACGACGCCGGCGGCCACCGAGATGCCGATCACGGTCCACACGGGCCAGGTGCCGTCGAGCCAGAGGAAGTCGATGCTGGCGTCCTGGCCGTTCTGGAAGAAGAAGATCGCGAGCGCGATCACGACGACGAGCAATGCGACCAGCTTGAGGGACGGGCCGCTGGGTCCTTGCGGGGCCGGATGGTCGAGATCGGTGGCTTCGTGCTTCATGAAAGGACACTCCGTCGTGGTGTCAGGCTCGCGGTTCCCTGGGGAGGCCGAGCAGTCGTTCGCCGATGAGGTTTCGTTGCACTTGGCTGGTGCCCCCGGCGATGCGACCGCCGGGTGCGGCCAGCATGCCAGACGCGTCGGGACCGTCCAGAACCGCAGCAGGTCCGGCCAGAGCTCCTCGCAGTATCGCGGTGTCGAAGCTCATCTCGCTGATGCCGAGCTTCATCAACGAGCCGGCCGTGGTCGCCCCCGAGCCCTGTCGTCGGGCGAGTGCCCGGTACGCCTGACCGCGTGAGATCAGTTCAGCGAGCCGTTGCCGCTCGATCGGGTCGAGCTCGCGGCCATCGGCGATCGCGGCCATGCGCTCGAGCCGTCGTTCGAGGCCCACGACCGCAGTGCCGATGTGCCCCCGCTCGCTGGTCAGGACCGACATGGCGACGCCCCAACCGGCGTGCAGCGGTCCCAACAGGTTGGTCGCGGGAACCTCGACGTCGGTGAAGAAGACCTCGTCGAACTCGGCTTCGCCGGTCATCTGGCGCAGCGGCCGGACATCGATACCGGGCGATCCCATGTCGATCACGAGGAACGAGATGCCATCGTGCGTGCGAGCCTCGTGGTCGGTGCGCGCCAACAGGATGCCCCACTGGCTGTAGCGGCCGCCGGAGCACCAGACCTTCTGTCCGTTGACGACGAACCGGTCGCCATCGAGATCGGCACGCGTCGCGAGCGAGGCGAGATCGCTGCCGGCCCCCGGTTCGGAGAAGAGTTGGCACCACAGTCGGTCGGCCGACACCGTGGAGGGAAGGTGGGCGTGTTGCTGTTCTTCGGTGCCGTAGCTCAGCAGGGCACCGGCGGTGAGCACCAGCCCGACCATGTTGAACGCGGCGGGCACACCGGCTCGCGCTGCCTCGAGCTGCCAGGCGGCATTGTGATCGATCGTCAGCCCCCGACCGCCGTGTCGGCTCGGCCAGTGGATACCCGCGTAGCCGGCAGCGTGGATGCGGCGGTGCCACTCGACGCCGCGGTCGACGAGGTCGGGTGGACAGATGGCGCCATAGTCGGGCGGACCGTGGCGGCCGTGCTCGGCCAACCAGGCGGCCGCGCCCAGCTGGAAGTCGTCGACGGAGATCATCCCGTCATGGTCGCACACCGCTCCGAACGTCCGACAAGCGAAACGGATTGGTTCCAGACACCCACCCGTTACGTCAGGCGAGGTACTTGAGGTACATCCCGATCTCGTCGGCCATCTGGGTCGGCACTTCGTAACCGTCCTGGTTGGTGACCGCGTCCCAGTTGGCGGCGATCGACTCGGGGGAGAGATCGCCGTCGGTGTACCCGGGGCCTTCTGCGATGAAGATTTCGGCCACCCGGCCGCCGGCCACCGAGAAAACGCGGCCTGTCGGCTCACAACTCTCGTGTGCGAGGTAGGTCACGATCGGGGCGACGAACCGCGGTTCGACCTTGTCGCCGATCGGGCCCAGCAGGTCCTCGGTCATACGAGTCTTGGCGACGGGGGCGATCACGTTGGCCTTGATGTTGTATTTCGCCCCCTCGACCGCCAGCACTCGGCTGAAGCCGACCAGCGCCATCTTCGCCGCGCCGTAGTTGGCCTGGCCGAAGTTGCCGAAGATGCCGGCACCCGACGCCGTCGACACGACGCGGCCGTAGCTCTGCTCGCGCATGTGCGGCCAGGCTGCGGAGGTGACGTGATATGCCCCGTTGAGGTGCACGTCGAGCACAGGGCCCCACAGATCGGGAGTCATGTTGTGGAACGACTTGTCGCGCAGGATCCCGGCGTTGTTGACCACGATGTCGATGCGCCCGAACGAGTCGAGCGCGGTTTGCACGATCGCCGCGCCCCCCTCGACGGTGGCCACCGAATTCGTGTCAGCGACCGCCTCGCCGCCGGCGGCCTTGATCTCGTCGACGACACGCTCGGCGGCGCCCTTGTCGCTGCCGGTACCGTCGATCGCCCCACCGAGATCATTGACCACGACGAGGGCACCTCTCGACGCCATCATCAACGCGTGCTCACGGCCCAGGCCTCCGCCCGAACCCGTGATGATCGCCACCTTGCCATCGAATCCAAGCGCATCAGTCATGTCGCCAACGGTATCCGTCCGTCAGTGGAGGGTCCCAACCGATCCGTCCGCAGACTCAGCCGACGGCGCGGTCGATCCGCACGGAGTCGCCGACGTCGACCAGGGTCAAGGTGCCAGCGATCTCGACGGGCACAGGAGTGCCCGACGTCACCGTCACCGTCGCTCCGTCGGCGTCGACCGACACGACGATGTCGCTGCCGTGCCGTTGGAGCGAGATGGTCATCGAACTCCATGCATTCGGCAGGCGTGGGGTGAACCTCAGATGATCACCGGTGTCGGAGAGTCCCGCGAACCCTCTCACCAGCGCCGCCCAGACCCCACCTGCATTCGCGATGTGCACGCCGTCTGCGGTGTTGCCGTGGGTGTCGGCGAGGTCGAGGTAGAGCGACTGTTCGAAGTAGTCGAACGCCAGATCGTGGTGCCCGACCTCGCTGGCGACGATCGACTGCACACACGCGGACAACGACGAGTCGCCGGTCGTCATCGGGTCGTAGTAGTCGAAGTTGCGGCGCTTCTGATCGGTCGGGAAGTGTTCGCCACGAAGAAACATCGCGAGGACGACATCAGCTTGCTTGAGGACCTGATGGCGATAGATGACCAGCGGATGGAAGTGCAGGAGAAGGGGGTACTTGTCGGCTGGCGTGCCGTCGAAATCCCATCGTTCCCGCTCGAGAAAACATGCGTCCTGGGGGTGAATGCCCAAGTCGTCGTCGTAGGGCAGATACATCGCGTCGCAGGCGCGATGCCACGCACCGAGCTCGTCGTCGGTCACCCCTGTGCGACGCACCAGGTTGGCAAAGGCGTGGGGGTCGCGGTCCCTGAGCGATGCGACACAACTGGCCGCGTACCGCATGGTGAACCGGGCCATGACGTTGGTGTAGAGATTGTCGTTGACGACCGTGGTGTACTCGTCGGGCCCGGTCACGCCGTGGATGTGGAAGTGCTCGGCCCCGTTGATGTCGTAGAAGCCCAGGTCTTCGTACAGGCGTGCCGTCTCGACGAGCATCTCGGCACCCTCGTTGGCGAAGAAGTCGGTGTCGGCGGTGGCATTCGTATATGTCTCGAGGGCGTACATGACGGCCGCGTTGATGTGGTACTGCGCCGTGCCTGCCGCGTAGTAGGCAGATGCCTCCTCGCCATTGATCGTGCGCCACGGGTAGAGCGCCCCGCGCTGACTCAGCTGGATGGCGCGCTCCCTCGCGGCGCCGAGCATGCGGTGGCGGAATCTCAGCAACTTCCGGGCCGCGTCGGGGTTGGTGTAGGCGAGGAAGGGCAGCACGTAGACCTCGGTGTCCCAGAAGTAATGGCCGTCGTAGCCGCCTCCCGTGACGGCCTTGGCTGCAATGCCCTGTTCGTGGGTGCGCGCCGATGCTTGGGCCAACTGGAACAGGTTCCACCGGATGGCCTGTTGGGCTGCAGGGTCCCCGACGACCTCGATGTCGCTGTGCGCCCAGAACCCATCGAGCCATCCCTGCTGCTCGGCGTACAACTGGGCGACGCCCACCGATCGCGCACGCGTGAGCGTTCGGTGGCACCGATCGGCAAGTTCTTGGGCGGGGATCCCGCGCGACGAGTGATACGCCACGTATTTCGTCAGGCGGACCGTCTCGCCGGCGCGTGCCTCGATCGCGAAGACCGACTTTCCGAGATCGTGGTCGACCGATGTCTCGACCGCGTAGGTGCAAGGCGTGTCGATCTCGTGGCGGTACGCACACGCCATCGTCATCCCGCTGTGCGTGCAGCGGTAGCCGAGCGTGACCTCGCCGCCGGCCAGGTCATCGGCGTCCTCGTGGCGCTGCAGACGAGGTTCGAGCACCCGGTGGTCGAACTTGCGGGCGCTGCGAGGATCGAGGCCTTCTCCGAGTGCGGCATCGGTGACGTGGTACTCGTCCTCGCCGTCTTGCCGGTTGAGCAGTTGCGAGGAGATGACGATCGGCGCACTGCCGTCGAGCAAGGTCACGTCCAGCCGCATCACCGCCAGATGGCGGTGTTCGAGGCTCACCATCCGCTCTGACCGCACCCGGACGCGCTTGCCGCCAGGCGTGCGCCACACGAGCTCGCGATACGAGATGCCCGTTCGGAAGTCGATCGCACGCTCGTAGTGATCGAGGTCGGCGTCGTCGAGCAGGAACGGTTCGTCGTCGACGTAGAGCTTGAGCAGCTTGGCATCGGGCACGTTGACGATGGTCTGGCCGGTCTTCGCGAATGCGAATGCGTCCTCGGCGTGCTTGATCGGCCAGGTCTCGTGGAAGCCGTTGAGGTAGGTGCCGTGCGCATACGCATTGCGGCCCTCGCTGGGGTTGGCGCGCATGCCGATGTACCCGTTGGCGTTCGCGAACAAGCTCTCACCGAGACCGATCTTCTCGGCGCTGGGTTCGGTCTCGACGAGCCGCCAAGGCTCGATCGGAAACCTGTGTCGGGGGATCGCTGTGGCAGTGTCCCGAATCTTCATGGCTGTTCGCTTTCCACTGTGTCTCTGGAAACTTCCTCCGGCACGCCGCGGAGCGTGTCGCCCAGGTCACTCACGACGAGATGAGCCCCAGCCCTCACGAGTGCCTCCCGATTACCACCACGATCGACACCGATGACGAGGGCGAATTGGCCGGCGACACCGGCCGCAACGCCCGAAGAGGCATCCTCGACCACGACCGTTCTCGCCGGGTCGACACCGAGCATCCGAGCCGCATGCTCGAACATCGCGGGGTCCGGCTTGCCGGCGAGGCCCTGCTCGGTCGCCGTGATCCCGTCGACGACCACGGCGAAACGATCGGCCATTCCGGCCGCGGCGAGCACCGTGCGAGCGTTCTTCGACGACGACACGATCGCTTGAGCGGTGCCATGCGCATCGAGGAGATCGAGTACGGCCAGCGTCCCGGGGTAGGGCTCGATGCCGTCCCGTCCGAGCACGTCGTTGAACATGCTGTTCTTTCGGTTCCCCATGGCGCACACGGTGTCGTCACCGGGCAGGTCGGCCGGGTCACCCCACGGCAGGTCGGCGTCGCGAGATCGCAGGAACGATCGCACTCCGTCGTATCGCGGCTTGCCATCGACGTAGGTCAGATAGTCGGATGCCGTGAAGTTCCATCGCGCGAACAGGGCAGCCCACGCGCGTTCGTGGATCTCGGCGGTCGGGGTGATCACCCCGTCGAGATCGAAGAGCACCGCATCGAAGGCGAACCAATCGACGAGTGACGGTCTGGTGGGCATCGAGGCGAGTGTAGGTCGCGGGCCTCGGTCGGAGAGGAGGACCCGGCGTGGCACGTCCAGCGCCGCGGCAACACACGTGGTGCGGTCGGTCTTCAGTCGCGGCCGGCGATGGCCTTGAGCGCCTTGTAGTCGAGCTTGCCGTTCACTGCCCGACCCACCGACGAGACCTCGATCACGGACTTGGGGGCCTTGTAACGGGCCAGCCGGGACTTGACGTGCTCGATCAGTTCGTCGGCATCGATCTCGGCGCCGGGCTCCGGTTCGACCAGCGCCGTGACCGCTTCGCCGAAGCGTTCGTCGGGAAGTCCCAGGACCGCAGCGTCGTGGACCGAGGGGTGCAGCTTGAGGCACTCCTCGACCTCCTCGGGATAGACCTTCTCGCCCCCGGTGTTGATGCATTGGCTGCCGCGACCGAACAACTTGACGGTGCCGTCCCCGAGCACTTCGGCCCAGTCACCGGGAATCGAGTAGCGCTTGCCGTCGATGACCTTGAACGTCGCCGCCGACTTTGCGGGGTCCTTGTAATAGCCGATGGGGGTGTGGCCCTGCAGGGCGACCAGGCCGAGTTCGCCCGACCCGGGTGTCACGTCGCGTCCATCCTCGGTGACCACCCTGGTGTTCGGACCGAGATCGAACTTCGCCGTCCCGTCGCCGGACTCGGCCGTCGTCGTGTTGGTCGCCATCCCGATCGCCTCACTGGAACCCAGCGCGTCGACCATGATCAGGCGGGAGTTGTGCCGCAGCAACCCCTCCTTGCTCTCCTTCGACCACATCACGCCGGACGACACGATGACCCGCAGCGATGAGATGTCCCAACGGTGCGGCTCGGCGTCGAGCGCTCGCAGGATCGGCTTGGCGAACGCATCGCCGACGATCGACATCGAGTTGATGCCGTGTTGCTCGATCGTGTCGAGCAACTCCGCCGGGTCGAAGTGCCAGTTCACCATCGTCGTGACGGACCCGCCGACCATCAACGTGCTGATCGCGTTGAACAAGCCGGTGCCGTGCATGAGTGGAGCGCCGGGCAACCCGCGCGGGCCGGCGGCGACCACACGTTCGCCGACGGCCTCGAGGTTCTGTTCCGGCGGCATTCGGCGCTTGTTGTTCGAGTCGAGCGCGCCGAACATGTCGTCCTGTCGCCACATGACGCCCTTTGGCATGCCGGTCGTGCCGCCCGTGTAGAGCAGGAACAGATGATCGCCGCTGCGTCCCCACGGCCCCTCGGTTCGACCCGGGTTCGAGGCGGCGGCGAGCTCGTACGGCTGGGCCCAGTCCGGGCAGGGGCCGTCGCCGTGATCGACCCACAGCCACAGCCGCACTCGGGGCACACGGTCACGGATCTCTTCGATGTGTTCGGTGAAGGATCCATGGAACACGACGGCGATGACGTCGGCATTGTCCCAGAGGTAGACGAGTTCATCGGCGGCGTAGCGGTAGTTCGTGTTGACCGTGGCCATCCCGGCCTTGAAACACCCGTAGACACTCTCGAGGTACTCAGGAGCGTTGTACAGATACTGAGCGACCTTGTCCTGTTCGACGAGACCGGCGTCGAGCAGTGCACGAGCGACTCCGTCGGCGCGCCGGTCGAACTCGGCCCAGGTCGTGGTGCGCTCGCCCTGCTGTTGAGCGAGAGCATCGGGAATCCGGTCAGCGATCCGCTCGAAGACGTCGGCGAGGTTCCAGCCTGAAGTTGTCACGGGCGTGACGGTACCGGGCGAGACCCGGCCATCAGAGACTCGGGGGCCCCTCTCGCAGGCGATCCGCGATTGCCAGACTCGGCCTGGCCTGACCCACCGCGTTCCATTGCGTCTCCAACCACCAGGTAGCGCCGACGGCCGCCCATGCCGCCGGGGAGTGTTCGGATCCAACGCCTTCGATGATCACGTCGTAGTCGCCGCCGGGCAACTGGTCGGTGACCGCTGCCAGCTCGTCGAGCGTCGCCTGGCGTGCGGTGCCGTTGTCGATCACCTGCGGGATGAGCCCGTCCCAACCGAGCGCCCGCTGCATCGAGCGTTGACGACCGAGCACGCCGACGCACCAGATCGGCACGCGGGGCGATTGGACGGTGTTGCCGATGGTGGGGAACTCGGTCGGTCGGATCTGATAATGCCGGCCCGAGTACTCGAAGGGCTGTCCTTGCCAGAGTCCACACACGACGTCGAGACATTCGTCCATCAGTTCAGCGCGCTCACGCTTGCCGCACTCTTCGCCGAACGCATCCATACCGGAGTCGACCGCTCCGAGGCCGACCGACAGCGTGACCCTGCCCTGGCTGAGTCGATCGACCGTTGCGACCTGGCCGGCGAGCTCGGCGGGCCGGCGCCGCGAGGGCGGTGTGAGCATCGTGCCGAGCCGAATCCGGGACGTGCGGACCGCAGCCAGCGCCAAGCTGATCCAGGCATCGACCCCCCAGACCGGCTCCCAGACGTACACGCCGTCCCAGCCACATTCTTCAGCGACGGCGGCGAGTTCCCCGACCTCGTCGGCGTCGGCCCATGGAATCACGAAGCCGAACCTCATGGCATCGACGATAGACCAGATCGCTCGCCGCCGACCCTCCCCGAATACGATCTGCGACATGGGACACGCCGACACCCCGCTCCTGATACACGCCGCACAGGTGGCGAGAGAGCACGCTGAGGAGGCCGACCGACTCCGGCGTCTCCCCGACGTCACCGTGCACGCCCTGGCGGATGCCGGGCTGTTCACGCTGTGCCTGCCCGTCGCATACGGCGGACCGGGCGCCGGGCCCGTGAATCTGATCGACAGTGTGATGGCCGTGGCCGCGGGGGATGGTGCCGCCGGTTGGTGTTCGGGCATTGCCTCGACCACGTCGTCGATGGCCGCGTTCCTGCAGCCGGAAGTGGCGGCGACGGTGTTCAGCACCCCCAACACCGCGACCGGTGGGGTGTTCGCGCCGAACGGGCGTGGAGTACGCGAGGGCGACGGATACCGGGTCACCGGACGCTGGCAGTGGGGCAGCGGAACCCAGCACTGTGAATGGATCGTCGGTGGTGCGATGTGTGACGACGGGACCCAACGCGTGTGTTTCTTCCCTGCATCGGACGTGGAATTCCTCGATACCTGGCACAGCGTCGGGATGCGTGGCACCGGTTCGCTCGACATCGCCGTCGACGGCGTGTTCGTTCCGGAGGTGTTCACGGTGCAGCCTGGGATCTCGAGGGTCTTCGTCGACGAACCGCTGGCGCATTTCCCCAATTTCACGCTGCTCGCGTTGGGTATTGCAGCGACGGGGCTCGGTGTAGCTCGACGCGCCCTCGACGAGCTGATCGACCTCGCCGTTGCCAAGAAGCCGCAGTTCTCGTCGCGGACCCTCTCGCAGAGTGGCTTCGCCCAGGCCGAGCTCGCTCGTGCCGAGGCGCGATGGCGAGCGGCACGCTCGTTGCTGCGCGACGAGGTCGGTGCAGCGTGGCAGTCTGCTGTCGAGGGTGGGAAGGTGGGCGTCGAGCAACGTGTTGCGATGCGTCTTGCTGCCGCCCACGCTGCGGTGGAGAGCATCGCTGCGGTCGACGCGGCGTGGACGCTTGCCGGCGGGACCGCCGTCTACGAGACCAGTGTGCTGGGTCGATGTCTCCGCGACGCCCACGTGGTGACGCAGCACATCATGGTGGCCCCGAAACTCAACGAGACGTTGGGAAAGTTCCTCCTGGGCGCCGACTTCGACGCCGCCATGATCTGACTAGCCGATCACGACGACCCGGTCCGACGGGTCGAGGCGGATGGGGTCGGACAATGACGGACTCAGGTGTGTCCGTCCGCCGCGCTCGGGGCCTCCGACCCATCCGATCGCTATGACGCCCGCGGCATGCGCCGCGCGCACGACATCACGAAACGTGGACGCATCTTCGGCATGCAGGCGCGAGGCTGCAACGAGATGCAGCGACGGTCCCTCGCTCATGTAGAGCTGATGGAAGACCTTGCGCCGTTCTGGTGACCGCATGAGTTGGGCGATCAACTGGCTGCCCGTCACGTCGCTCACGATGTAGTCGTTGAAACCGACCATGTCGGCAAGCTCGGCGCGCTCAGAGTTCAGTAGCTGCACGAGCAGTTGTGGCGCGGCGAGGGGCCTGCTCACGATCTCGTTCTTCAACAGTCTCAGATCGAGCAACGTACGACTGTCGGCGTCGGCTCTGTTCTCGTAGGAGAGCAGGATGACCGAGGTGCAGGCCATCGATTCGAGGGCGGTGACCGGGTCGCTTCCGGCCATGGTCGAGAACTGGATATTGCGCAGCGCCGGAGGTCGGATATCTGATGCAGTGAGCACGTCATCGTCGTACATGACGAGCGCCGTCGACCCAGGCACAGCTGATTGGTCGAACTGGCCGAGGAACGACGTCGCGAGTCGGTTCCAACCGATGAACAGGAGTTGCATCTCGGTTCGCTCGGCCGTGAGGACGAGACGTTCGCCGGTGGACGGAGCCGCCTCGCTCGGCATGGGTACGAGCTTGTCCACGCTCGATCCGATGGCAACGAGCCGATCTCCCGGTTCTATGAGAGCGCTGCCGGGTGGATTGATCTCGACCATGCCACCACGTCGGATCAAGCCGATCGGTCGGGCCTCGTCGAAGCGAAAGGTCGCGTCGGCGAAGGTGACGCCCACGAGGTCCGGTAACGCGTCGACGAGAATGTCCGCGCCGTTCGCGTCCAGTAGCTCCTCGATCACTTCGCTCAATCCCCGCTGTCGCAGCACGAGGGTTGCGATCCGCGCCGCAGACATGGTGGGAATCACCGGATGGACTGCCGGACCGGTGGCGCGGATCAGCTTCTCGCTCACCAGCTCGCCCGCGAGCTCGGCAACGATCGGCACGCGATCGAACCCGATCAGCTTGCCGACGGCGAGCACCGTGGTCACGACGTCAGCGCCGTCCGGGTCGTTCTCGTCGGCGAGTACCACGACCGCTCTCGCCTGGTACAGATTGGCGAGGCCGAGCGTCGAACTTCGACGTGGGTCGCCCGATCGGCAGATCACCCTGCGGCCTCGCGAGCCCACTACGGCCGATCGGAGTTCGTCTTCCATATCGGGAGCGTCCCTGTCAGCCACGATCACGACCACAGCGTCGGCGCCGTCGGCGCCTGCCGTGAGCTGCTCGACGATCACGCGCATCCGTTCCGACCATCCGAGCACCACGAAATGGCCGGATTCGACGACGATGCTCCGCCCGCGACGCATCTCGTCGATCCGTCGTTCGAATCCAGCTGCGATGAGCCCGATCAAGGTGCCGGCGACCAAGATTCCGGAGAGCGTCACCACGAGCGCGAGGACACGTCGTCCCCAGCCGACATCTCCCGCCATCGTGCCCGGATCGAGGATGCGGAGGAGTGTTTGCCAGAAATCCTCGAAGACGGATGAGTCGCCGCTCCCCGAGAACGTCACGCGGAACAGCGTCAAGATCACCGTGCTGGCGACGATCACCGTCAGCGTCATCGCACCGAGCCACAACAGAACGGCCCAGGTTCCTCGTGACAGCAAATCGTCGAACCGATAGCGCGCCCGGTTCCGCACCGACCGTGCGGCATCTCGGGCGGACGGTCCCGCCGGTCCGACGGGAACCGTCATGTGGTTGCCCTGCTTTCGTGCTCGGAGGGTCGCACAATAGCGCCGGCCTCAGGCCGAGTCACAGACGATCCCACTGCGCGTGAACTGTTGGGCGGTGGGTGTCGTCACACCGGTGGATCTCGACGTGCGGGAGCACCCGCAGGTTTGCCGTGACCCGTTCACCGTCTTGCCTCGGGTCCTCGGCGCACTGGTCGATCCGACTGGTCAGGCGACCGCCGGGGCCAGCACTTCGAGTGTGCGGTGGCTGCTCGGCAGGTCGGGCGCCGCGGGAACCAGGCAGATCTCCGTGATGCCGACTGCCGCATACTCCTCCATGCGCGCCCGCACCGTCGCCTCGCTCCCGACGAGCGCCACCCTGTCGATCAGGTCGTCGGGAACTCGTGCGAAGATCTCCTTCGGGCCCGGCTTCGACCTGGCGAAGTCGACCAGTTCGCCGTACCCGGCCTCGGTGAACATCTCGCCGTACCCGGGTGCTGCGAGGTATCCGACGAACCCCCGGCTGAGCCAGGCACGTTCCTCGTCCGACGGGTCGACCGCAGCGCACAACCAGACCGCCGTGTTGGGATGCTGCGAGGCGAGCCTCCCAGCGGTCGCGACCGTCACCATGTTCAACACCATCCGGTCCGCTGCGGCCGCTGCGTGCACCGCGCGAGGGCCGAACGCTGCCACCGTGATCGACGGACGAGACGCGGGCGGTCGAGCGAGGCGAAAACCGTTCACCCGTTCGCCGGCCAGCAAGGCAGCGACGTCCCGACGCGTCACGTCGAGCCGGTGGGCGGCGCCACGTCGCGACCGGCCGTGCCAGCGCGCCACGAGGGAGCTCGACGTACCCAGTGCAACGTGGATGGGTCGGCCCGTCAGGGCAAGAGTCTGCAGGGCGATCGCGATCTGGACGGGCGTGCGGACGGTGACCGGTAACGGTCCGAGGGTGATTTCGATCTGCGACGTCCGCTCGGCGATCAAGGTAGCGAGGGCCGGTGAGTCGGCCTTTGCCATTTCTGGCACCCAGAGCTCGGGGTACCCCAACCGGTCCGCCAAGCGGGCGATCTCGAGGTCGGCTTCCAGTGGACGATCGAGCCACTGGCCGAGGACTACCGAGACGCGCATGCCGCGAATGTAGGGCCCGGAGGCCATGTGCACCGAAGCGCCCCTCCGCACCGAAGCGCTCGCCCCCGACTCGATACGGTGCTGACATGGACACGATCGAGACGATCATGACGACACGGGCGATTCGTCGCTTCACCGACCAGCCAGTCACCGACGCGGATATCGCCACGTGCCTGCAGGCTGCGCAGCAGGCGCCTTCGGGTGGCAACGTGCAACCCCAGCAGTACTACGTGTTCACCGAGTCGGACCGCAAGGCAGAGGTTGCCCGGTGGTATCTGGCCGCGTTCGACCGCTACGAAGCAACCCTCGATGTACCGCGCGAGTTCCGCGACGAACGGGCTCGTCGGTCGTGGGAGCGCACTCGCGATGCCAGCCGGCATCTCGCCGACACCTTGCAGGATGTACCGGTGATCGTGATGGTCCTGCAAGCCAAGATCCCCTGGCAACCGCGCGACGAACAGGGCCCGATGGATATCGGCCGACTCGATGCCTCCGTGTACCCCGCGGTCCAGAACTTCTGTGTGGCGGCGCGCTCGCTCGGGTTGGGCACCGCGCTGACGACGGTGATCCGCGTGTACGGAGACGAGGCGCTGGCCGCCCTCGACGTCCCGGCCGACAAGTTCGAGATCGCAGCCTTGATCCCGGTCGGCTATCCCGCCGGAAACTTCGGTGTCGCCCCCCGCAAACCCGCCAGTGCGGTGACCCACTGGAATCGTTGGGGCGACAAGCGCCGCTGACCGATCGATCGACGCGCTGCACGGCCCTGGCGCCCCACCACCTGTGTGGCCGGCAGCCATGATGGGCGCCTCTCGGGTGATCACTACGCTCCCGAGTGATGGACCAGACCCTGATCCGGTTCGAGCACGTCGGCTGCTCGTACGACGGCGTATCAGCGGTCGAGGCCGTCGACCTGACGGTGGTCGACGGAGAGTTCGTCGGCATCGTCGGCCCATCAGGGAGCGGCAAGACGACGGTGTTGAAGGCGTTGTTGGGCACGCTCGACGTCTCGTATGGACATGTGTTTCGCCGTCCGGATCTGCGTCTGGCCTACGTGCCGCAGGTCGAGGCGGTGGATTGGAGCTTTCCCGTCACCGTTCGCGAAGTGGTCGCCATGAGTGTCGATCGTCGTCGGTTTACACGTCTCGACCACGGCACCGAATCCAGAATCGACGAACTACTCGAACGGCTCGGACTGAAGGCGCTCGCCGATCGTCACATCAGGGATCTGTCCGGAGGGCAACAACAGCGCGTGTTCCTCGCCAGGGCACTCGCGAGGCAACCCGAACTGCTGGTCCTCGACGAACCTGCGGGCAGCGTAGATGTCGCGACGCGGCACGAGATCCTCCACCTGCTTGCAGATCTACACCACGAGGGCATGACGATTCTGCTCACGACACACGACATCAACGGGCTCGCTGCCCACCTCCCGCGTCTGGTCTGCTTCAACCGCACCGTCGTCGCCGACGGCCCTCCCGAACAGGTGCTCCACCCCTACGTACTCGAGCGGACATACGGCGCTCCGATGGACGTGCTGCAGCACGGCGGAATGCCGGTGGTCCTCGAATCCCGCGGGCATGGTCCACACCGCCGCCTCGGTGAGCGAGCGTCATGAGCGTGTTCGCCGCGCCGTCGGTCGTCATCATCGGTGTCGACCTGTTCGAACCGCTCCAGTTCGGCTTCTTCCAGCGGGGCCTGACCGTCGCCAGCCTCGCCGGCGGTCTCTGTGGGCTCGTCGGTGTCTACGTCGTGCTGCGGTCGATGAGCTATATCGGACATGGTCTGTCTCATGCCGTGTTCGGTGGCGCCGCGATCTCGGCAGTGCTGGGAGTCTCGTATTTTCTCGGCGCCGGACTGTGGGGGGTGTTGGCGGCACTGATGATCGGGCGCGTCTCCAGCCGGAGGGTGATCGGCGCCGACGCGGCGATCGGCGTCGTGACCACCGCGTCCTTCGCGATCGGCCTGGCGATCCAGTCACGGAGCGGGTCGGTGTCGCGAACGCTCGACACCGTGTTGTTCGGCAATGTGCTCGGAGTCTTCCCGCGAGATGTCGTCGCGGTGATCGTCGTCGGCACCGTCGTGGTGGTGGCGATGATCGCCTTTCGACGCGAGCTCACGTTTGCGACGTTCGACCCGGAGGTGGCAGCGGTGTCGGGTGTGCCGGTTCGCCTCATCGATGCAATGCTGATGGTCATGCTGTCCGCCACGGTCTTGGTGTCCGTGCGGGTGATCGGTGCTCTGCTGATCTCGGCCATGCTCGTGCTGCCTGCGGCAACCGCCCGCTTGACCACGAACTCGATAGGCAGGATGCTCTGGTTGTCGCCGCTGCTCGGTGCCGCGTTCGGATTCGTCGGGATGTACGTCAGCTGGTACGCAGACGTGCCGTCCGGTGCGGTGATCACGATCGTCGGCACCTTGGCATTCGCCGTCGTGTATCTGTCCGCCGACGTGTCCAAGCGCCGGGCGATCACCAAACTCGACGATCACGCGGCGCTCGCCTGAGCGGCCGGCGGCGGGCGCTCGGGCAGATCGGAGTGCGAATGCCGATAGCGTGGTTTGGCCATGTCTGAGACCCCTCTCCTCACGAAACTCGTACGCGGACCGGCGCGCCGGGACGACATCCGTAACCTCGCAATCGTCGCCCACGTCGACCACGGCAAGACCACGCTCGTCGATTCACTGCTGCAGCAGGCGGGAGCCTTCCGGGCCAACGAGGCCCACAACGAGCGTGTCATGGACTCGAACGACCTCGAGCGTGAGAAGGGGATCACGATCCTCGCGAAGAACACATCGGTGTTGTGGGGCGGGGTGACGCTCAACATCGTCGACACGCCCGGTCACGCCGACTTCGGTGGTGAGGTCGAGCGTGCCCTCACGATGGTCGACGGTATCGTGCTGCTCGTCGACGCTGCCGAGGGCCCACTTCCTCAGACCCGGTTCGTGCTGCGCAAAGCGCTCGCGTACGACATGCCGGTGATCCTGGTGATCAACAAGATCGATCGGCCCGACGCACGAATCGCCGAGGTCGTCGACGAGGTCTACGAGCTGTTCATGGACCTCGATGCCAGCGACGTACAGCTCGACTTCCCGATCGTGTACTGCTCGGGCCGCGACGGCTGGGCAACCCTCGACCTCGACGACCGCTCCGACACGCTCGCACCCTTGTGCGACGTGATCCTCGAGACGATCCCGTGCCCGGCGTACACGCCCGGCGCCCCGTTGCAGGCATGGGTGACGAACCTCGACTCCAATCCGTATCTGGGCCGTCTGGCGCTGTGCCGGGTGATCGAGGGCACGATCGAGAAGGGCAAACAGGTGTCATGGTGCCGCACCGACGGCACGATCGAGCGGACCAAGGTCGTCGAGCTGTACCTCACCGAACAGCTCACCCGTGTGCCCGTCGACTCGGCATGGGCGGGCGATCTCGTCGCGGTGGCCGGTATCTCCGAGATCACGATCGGCGAAACCCTGGCTGACGCCGAGAACCCCGCCGCCCTGCCCGTCATCACCGTCGACGAGCCGGCGCTGGCGATGACGATCGGTATCAACACCTCTCCGTTGGCCGGCCGGGACGGCAAGAAGTTGACCGCTCGCCTGGTCAAGAATCGGCTCGACGCCGAACTGGTCGGCAATGTCAGCATCAGGGTCAATCCGACCGAGCGTCCCGACGCCTGGGAGGTGCAGGCCCGCGGCGAGCTACAGCTCGCCGTGCTGGTCGAAACGATGCGCCGCGAGGGCTTCGAGTTGAACGTCGGCAAACCGGAAGTGGTGACGAAGGACGTCAACGGCAAGCGACACGAGCCGGTCGAGCGGGTCACGATCGACGTGCCAGAAGAGCACCTCGGTGTCGTCACGCAGCTGCTCGCGGGCCGCAAGGGCCGTATGGAGAACATGATCAACCACGGCCTCGGCTGGGTGCGACTCGAGTATCTCGTGCCCGCCCGCGGCCTGATCGGATTCCGCACCGAGTTCCTCACCGAAACCCGTGGCACGGGTGTGATCAGCCATATCTTCGAGGGGTACGAGCCGTGGTTCGGTGAGATCCGCGCTCGCGATCGTGGGTCGATCGTGGCTGACCGCACCGGTCCCACCACGACCTACGCGATGACCAACCTCCAAGAGCGTTGCACCATGATGGTCGGCCCGGGCACCGATGTGTACATGGGCATGATCGTCGGCGAGAACTCCCGCGCCGGCGACATGGACGTCAACATCTGTCGCGAGAAGAAGCTCACCAACGTGCGCGCGTCTTCGTCCGACGACCCGATCAAGCTGACGCCGCACCGCGTGCTGTCGCTCGAGCACGCGCTCGAGTTCATCGCCACCGACGAATGCATCGAGGTCACCCCCAAGCACATCCGCCTTCGCAAGGTGCACCTCGATCCGCAGGATCGGCACCGTCACGCCAAGCAGTTGCTCGGCAGCAGCCCCGGCTGATCGCCCAGGCGTCAGCGTTCAGGCGAACGCATCGTCGCCGGCTGCCTCTGCGCTGCCGACCGAACCGGCCTGCCCGAACTCGCGTCCATAGATCGTCGCGAAGTCTCCGAGGATCTCGTCGAACGGCAGGTCGTCGAAACTTCCTCGCTGGTTCACATATTCCATGTGGCGGTTGCCGGCCTGGTCGTACGCGTGCATCAGGGCGTCGTCGGTGCCATCGAACTCGAGTGGTTGGACGCCGAACCGATCACACAACTCGATGTTGAACGCCGTACTCAGTTTGAACCAGCGCAACGTGTCGGGCGGTCCTGCAGGATCGCGTAGCAGCAGTTCGGCATATCCATGCCAGGCGAACAGATCGGTTCCCATCGTCGCCAACAGCTTCTCGCTGGTGAGATGATTGCGGACGTCGGCGAAACCCAGCCGAGCGGGGATACCGATCGACCTCGCCGCGGCGGCGAGCAGCACCGACTTGGGCACGCACCAGTTCGAGTCCGAGGTGGCCACTGTGCTGGCGCGGAAGGCCTCGGGAGCGTACGAGATGCCGTACGGGTCGTACCGGATCTGATCGCGGACGGCATAGAACAAGGCGATCGCCTGGACGAGGGGCGAATCCGATGGTGACGTGTGCAGACGGGCGAATCGGACGACCTCAGGGGCGTCTTTGTCGATGTACCAGGTGGGTCCCAGCCAGACCTCGTCGATATCGCTCGTTCGCATCGTGCCGACCATACGAAACCGGGACGCTCACGGCCCGATCGTCAGGGCATTGTCGGGATCACCGGGGTCGATGCAGGCGTTGTCGTGATGCCGGAATGCCCCCGCGTCCCAGGCGAGCAGGCCGATGCGGCACCGCTCCCAATGATTGCCCGCTATCTCGCAGTCCGATGCTCCGTGCTGTACGACGCACCCGCTGTCGCCGGCGATCGCTGCGTTGCCGGTGACCTCGGCCAGGGTTCCGCCGTCGATGTCGACTGCTCGCATCGTGTGCTCGAACGAGTTGCCGATGACGTGCGCTCCCTCGGTGTCGATCAGCTGAACGCCCCACCAACGGGCAACGACGCGATTGCCGCGCACGGTCGCTCCGATCGTCCGGCTCAGGCGAACCGCGGCGAGCACGTCTGCGAACTCGCAGCTCTCGACGACGTGGCCCGAGCCGCCCGCGATGTCGACGGCACAGTCCCACTGCATTCCCCGGAGTGCCGAACGTACGAGCTGGAGTCGGTTCGCCCCGTCGGCCACGATCCCGATGGCGCTGCACGAGGTCACCCTCGCATCGTCGGCGTCGACGTGCACATGTCCGTCGACGTGGCATCCGAGCATCGTGGCGCCCACGCCAGCGATTCGCACGACGATCTTGGGTAGCCAGGCAATGCGCTTGCCCCCGCCGTGAAGCGAGCAGTGTTCGAGTCGTGAGCCGACGCCGAGCGCGACCGCTTCGCTCTCGAGTCCGTCGATCTTGGTGCGGTGAGCGCCGAGGCCGCGCAGGGTCACCCCATCTGGGACTCGGGCCGGCCCGACATACGTGCCGTCACCGAGTTGTACGATCGCGCCGGCATTCGCACCAGCCAGGACATCTGCGAGCACCAGGCGCGGAGGCGGCGCATCCGGAAACAACTCGATCGGCGCCGGGGGAGGTTGATCGATGGTGACGCGATATGCGACCGGGAGGCGCTGAGGCTTGCGGGGCGGGCGCACGAGACGCAGATCCTTGTCGTGCTGCTCGAACGCGACGGGAGCACCGTCGATCGAGTCCACCGCGATGACGTTGCCGACCGATCGGGACAGGGCGGCGAACCGACCACGGCCACTCACGTCGATGACGTGCAACACGCCGTCGAGCACGAGGTATCGGCACTCGGCATCACCCCATGTCGTCCACGGAACGCTGCGGTCGACAAGGTCCCGGTGGCGGCGTATCCAACCGCCGGCAGCGCGCAACCGCTCGCCGTGCGGTTCCGGGATCCTCCCGGCGGCATCGGGCCCCAGACTCAGCAGCAGGTGACCACCCTTCGCGACGACCTCGGTGAGCAACGAGACGATCTGTGGCGCAGTCAGCAGGTGCTCGGATGTCTCGGCCCGGTTGTGGCCCATACTCGGCCCGAGCGCCCGGCGGAGTTCCCAGGGCTCGTCGAGAATCTCGTCGGGAAGCTGATATTCGAAGGACCTCACATCGGGCCGGTCCGACCACCATCGATCGTTCACGATCACCTCGGGGTCGATTCGCCGTACTGCCGCGATCAGCTCGTCACTGCGCCAATGGCTGCCACCGGCGCCCCAGTGACCGTCACCCCACAGCATCCGCGATCCGTATCGCTGCACGAGGTCGAGTACTTGTGGATGGACGACCTCGTCGACGTATGCGCTGGACGGGTAACGGGCATCGGCCCAATCGAGCAGTGAATAATGGGTGCCGAACACGAGATCGGCTCGCTCGCAAGCGGCGGCGAACTCTCCGAGCACGTTGCGCGCCGGGCCATCGTGCAGCACCGTGCGGTCGGTGTTGGGTGCGTCCCACCAGCACAGGCCGTCGTGATGTTTGGCTGTCATCACTGCATAGCCCATGCCGGTGTCACGGGCGAGGCCGGTCCAGGCGTCAGCGTCGAACTCGTCGAAGGTCAGAAACGGGAAGAAATCGTCGTATCGATCGATGTGACCCCACCGGTCGCGATGGTGGGCGAGCGTCTCGGCGAGCGGTGACGGCTGCAACAGGACGTCAGGAACATGCTCGTCCACGTGGGCTCGGTACCAGCCCGCGTACTGGCCGATCGGCGCCCATGCGGGAACGGTCGCCAGGTTGGCATGCACGAGCATCCCGAATCGTCGTTGCGTCCACCAGCTCGGCGCCACCATCTCGTCACCCATCCTGTCATGCGGTGGGGGACCGGGGCCGAGTCGTGGCACACTCGGTCGGTGATCTCCGCCCCCGAGAGCGAACTCGACTACAAGCTGGCCGCGCTGGCGCGTCGGCTCCACGAGTTGGAGTCGGTGGTCGTCGCCTTCTCCGGCGGGGCGGATTCGGCGTTCCTGGCCGCGATCGCACATCGTGAGTTGGGCGCCGAACGAGCCCATGCGGTCACCGCCGTCTCGCCATCGCTGGCGGGTTCGGAAGAGGCTGATTGTCGTTCGCTCGCGGCCGAGTGGGGATTGCGATGGACCCCCGTCGAGACCTACGAGATGGAACAGGCCGCGTATCGGTCGAACGACGCAGACCGCTGCTATCACTGCAAGGCCGAGCTGATGGACGTCGTGACACCGATCGCCGTCGCCGACGGCGCCACCGTCGTACTCGGTGTGAATCTCGACGACCTCGGCGACCATCGTCCCGGCCAACGCGCCGCAGCCGAGGCCGGAGCATGTTTTCCGCTGGTCGACGCCGGGTTCACGAAGGACGATGTGCGGGCCGCCTCGCGGCGGCTCGGCCTGCGCACCTGGGACAAACCGGCGGCCGCTTGCCTCGCCAGCCGGGTCCCGTATGGCACCGAAGTCACCGTGGGCATTCTGAGTCGGGTCGAGCGAGCCGAGTCGGTGCTGCACACGCTGGGCTTTCGGCAATGCAGAGTGCGCCACTACGACAAGACGGCCCGAATCGAGGTCGACTCGGCTGATCTGGCAGCAGTCGTCGAACGCCGCGCCGACATCGTCGCGGCGTTGCGTGCCGCCGGCTACGACTACGTGACCCTCGACCTCGAGGGCTTCCGCTCCGGCAATCTGAACGCGGGCCTTTCCTGAACAAGTAGTTTGGCGGCGTGCTCGTCGCAGACATTCACCATGTGTCGCTCAACGTGACCGACACCGGACGATCCCTGACGCTGTACCGCGATCTGCTCGGCATGTCGGTGCTACCCCGACCGAACTTTCCCTTCGGCGGGGCGTGGCTCGACGCCGGTGGAGGTCGTCAGGTTCACCTGATCGAGGCCGCTGTCCCCGCGGATCTGGGCCAGCACATGGCGTTCCGTGTCGTCGACATCGACGTGGTGATCGAACGGTTGAGGTCTGCCGGCGTGGAGGTACCGGACGCGACGCCGGTCGGGGCGACCGGGATACGGCAGACATTCGTACTCGATCCTGACGGCAACCGCCTCGAGTTCACACAACCTGCGTGATGGCGCGACACCGGTCTCGCTACGAGAGGCTCCGCCGACGCCTCGTGAGCATCCCCGCTCTGGGAGTTGCCGCGTTCGCCGTGACCGTCTCGATACCGCTGTGGCTGCCCGTGGTGGTTCTGGTCGACCTCGCCCGGCTCAGGCTCCGCCTCCCGCTGGCTCGGTTGATGTGCTTCGGTGTGTGCTGGTGTTGGATCGAGGTCGCCGGGGTGGTGCGCAGTTGCCAACTGTGGGCGGTGGGCCGATCGCTCGATGAGCGCGCCAACTACTCGCTGATGGGCTGGTGGTCGGGTGCGCTGATGCGGGCCTTGGCGATCACGGTCGGCGTCAAGCCGCAGATCGACGGGCTCGAGGCGTTGGGCGACGGCAACGCGATCGTTCTGTCGAGACACGTCAGCCTTGCCGACTCGCTACTGTCCGGTTGGGTGTTCGCGACGGTCGCCGGCGTCAGTCCGCGCTATGTGCTCAAGCGTGAACTGCTGTTCGATCCGTGTCTCGACATCGTGGGGCTCAGGGTTCCCAATCACTTTCTCGACCGCGAAGCGACCGACGGCAGCGCCGAACTCGAGGCGCTGCGCCAACTGGGTTCGTCCGTCGGGCACGGATCGGTCGGGGTGATCTTCGCCGAGGGCACCCGAGCGAACGACCGTAAGCGGGCGCGTGCGCTCGAGAAGATCGCCGACAGCGATCCCGCTCGGGCGGCGCGGCTCTCAGGTCTGCGTCGTCTGCTCCCTCCGCGATCAGCCGGCTCGGCGGCGCTGTTGCGAGGAGCGCCGGGCGCGGACGTGATTCTGGCGTGGCACATCGGCTTCGACGGGCTCGACACCTTCAGTGGGATGGTCGACAAGCTCTCGAAACCGTTACCGCCGGTTCGATTCGTCATGCGCCGAGTCCCCCGGTCGGAGGTGCCCGACGGCGAACTGTTCGTCGAATGGCTCGACGAACAATGGGTTCAGATGGACGCTGCTGTGGATCGGTCGCTCTCGAACCCCGGTTAGCCGCCGGTCGCCATCGACGTCGTGATGCGAGTCGTAGGGCCATGGCCAGGAGCCTGCCGTCGCCCGGTGTCGGCGCAGTGGCTCCAACGGCGTCCCGGTGAGGCCGCCCCCGGATGCGACGGCCTGCGCGCTGTCTGCCTATCGTCGACGTCGTGAAGCTTTCCATGATGATCAACTATTCGGGCGATTTCCACTCTGACGTCGCTCGGGTTCAGGAACTCGAAGCTGCCGGACTGGACCTGGTCTGGGTTCCCGAGGCGTACAGCTTCGACTCGGTCAGCCTGATGGGCTATCTGGCAGCCAAGACGAGCACGATCCAGATCGGCTCGGGAATCCTCAACACGTACTCGCGCACGGCATCGTGCATTGCCCAGACAGCGGCCGGACTCGACTATGTGAGCAATGGCCGGTTCGTGCTCGGGCTGGGGGCGTCGGGACCGCAGGTGATCGAGGGCTTTCACGGCGTCCCGTACGACAAGCCGATGGCACGAATCCGGGACTACATCAACATCTGCCGCATGGTGTGGCGCCGCGACCGCGTCGTCTATGACGGCGACGCCGTGCAGGTGCCGCTGCCCGAGGGCCAGGGAACAGGGCTCGGCAAGCCGCTCAAGCTGATCAACCACCCGGTCCGCGAGGACATCCCGATCTTCTGGGCGTCGTTGATGGGCCTGTCGGTCACTGCCACGGCCCAGTACGCAGATGGATGGTTGCCGATCTTCTTCGATCCCGAGAAGTTCCACACCGTATGGGGCGACGAGCTCAAGAAGGGCACAGCGAAGCGAGATCCGTCACTGGGACAACTGCAGATCTCCGCAGGTGGCATGGTTGCGATCGGTGACGAGTTCGCGGGCGACGCTGCAACACGGGTGCTCGACATGGCCCGTCCGAACGTCGCTCTCTATGTCGGCGGGATGGGCGCCCGCGACAAGAACTTCTACAACACGATCTGCCAGAAATACGGATACGTCGACGAGGCGATCGAGATCCAAGACCTGTACCTGGGCGGCAAGAAGGACGAGGCTGCAGCGAAGGTTCCGGCCGAGATGCTCGCGAACACCAATCTGGTCGGCTCGGTCGGGCATGTGAAAGAGCGGCTCGCCGCATACCGAGAGGCGGGGGTCACACACCTGTCGGTGACCCCCGTGGGCAACGATCCCGTGAAGACCGTCGAGCAGTTGCGCCAGCTGCTCGACTGATTGCCCCTACGCTGGCGTCGTGCACGAGTCCGACGCCGATCAGCCGACCGATGTCGAGCGGTCTGCTGCGGCCCATGCCGAGATGATCGAAGCCCACAACGAACGTCTGGCCGCAGCGAGGGCGTCCGCAATCGCTGCCGGCCGCCGTAAGGGCGGTCTGGTAGGCGCGGGAATGGCCGGCGCGATGCTCGCAGTCGCCGAGATCTACGAGGGCCCTCCGAAGGATGATGCTCCGGTCACGGTCGAAGCGTCGAGCGATCCGAACGACATCGACACCGACGGGATGGAGGTGACGGTCGGCGACGTCGACGTCGCCGCTCCGGCGCTGCAACGGCTCGACCCAGTCGTCACGAAAGGCCGCAAGCGACCCCAGCTCTGAGTCGGAACGGGGCGCCGGGTGAGCACCGTAGAGAGGCGACTCAGCGGTCGATGTAGGCGCCCGGCCGGGCGAGGAACCGGCGATGCCACCGACGCGGGGAGGTAACGATCGCTCTCGGCTCGTCCTCGAACATCCAACGCGCGAAGTTCCTGCGACCCCACTCGCCACTGCCGGCCACGATGCGGATCGCTCCGCGTGCGCCCGCCGGGTGCTTGAGCACCGCGCCCAGCCGCTTCGACATGCGGTGGTCGGCGAAGAGATGGCGCTCGACCTCTCGTTCGTACCGGCTGCGCACAGCGTCTGGTTGCATCGCTCCGCCGTGCACGATCGCTTCTGCGGCCAGGCGGCCGGTCAGCAGTGCCTGTCCGATGCCCTCGCCGGTCATGACGTCGGTGGCGGCCGCGGCGTCCCCCACAAAGAGGACGCGACCGGATGTCAGCGACAGCTCGTCGATGCGTGCCGGAATCGGCCAGGCGGTATGTCGACCCTCGAGTTCGGCGTCGGGGCCGAGTGCCTCGACCACGTGCGGGCGGGCGAGTAGATCGCGCCACAGCTCGGCCATGTCGCGCACGCGCCGGTCACCGTCGCGAAGCACACCGAATCCGATATTGGCGCGGTTGCCTGGCAGCGGGAAGGACCAGGCATAACCAGGGAGGAGGTCCTCCTCGAACCAGACGATCAAGCGATGCGCAGCGGGTCCGGTCACATTGCCGACGTACTGTCGGAAGGCATGCCATTCGCCGCGGTATCCGTCGATGTTGGCACCGATCGCTTTACGCACGGGGCTCCACATGCCATCGGCAGCGATCACATATCTCGCCCGAATCGTCGCAAGGTCTTCGACTTCCACGGTCACATGATCATTGGCGGAGATGTCGAGCCTCGAGAATGCGTGGCCGTCGTGGATGACCGCACCCCGGCGGCGGGCGAGTTGCACGAGTTCGTCGTCGAGCGAACGACGGGGAGCGACGGCCGCATAGAGCCCGGTGTCGGGTAGTGGCACCTCGACCTCGCGGCCCGACGGTGACCGCAACAACGCGGCGTCGACATCGAACCATCCGGCGACCCGCTCTGGCTCGAGCCCGAGCGTCTCGAGCTCTCGTAAGGCGAGTGTGGTCAGCCCGTCCCCGCAACACTTGTCACGCGGAAACGCAGCTTTGTCGATGACCGTCACACTTCGGCCGGAATTCTGCAGTGCGATGGCCGCGGCCGTTCCCGCCGGCCCGGCACCGACGATCAGGACGTCACTGACGATCTCGTTCACACGGAACGAGGCTACGGCTCGATCACGTCGAGTCGTTCTGCCGGTGCATGCCGACCGGAGTGGGGTGTTGCGCTCAACCGCCGAGCGTCAGCACTCCGATAGCTCCGAGCGCCCCTCAGCGGACGATGTCGGGGCGGGTCGGCTCGGTGCTGCACATGTCGGTGAATCTACGATGCAGGTGCAGCGGCCGGCGTGGTGTCGGCCTCGACCGAGAAGGAGTCGAGATGGCCCGGTTATGCGAGGGGCGAGTCGCGATCGTCACGGGTGCCGGCCGCGGAATCGGGCGCGAGCACGCCCTCAGCCTTGCCCGTCACGGAGCCAGGGTCGTGGTCAACGATCTCGGTGCCGCCGTCGATGGATCGGGGGGCGACCTCAGCCAGGCGCAACAGGTGGTCGACGAGATCAGGGCGATGGGTGGCGAGGCGATCGCCAATGGCGACAACGTCGCCGATTTCGAAGGTGCAGAGCGGCTGGTACGAGCTGCGGTCGAGACGTTCGGCGATCTGCATGTCGTGATCAACAACGCCGGCATCCTGAGAGACCGGATGCTGTCCAACATGACCGAGGCCGAATGGGATGCTGTCGTCAATGTGCATCTCAAGGGCACGTTTGCACCGAGTCGACATGCGATCAGCTATTGGCGTGACCGGGCAAAGATGGGCAAGCCCGTGAGCGGCAGGATCATCAACACCACCTCCGTGTCTGGCATCTACGGAAACCCAGGCCAGACGAACTACGGAGCGGCGAAGGCGGGGATCGCGGCGTTCACGGTGATCGCGGCGATGGAGGTGGCGCGCTACGGGGTCACGGTCAACGCCGTCGCCCCGGTGGCGCTGACGCGGATGACCGAGAATCTCGGTCCGGCCCCCGAGTCCGACGAGGAGCGCGAGTCTCGCTCGCCGATGTGGATCGCCCCGATCGCGACCTGGTTGGCTTCGGACGAGGCGGCGGGTGTCACGGGTCGGGTGTTCGAGGCGTCCGGCCAGTTCCTCGCCGTCGCCGAAGGCTGGACGCGGGGGCCCACGTCGAAACCCGTCGAGGATCCGACGCTCTTGGGTCCGGTCGTGGCACGAATGCTGGCGGATGCCCGGCCCAATTCAGGCATGAACGGCGTGCCCGGTGGGCCGCCGCAGCCGCAGCCGAAATCATCTACGCAAACAACTGGAGGAAACTGACATGCCACTCAATCCCGACGCCGTCGGCAGCAAGAGTGAGCCCATCGAGGTCGGGTGGAACAGCAAGGACTGCCTGCTCTATGCCGTGGGCATCGGAGCCGGCACCGACGAACTCGCGTTCACAACCGAGAACACCAACTCGGTGGCGCAGCTCGTGTTTCCGACATTTCCGGTGGTGGTCGGTTGGGGCCGTGGTTCAGCGATGGGCTCGATCGGGACCTTCAATCCGGCATTGCTGGTCCACGGCCAGCAGTCGGTGACGCTCCACCGACCGATACCTGTCGAAGGCACAGCGACGTTGCAGAGCGAAGTGACGGCGATGTACGACAAGGGCAAGGCGGCGGTCGTCGTCACGTCCACCTCTGCGGTGATGGAGGGCGAGCCGTTGTACACCAACACTGCGTCGGTGTTCATCCGTGGGGAAGGCGGGTGGGGCGGCGATCGCGGCCCGTCCGGCCCGCAGAACGTTCCACCGGATCGCTCGCCGGATCATCAGGTGACCTATCACACCACCCCTGATCAAGCGCTCGTGTACCGCCTCTCCGGCGACCGCAACCCGTTGCACAGCGATCCGTCGTTCGCGGCGATGGGCGGCTTCGATCGGCCGATCCTGCACGGATTGTGCACCTACGGGTTCACCGGCCGTGGGTTGCTGCACAGCCTGTGCGGTGGTGACCCGGCCCGGTTTCATCACGTCGAAGGCCGGTTCACCTCCCCGGTCTATCCCGGCGAGCCGTTGACGATCAGCATGTGGGAGATCGGTGCCGGCGAAGCGGTGTTCACGACGTCGGTCGGGGAGCGCGCCGTGATCGATCAGGGCCTGGTGCGGTACACCTGACCCTGGTCGACCACATGCTCTGTTCGGTGGATTACTGGCTGCCGCCGGCGACCTCGCCGATCAACAGCTCGGGTGCCTGGTTGGTGTAGTTCGGCACGTCTCCCATGATCTTGGCGCCGTGGGCGCCCATGGCAGCATTGAAGGCATCCTGGTCGGTCACCATCGCCCAGCCGATCGCGGCGTATTTGCCGTCCGCGACGGTGACGGCCCCCCAGCCCTGGCATGCATCTCCGAGCGCATCGGCAAACATCGGCATGTGTTTGTTGGTGTAGTAGTCCATGTCGAAGGTCGAGCCTTCGGCGCGTGGGTACAGGATCGTGACTGCAATCATTCCAGCAGTGTGGCACACTCCGGGCGCACCCTCGCCCCCGGAGCCGCTTGACTGGTCGCATGGAGCCGAACGGCCTGCTCAGAATCCTGCTCGACGTCGACCGGTTGGCGGTTGCCGGCGCATTGGCCGCGCGGTCGATGACCACCGATCAGCTCGTGGAGGCGACGGGCCGGGATCGGCGCACGGTGCTCACGGTGCTCGGGGACCTTCGTGCGGCCGCACTCGTGTCGTCGGAGGATGCGGTCTACGAACTCGACGTGCACGCTCTGCGCTCGGCAGCGGCCGCTGCGGCCGAGATCGAGATTCCGATGGATCCCGCCATCGGGTTCGGAATGAGTCCCGACGAGCGAGTCGTTCTCGGCCGGTACTTCTCCGGCCGGATCCTCGTCGAGATCCCGTCTCATCGAGCCAAGCGTCGGGTCGTGCTGCAGCGGCTTGCCCTCGAGTTCGACATCGGGCGGCGCTACAGCGAGCGCGAGGTGAACGAGGTGCTGGGGGCGTTCAACCCCGATTGGTCGACACTTCGGCGTGGCCTGATCGACGAGCATCTCCTCGATCGCGAAGCGGCAGGCGGCGGCAACCTCTACTGGCGCAGTGGAGGCCGGGTCACCGATCTGCCGCCGGGCTGACCGACGACCTACGCTCGCCCCATGGGCGTGTACGAGACGTTTCGGTCGGTGGTGCGGTTCAGGGAGTTCGAGACCGACCTCGTTGCGAGGCGCCTGCGATCCGCTGTGACGATCGAGGACCTCAGATCGATCGCCAAGCGGCGTCTGCCGCGCGGGGTGTTCGACTACATCGACGGAGGAGCCGAGGACGAGCGGAGTCTCGCCAACAATGCTGCCTCGTTCGGGCAACTCGAGTTCCGACCGAACGTGTTGCGTGACGTCAGCGATATCGACACCCGCACGACCCTGCTCGGTAAGCAGATCGCCATGCCGCTGGTTCTGGCCCCGACCGGCTACACCCGGCTCACGCATTCGCAGGGAGAGCTCTCGGTCGCCCGTTCGGCACAGCGCGCCGGCATTCCGTACTCGCTGTCGACGATGAGCACTCGATCGATCGAAGAGGTCGCTGCGGTGTCGACCGCCAGCAAGTGGTTCCAGGTGTACACGTGGAAGGACCGTGGACTCGTGCAAGAGCTCGTCGAGCGGGCTGCGGCGTCGGGGTACGAGGCGCTCTGGCTCACGGTCGACACCGCAGTGCTCGGCAGCCGCGAACGAGATCTCCGCAGGGGGTTCACGATCCCGCCACAGATCGGACCCGGAACGATCATCGACGGCATCATCCATCCGGCGTGGACACTCGACTTCATCACCAGCGAGCCGCTGACGTTCGCCAATGTCGTCGATCACGCCGACGAGGGGGTGACCGATGTGATGCCGATGGCCCAGCATGTCATGCAGAACTTCGATCAACGCCTGTCCTGGGGAGATGTCGAATGGCTGCAATCGATCTGGGACGGGCCGTTGGTGCTCAAGGGCATCCAGACCGTCGATGACGCGCTGCGCGCCGTCGACCTCGGAGTGCAAGGCATCGGTCTGTCGAACCACGGCGGTCGTCAGCTCGATGGCGCGCCGTCGCCGATCGACCTGGTCGAGCCGGTGGCGCAGGCGGTGCAGGGTCGCGCTGCGATCATCTGCGACGGCGGTGTACGGCGGGGGAGCGACATCGTCAAAGCGATCGCTCTCGGCGCCGACGCCTGCTCGATCGGGCGGCCCTACCTCTATGGTGCCGCAGCAGCTGGCGAACGCGGCGTCGATCACGTGCTGCGGTTCTTCCGCGAGGGACTCGAACGCACGATGGCGTTGACCGGTCGACGGTCGATCGCCGAGATCGACCGCGATCTGGTACGCAGGCGCTGAGGATTCCCCACCCCGAGCCGCTGGTGCCGCTAGAGTCGAACCTGTGTTCGCTGTCACTCGAGCCGACCGGCCCCTCGGCACCCTGCGGGTGCTCGGCATCGACCCCGGCCTCACACGATGCGGATTCGCCGTCGTCGACGGTCGAGGCCCGAGTGCCGCGGTGGCGGTCACGATGGGCGTGATCCGAACGCCCGCCGCCGACGAGTTGCCCCAGCGTCTGGCCACGCTGCGCGACGAACTGGTCTCGCTGATCCGCGAGTTCGAACCCGATGTCGTCTCCGTCGAGCGGGTGTTCTTCCAGACCAATGTGCGCACCGCGATGAGTGTCGGCCAGGCGAGCGGCCTGGCGTTGTGCGAGGCGGCGGCGGCCGGATGCGAGGTCGTGCAGTACACGCCCAACGAGGTGAAGAACTCGGTCGCCGGATACGGCGCCGCCACCAAAGAACAGGTACAGAAGATGGTGCAGACCCGCCTGAGGCTCTCGAGACCGCCGACGCCGGCTGATGCTGCCGATGCGGCAGCGCTGGCGCTGTGTCATCTGGCGGTCGCTCCGATGAGCCGGCGAATCGCGGCGGCGGGGCGCGGTGATCGGTCGTGATCGGGTCCCTGCGTGGCGAAATTCTCGAGCGAGACCTCGGTGGTTCGGTGTTGATCGAGGTGGCAGGTGTCGGTTACGTCGTCCACGTCTCACAAAGGGCGCTCGCCGAACTCGAGCCCTCGACGACCGCGTTCCTCTATGTCCACCATCACATCCGCGAGGCCGACCAGCAGCTCTTCGGGTTCCTCACACGCGACGAGCGGGTCACCTTTCAGACCCTGATCGGTACCCACGGCGTCGGTCCGGCCCTCGCGATGGCGATCATCGCCACCCATCCGCCGGCGGCTCTCGTCGACATCGTGGCCAGCCAGGACGTCGCGTCGCTCACGCTCGTTCCCGGCGTGGGCAAGAAGACGGCCGAACGCCTGCTCGTCGAACTGAAGTCGCGCCTCAGCGTGCCGATCCTCGAGGGGGCCGGCGGTGCCCATGCCGGTGGATCGGCGATGGCCGACGTTCGCGAGGCACTCGCGGGTCTCGGCTACGGCGACGCCGAGATCCGGGATACCTTGCGCGAAGTCGAGCCCAATGCCGATGCCGCCACGCTGCTGCGCGATGCGCTGAAGTCGTTGGGAGCCCGGCGTGCGTGACGAGTTCCTCGATCCCGGGGTCGCATCCGACAACGAAGAGGTGGTCGAGGCCGGTCTACGACCACGGGCTCTCGACGAGTTCGTCGGCCAACGCGAGCTGAAAGAGCATCTGTCGATCGTGCTCGAGGCGGCCCGCAACCGCGGTCAGGCCGTCGACCACCTCCTGTTCGCCGGGCCGCCCGGGCTCGGCAAGACGACGTTGGCGGGCATCGTCGCTACCGAGATGGGCTCGCACATGCACGTCACGTCAGGGCCTGCGCTCGAACGCGCCGGCGATCTCGCGGCGATCCTGACCAAGCTCGAGGAGGGTGACGTGCTCTTCGTCGACGAGATCCACCGGCTGTCACGTGCCGTCGAGGAGATCTTGTACCCGGCGATGGAGGACTTCCAGCTCGACATCATCGTCGGCAAGGGGCCGGCCGCGTCCAGCATCAGGCTCACGATGCCGCCGTTCACTCTCGTGGGCGCAACGACGCGTACCGGCATGATCACCGGCCCGCTTCGCGATCGATTCGGCCTGGTTGCCCGGCTCGACTACTACGAGCCCGACGAGTTGCAGGCGATCATCACCCGTGCATCAGGCATTCTGGGTGTGTCGATCGACGACGAGGGGGCCTGGGAGATAGCTCGCCGGGCACGAGGCACACCGCGTATTGCGAACCGGCTGCTGCGTCGCGTGCGCGACTTCGCAGAGGTACGCCACGACGGCTCGATCACCGACTCGATCGCGCGTGAGGGTCTGGCATTGTTCGGGGTCGACGATCTGGGGCTCGACAAGGTCGATAGGGCGATCCTGTCGGCGATGTGTAACCAGTTCAACGGGGGCCCGGTGGGTCTGTCGACCGTGGCGATCAGCGTCGGCGAGCAGCCCGACACCGTCGAGGACGTCTACGAGCCGTTCCTGATCCAGCAGGGCATGATCGCCAGGACACCCAGGGGTCGGGTCGCGATGCCTGCCGCGTACCAGCATCTCGGCCTGTCGCAGCCCGCCGTGCGGCCCGGGCAACCGGGCCTGTTCGACGGCTGACGACGGTCATCACCCGACCGGCAGATGCTCGCCGAGGAAGGCCATGGTCTTGGCCCAAGCCGCCTGAGCAGCAGACTCGTTCCAGAACATTTCGCTCTCGTGGTTGTCGAAGGCGTGGCCCGCGTTCTCGACGTTGAGAACGAACCCGGACCGGCCGCTGATCGCGTCATTGATCGCCTCGACACCCTCGTTCGGGATGTACGGGTCGTCGTTGCCGAAGTGGAACAGCGTCGGACAAGTGGTGCTCTCGATGCCATCGAGCATCGACGGTACGCCTGACCCGTAGTAGCTCACGCAGGCCGATGGTGCACCCATCATGGCGACGCCCCACGCCAGGGTGCCGCCCAGGCAGAAGCCCATCACCGCAGGGGTTCCGGCGGCGCCTTCGACAGCGTGCAACGTGTGCAGCGCCGCGACGCAGTCGGCGATCGCCTGTGGGGGGTCGAGTTTGCCGACCTGCTCGAGCGAGGCGGTGAGGCCTGCCTGATCGTGTGTCGATTCCCAGCCGGGAGCGAAGCGCCAGAACAGATCGGGCGCTCCGACGACATATCCGGCCTCGGCCAGCCGGGCGGCGACGGCGCGGATGTACGGTCCGACGCCGAAGATCTCCTGCAGCACCAGGATCGCAGGGCCATGGCCCGATTCGGGCATCCAGACGGGCATCGCCATCTCGCCGCCGTCACACGGAACCGGAACTGTCGTGGGCTCGCTCATGTGGGGCATGATCGCACACTCGCCGTGCTCGCCTCGCCCCTAGCCTTGGTCGAATGCGGCTCGCCGATTTCGACTACGAGCTTCCCGCGGAACGCATCGCACAGACTCCGATCGCTCCACGCGATGCAGCACGGTTACTGATCGACCGGGGGAGCGCGCCGCCATCACATCGGCATGTCAGCGATCTCGTGGAGATCCTGAGGCCCGGAGATCTGCTGGTGATGAACGAGACGAGGGTGATTCCCGCCCGGCTCGCGCTGGTGCGTTCGACGGGTGGACGGGCGGAGGTGCTGATGCTCGAACCCGTCGACGGTGAGCGCAAGGTGTGGGAGGCACTGGTTCGGCCGGCCCGCAAGCTCAGGGAAGGCGAGTTGTTGTTCGCCCCGAACGGAACCGCTGTCGTGGAGGTCGGCTCGCGGACCGAGGCGGGCGACACGTTCACGGTCACCCTGCTCGGCCCGGTCGACTCGCTCGAGGTGTTGGCCGAGCACGGCGAGATGCCGTTGCCGCCGTACATCACCGAACGGTTGGAAGACCCCGATCGGTACCAGACGGTCTATGCCAGGGAGCCCGGCAGCGCTGCGGCGCCGACGGCCGGGCTGCATTTCACCGCCGAGCTGCTCGACGCTCTGTCCGAGCGTGGTGTCGAGCAGGCGAAGGTCGAACTCGTCGTCGGCCTCGACACGTTTCGGCCGATCAGCGTGGACGACCCGCTCCGGCATCGGATGCACACCGAGCGCTACCGGGTTCCCGAAGACACGATGCGTCGATGTCGTGAGGCAGATCGAGTCGTCGCGGTGGGTACGACGTCCGTGCGGGCTCTCGAGTCAGCGGCGGCCCGGCGAGAACTGACCGGTCGCACCGACATCTTCATCCACCGAGGGTTCGACTGGCAGGTGGTCGACGTGCTGATGACGAACTTCCATCTGCCGCGTACGACGCTGCTGATGATGATCGATGCTTTCGTCGGTGACCGGTGGCGTGCCCTCTACGACGACGCCCTGCGATCGGACTACCGCTTCTTGAGTTTCGGCGACGCGATGCTGCTCGACCGCCACGCTGCCTGAGAGCGGGTGCTGCTCGACCGACCGGCTCGAACAGAGCGGCGCCGTCAGGCTCGATAGCCTCGCTCGTCGTGCATCCCGTGGCATTCCAAACCGTGGCGACCGATGGATCGGCGCGTGCGGGCATCGCCACGACCGCGAACGGCTCGTACACGACGCCGTTGTTCATGCCGGTCGGCACACGCGGAGCGATCAAGTACCTGAGCGCCGACGACTACGACGCGCTCGGTGCGCAGATCGTGCTCGGCAACACGTATCACCTGATGCTCCGGCCGGGTGCCGAAACGATCGCGCATCTGGGGGGCCTCGCCAAGTTCGCCGGTTGGGACGGGCTGACGCTTACCGACTCGGGCGGCTTTCAGGTGTTCTCGCTGGATCCCCGGGTCGACGACGACGGTGTCACGTTCGCGAGTACCTACGACGGCAGCAAGCACCGGTTCACACCGGAGACAGCCGTCGCGACGCAGCAGTTACTCGGAGCCGACATCCAAATGGTGCTCGATGTGTGCCCGCCGCTGCCCAGCCCGCCCGACGTCGTCCGGCTGGCAGTCGAGCGCACCTCGGCCTGGGCAGCCCGCGCTCGCGCCACTCACATGCGGACGGATCAGGCGCTGTTCGGCATCGTGCAGGGCGGCATCAGCGAGACGATGCGCTCGGAGAGTGCGCGCCGCACGGTCGACCTCGAGTTCGACGGATACGGCATCGGCGGGCTCTCGGTGGGTGAGACCCGATCCGAGATGGTGCCTGCCCTGGCGGCCGCGATCGAGCACCTCCCCGCAGACCGGCCGCGTTACCTGATGGGCGTCGGGGACCCGGCGTCGCTGGTCGATGCCGTCGATCTCGGTGTCGACCAGTTCGATTGCGTCATGCAGACCCGGTTGGGTCGCCATGGCACCGCCCTCACCAGCCAAGGTCGGCTCAATCTCAAACGCATCGAGTTCGCTCTGAGCGACGATCCCATCGACGACACGTGTGCCTGCACGGTGTGTGCTCGACACAGCCGGGGCTACCTCCGCCACCTGTTCAAGACCGGTGAGCCGACGGCCTCGCGGCTGGCCAGTATCCACAACGTGGCATGGACGATCGCACTGATGGACCGAATGCGGTCGGCGATCGTCGCGGGCACGTTTACATCACTCCGTGACGACATCCTGTCGGTATGGGGTTGAGCTCGGTAGGATTGCCCGCCGCTATGCATGCTTTCTCATTTCTCGCAGCAGCCGACTCGAGCAGCGGCGGTGGCATCGGCCAGCTGTTGATCCTCCTGCTGATCCCGTTCGCGATGTACTTCCTGCTCATTCGCCCTCAGCGCAAGCGGATGAAGCAGCAGACGACCATGCAGTCGTCGCTCGGTGTCGGTGACGAGGTGATCCTTAACTCGGGCATCTACGGCTTCATCACGGGCGAAGAGACCGACCGCTTCTGGGTCGAGATCGATGACGACGTGCAGATCCGCGTCGCCAAGGCCGCGATCCAGGGCAAGGTGAACACTTCAGACGAGACGAAGGACGATTCCGCAGATTCGTCGCCCGAGCTGTCCGACGACGCCTCGGACAACTCGTGAAGAAGTCGGCCCTCTGGGTAACCCTGATCGGGTTCGTCGGTCTCATCACCGGACTGGTCGGTCTGAATATCGGGTTGGGCAACACCCCGGTGCTCGGCCTCGACCTCAAGGGTGGTCTATCGGTGATCTACGCGACCACCGAACCGGCGGACGCAGAGCAGCTGATCATCGTCCGCGACTTGATGCGCGGTCAGCTCGAGAGCTTCGGCATCGCCGAGCCGGATGTGCGCGTCGAGGGTGAGAACATCATCGTCGACCTTCCCGGTGTCAGCGATCAGGAAGCGGCGTTCGAAGCGTTGCAGGTGTCGGGAATCGTGACTCTGCGCCCCGTCATCCAATGTCAGGCCGGCGTGGTGACGCCGGTCGATTCCGTTCCGACGGTCAGCGACGGCTCCGATCCGTCGTCGCAGAGCGATCCGACCGCGACGACACCCTCGGTGACGACGCCCTCGGCAACGACACCGGGGACCACCGAGGAGGGTGCTCTCGGAGCTCCCGCCAAGTCGGTTCGCCCGCTCGGGTTCGCCAACCCGGCCCGGGTCACCCCGAGCACGAGTGTCCCATCCGACACATCGCCGGACACCAGTGTTGCCGGGCCCCCGGCCCCCGACACCACGGTCCCGGTCGCGACGCCGGCCGCGCCGGCGAGTGATCAAACGATCCTTCCGTACCCGGGCGCCGGTCAGTCCTGCCTGGTGGGTGTCTCGGGCGGTACCGGTGAGGTGTTCGTCCAGGGCAGTGCGTCGGCCGCGATCGATCAACGCACCGGGCAGTGGGTCGTCAACGTCGACCTTCGCTCCGACGGCCAGGCGGTCTGGAACTCGCTCGCTCAGATCTGTTACAGCGGTACGCCCGAGTGCCCCTCGCGCCAGCTCGCGATCGTGCTCGACGACGTGATCCAGTCGGCACCGGTCGTGCAGACCCCTGATTTCCCTGGTTCGGTCCAGATCTCCGGCTCGTTCGACGAGACCGAGGTCCGCAGTCTCGCCCGAGTGCTGAACCGCGGTGCGTTCCCGGTCCCCGTCGAACAACAACGGGTCGAGACCGTGTCGGCGACGGCAGGCAAGGACTCGCTCAACGCCGCCATCATCTCCGGGTTGATCGGCGTCGCAGTCATGCTGGCCTTCATGATCGCCTATTACCGCCGGCTGTCGGTCGTCATCCTGGCCGGTTTGGTCGTGTGGGGCATGACCGTGTTCTCGTTGGCGGTGTTCGTCTCCCGCGCGACCAACTACGCGCTCACGCTCGCCGGTGTCACCGGCATCATCGTCGCAGTAGGTGTCACCGTCGATACCTACGTGGTGTTTTTCGAACGACTCAAAGACGAGGTCCGCCACGGGCGTTCGATGCGAAACGCAGCCCCGCGGAGCTTCAAGGCGACTTGGCGCACGATCCTGTCGGCCGACCTGATCTCGTTGATGGCCTCGATGATCTTGTTCGCCCTGAGTGTCGGGTCGGTGAAGGGTTTCGCCCTGTACCTGGGCCTCACCACCATCTGCGATCTCCTCGTGTTCTACTTCTTCACGCGTCCGGCCGTGTACCTGCTGGCCGACACGAAGTGGTTCGACGACGACAAGCGACCTTCCACCGTCCGCACGCCTGCCGGAGTATCGTCATGAGCGACATCGCATCGATCGAACGCCCCGAGATCGCGAAGTCCGGTATGGGTCGCCTGTTCGAGGGGCAGACTGCTATCGACTTCGTCGGACGCCGCAAGATCGGCGCAGCCATCTCGGCCGTGCTCATCGTCGCCACGGTGATCTCGTTGTTCGCTCAAGGCTTGAACCTCGGTATCGACTTCGAAGGTGGCGTGTCGTGGGATGTACCGGCCACGAACGGCTTCACGGTCGACGACGCCAGCGCGATACTCATCGAGAACGGATTGTCGACCGAGGGCGCCCGGTTGCAGAAGCGTTCATCTGACTCGGGCGATTTCATCAAGGTCCAGGTCGGGAATCAAACGGAACGGGTCGGTGCCGAGCTGCGTCAAGAGTTCGCCGCCGCAGCAGGTGTCCCGGTCGACGAAGTCAATGTCAACCTCGTGAGTTCGTCGTGGGGGAGCGAGATCACCAGCAAGGCGCTTCGCGCGTTGCTGGTCTTCCTCGCCGTGGTCGCGATCTTCATCTCGCTGCGGTTCGAATGGCGTATGGCGCTCGCGGCGATCATCGCCATGGTGCACGACGTGCTGATCAGCGTCGGTATCTACTCGATCTTCCAGTTCATCGTGACGCCCCCGACGGTGATCGCCTTCCTGACGATCCTGGGATACTCGTTGTACGACACGATCGTCGTGTTCGACCGGGTGAAAGAGAACGAGGCCCGCTTCGCAACTCAGAAGCCGCCCTACGACGACATCCTCAACGTGTCGATGAACCAGGTGTTGATGCGCTCGATCAACACCAGCTTCTCATCGGTCGTCCCGGTCATCTCGCTGTTGCTCATCGGTGCCGGCGTCATGGGACAGTCGACCCTCGCCGAGTTCGCGATGGCGTTGCTGATCGGCATGCTGACCGGTGCGTACTCGTCGATCTTCGTGGCGGCGCCGTTGCTGGGCATCCTGAAGAAGCGCGACAAGAACTGGTCCAGCCGCAAGATCGATCGTGCCGTCGGCGAAGTGCTACGCGACATGGTGATCGGAGGGGTGATCGGCAGCCGCCGCACACGGGCAGCGGCCGCCGGATTGGCCGACAGCACGGTTGCGCACGGGGTCGCTCCGTCGCGGCTCGACGAAGTCGGCCAGGCCAAGGTGGCGCTCTCGCACCCGCCGCGGCCGCGCAAGAAGAAGCGCCGCTGATCACGCCACGCATCGGTCATCCGGTGTCGCGCGACGGTCACGGGTTCGCCGGACATCGCGGAGTGCTCTTCGACGTCGGTAGTCTCGGCTCATGACAGGTGACGCGTCCTGGGTCCGGGACCACATCAGGGCGATCGTCGATTATCCGACACCTGGCGTCACCTTTCGCGACATCACTCCGCTGCTCGGTAACGAGGCGGCGTTCGGACGCGCCGTCGACGATCTGGTGACGCGGTTCCACGATGTTTCCGTCGACCGGGTCGTGGGTGTCGAATCGCGTGGCTTCATATTGGCGGCACCCGTCGCGTATCGGCTGCGGGCGGGTTTCGTACCTGTCCGCAAGCCCGGCAAGCTTCCCTGGGCCGTGGCGCGCGAAGAGTACGAACTCGAGTACGGGCGAGACAAGCTCGAGATCCATCGTGATGCCATTCACCCTGGCGAGAAGATCCTGATCGTCGACGACGTGCTTGCGACGGGCGGAACAGCGGCTGCGACCGGGCGTCTCGTCGAGACCCTGGGTGGCGTGATCGTCGGATTCGGATTCTTGCTCGAGCTCGGCAGCCTGCGAGGTCGCAGGGCGCTCGGTGAACACCGCGTCGAGAGTCTCACGACCTACTGAGGTCGCGCCATGGCCACCGTCGATCGAGTCCTGCCGTGGCGCCGCAACCACGAAACGCCTGCCGCTGACGAGCTCGCGCCGCTGCTTGCCAGCTATCGATCGCATCATCCGAAGTCGCGTGTCGACACCATCAACCGGGCCTACCACACGGCTGCAGAGGCGCACCGCTCGCAAACCCGCTCGAGCGGCGAGAGCTACATCAATCACCCGCTGGCGGTCGCCAAGATCGTCGCCGACATCGGGCTCGACGAGATCTCGGTGGCAGCCGCGCTGTTGCACGACGCGGTCGAGGACACCGAGATCAAGCTCGCCGATGTCGAGGAGCACTTCGGCAAAGAGGTCGCGTGGATCGTCGACGGTGTCACCAAGCTCGAACGGATCCGATTCGACTCGCGTGAGGCGCAGCAGGCGGCGACGATGCGCAAGATGCTCGTCGCGATGGCGAAAGACCTGCGCGTACTGCTGATCAAGCTCGCGGATCGTCTGCACAACATGCGCACCCTCGGGGGCATGGCGCCCGAAAAGCAGCGCCGTATCGCTCAGGAGACGCTCGACATCTACGCCCCGCTGGCGCACCGCCTCGGGATCCAGGAGATCAAGCAGCAGCTCGAGGATCTCTCGTTCGCAGCCCTGCACCCGAAGCGCTACGCCGAGCTCGACCATCTGGTGGCGACTCGCTCACCCGAACGGGAGATCTTCCTCGCGCAAGCCGTCAGCGACATCCGTGCCCGGCTGAAGGAACTCGGCGTCGAGGCCGAGGTGACAGGACGCGGGAAACACCTGTGGAGCATCTACGAGAAGATGGTCGTCAAGGACCGCGAGTTCGACGAGATCTTCGACATCGTCGCCGTACGGGTCATCGTCGACTCCATCAAGGACTGCTACGCCGCACTGGGCAGCATCCACGGGCGCTGGCGGCCCGTTGTGGGCAGGTTCAAGGACTACATCGCCGTCCCCAAATTCAACCTCTACCAGAGCTTGCACACCACCGTGATCGGCCCGTCCGGGCGCGCGATCGAGGTGCAGATCAGAACCCGCGAGATGCACCAGCGGGCCGAATGGGGTGTCGCGGCGCACTGGGCGTACAAGGGCGATGGCAACGCCACCGACATCGACTGGCTCAATCGCATCATCGACTGGCAAGAGGAAGTCAATGATCCCGCCCAGTTCATGCAGAACCTCAAGACCGACCTCGAACAGGACGAGGTCTTCGTCTTCACCCCGAAGGGCAAGATCGTGACCCTGCCGGTCGGCTCGACGCCGGTCGATTTCGCCTACAGCGTGCACACCGAGGTCGGTCACGCCTGTATCGGCAGCAAGGTCAACGGTCGACTCGTATCGCTCGATCATCGCCTGGCGAGCGGCGACACGTGCGAGATCTTCACGTCCAAGGTCGAAACCGCCGGGCCGTCACAGGACTGGCTCGGCTTCGTGGCGTCGCACCGGGCTCAGAACAAGATCCGACAGTGGTTCAGCCGCGAGCGGCGGGTCGACATGATCGAGTCCGGCCGCGACGACCTCGCGAACGAGTTCCGTCGCGAGGGTCTGCCGATGCAGAAGATCTGGCACTCCGAGCAGTTGTCGGAGGTGATCGCCGAACTCAGCTACTCCGACGTCGACACATTCCTCGCCGCGGTCGGCGAGCACCATGTGTCCGCTCGCAGCGTCGCCCAGAGGATCGCCCGGGCGTTTCGGGACGGCGGTGATCGCGATCAGTTGCCATCGACCATGTTCTCGCCGCGTGGACGCCAGAAGTCTGGTGACGACACGATCGGGGTGCACGTCGAAGGCCTCGATGATCTCATGGTGCGGCTGGCCAACTGCTGCACACCTCTGCCCGGCGACGAGATCATCGGATTCGTCACGCGAGGACGCGGCGTCAGCGTTCATCGAAACGACTGTGCAAACGCCGCTTCCCTCGCCCACGAGCAGGCCATGCGCCTGATCGAGGTCGAATGGGACGGCGGCCGGCGCGATGCCCTGTTCAAGGCCGGTATCGAGGTCGTCGCACTGGATCGCTCGCGATTGCTGCTCGACATCGCGAACGCCCTCGGCGACCAGGGGGTCAACATCATGTCGTGCGACACGGTCACCGGCGATGACCGCGTCGCGAAGTTGCGATTCCAGATCGAGATGTCGAACCCGGCCCAACTCGTGTCGGTACTCAACAATGTCAAGCGAGTCGAATCGGTGTTCGACGTGCACCGCATCGTTCCTGGCGGCCACGCCGACGACTGAACCGGTCAGGTTGATGCGGATCCACCGCTGTGACCCGAGCGCCCGCCGCTAGCCTGGCTGGCCGTGCCAGCGTTCCAGACCAGCCCAGGGATGCGTGACATCCTCGCGCCCGAGTCGTCTCGCTGGCGGGCGTTCACCTCGGTGTTCGCAGACGTCGTCGAATCCGCCGGGTACGAGTTGATCGTTCCGCCCCTGATGGAGGACCTCGGCGTCTTCAGCCGCATCGGCGAGGCCACCGATGTGGTCACCAAGGAGATGTACGACTTCATCGACAAGGGTGATCGGCACGTGGCACTGCGGCCCGAGCAGACGGCCAGTGTCTGCCGCGCGTTCGTGCAACACCGGCCGGTGACTCCTTGGAAGGCCTGGTATTCCGGGCCCAACTTCCGCTACGAGAAGCCTCAACGTGGGCGCTACCGACAGTTCGACCAGGTCGGTATCGAGGTGCTCGGCGTCGACGATCCCTATCTCGATGTCGAGGTCATCGCGCTGGGCTGGGAGTTCTATCGTCGGCTCGGGCTGCGCCAGGTCGAACTACGGCTCAACTCCTTGGGCGAGCCTGCTGACCGCGCTCGGTACGTGGACGCGCTGCGTGCCCACTTCGAGGCGGCCGGCGACGACCTGACACCGCAGAGTCGCGACACACTCGCGAAGAACCCGTTGAGAGTGCTCGACTCGAAACGTGAGTCGGATGCCCGTTTCATCGAGTCGGCCCCCACGATCGACCAGTTCTGGAGCCCCGAGGCAGCGGCCCACTTCGCCACCGTGCGTGCCGGCCTCACCGAGCTCGGGGTCCCCTTCACGATCGACATGAAGCTGGTGCGCGGGCTCGACTACTACCGCCACACGACGTTCGAGTTCGCGGGCGGCACCCTCGACTCGGCCCAGAACGCTCTCGGCGGAGGTGGTCGCTACGACGGCCTCGTCGAGGACCTGGGAGGCCCGGCGACGCCGGGCATCGGCTTTGCTCTCGGCGTCGACCGTACCCTGCTGGCCTGTGACGACGAGGGCGTCTTCGGCGCACCCGACAGTGCTGTCGCTGTATTCGTCGTCGACACGGCCGGGGGTGCTGCGGCGATGTCGATCACCGCCGAGTTGCGCTCTCAAGGGGTCAGCGCCGACCGCTCGTACGAGAACAGAAGCATGAAGGCCCAGATGAAGGCCGCCAATCGCAGCGGCGCCGAGTTCGCCGTGATCATCGGCACCGACGAACTCGACGCCGGCACCGCGATCGTCAAGCCGCTGCGTACGACGGGCGACCAGTCGACGGTCAATCGCTCCGACCTCCTCACCGATCTCCGATCCCGACTCCAGGAAGCAACCTCATGAGCAGTACCTCAATGCGCACCCATCAGTGCGGCGAACTCCGTGCCGAGCACATCGGCCAGACGGTCGCACTCACCGGTTGGGTAGGTCGGCGGCGGGAACACGGCGAGAAGCTCGCCTTCGTCGACGTTCGTGACCACACCGGAATCACTCAGTGCGTGGTGGACAACGACGTCGACGTGCGCTCCGAATACGTCGTACGGATCACCGGCGTCGTTCGCGCTCGCCCCGAGGGAACGGTCAACTCGACGCTGCCCACCGGTGAGGTCGAGGTCGGCGAGTGCCACGTCGAGGTGCTGCGAAGTGCGGTGGCGCCGCCGTTCCCGATCGATGCCCGCACCGATGACGTCGACGAGAACCTTCGTCTCAAGCATCGCTATCTCGATTTGCGTCGGGAGCGGATGCAGAAGAATCTCCGTGTGCGCGCGGCTGTCAACGGTGCGATCCGCGCCGCCATGGAACGCCAGGACTTCGTCGAGGTCGAGACGCCGATGTTGGTGCCGTCGACGCCCGAAGGCGCCCGCGAGTTCCTGGTCCCGTCGCGCAAGGAACCAGGATCGTTCTATGCCCTGCCGCAGTCTCCACAGTTGTTCAAGCAGCTGTTGATGGTGGGTGGTGTCGATCGCTACTACCAGATCGCTCGCTGCTTGCGCGACGAAGATCTGCGTGCCGACCGCCAGTACGAGTTCATGCAGCTCGACATGGAGATGAGCTTCGTCACTCAAGACGATGTGCTCGACGCAGTCAGCGAAGCCGTGCTCGACGCCGCCGAGGCGATCGCCGGCGACCGGCCGCCGGCGATCGAACACATCACCTGGCACGATGCCATGAACCGCTTCGGTATCGACAAGCCCGACCTCCGGTTCGGGATGGAACTGGTCGAGTTGACCGACGCCTTCGTTGCGACCGAGTTCAAGGCGTTCGCCGGTGCCGAGTCGATCAAGGGCATCCGAGTCCCGGCACGGGCGGACGAATTCGGTCGTAACCAACTCGACAAGCTGACCGACAAGGCGAAGTCGATCGGAGCGAAGGGTCTCGTCTGGATGAAGGTCAGCGCCGACGGCATCGACAGCCCCGTCGCCAAATTCCTGTCCGAGGACGAGCTGGCGGAGGTCGGCTCGCGTCTCGAGGCCGAGCCGGGCGACCTGCTGTTGATCGTCGCCGACGAATGGATGACCACGTGCGAGGTGCTCGGCACCCTGCGCAACGACCTCGGTCGACCGCCGGTGCACGAAGGCCCGCTCAAGTTCGTCTGGGTCGTCGAGTTCCCGCTGTTCGTCGGTGTCGACAAGGAGACGGGTCACCCCAAGCCAGGTCACCACCCGTTCACCACACCGCATCCCGACGACGTCGACAAGATGATCAGCGATCCGATGTCGGTCCGTTCGATTGCCTACGACCTCGTGCTCAACGGATGGGAGCTGGGGTCGGGCTCGATCCGTATCCACGAGCCCGAACTGCAACGGCGTGTGTTCAAGGTTCTCGGCATCAGCGATGAGGAGGCCGCCCGCAAGTTCGGCTTCTTCCTCAATCCGTTCGACTACGGGGCACCGCCGCACGGCGGTTTCGGACTGGGCCTCGACCGGCTGGTCGCGATTCTGGCCGGCGAAGAGAACATCCGCGAGGTGATCGCTTTCCCGAAGACCCAGTCGGGCGCCGATCCGATGACCAACTCGCCGATCGAAGGCGACCCCAAGCAGCTCCTCGAGCTCGGCCTGCGTGTGCTGCCGCGCGTCGACTGATCCCGCCGAGTAGCCAGGTCGGCGCTGCCGTGCGCGGCGTTGGCGGAGTCGTCGAGTAGCCAGGTCGGCGCTGCCGTGCGCGGCGTTGGCGGAGTCGTCGAGTAGCCAGGTCGGCGCTGCCGTGCGCGGCGTTGGCGGAGTCGTCGAGGGCTACCGGCGCGATCGCATGCGTTGGTGCGCGGCGGCCGATGTCACTGGTTCGTCACAGACTGGCCGTAAGGTGACGTCATGTTGGCTGCGCCGCTCGATCTCGGGATCGACCTCAATATGTGGCCGTGGATCTGGCTGGGCACGGCGGTGGTGTTCGCCCTCGTCGAGCTGATCCTGGTCGGGGGGTCGTTCATCATCCTCCCCTTCGCCGTCTCCGCGTTCATCGCCGCGATCCTGGCGTTCTACGACGTCGCGATCGAGGTCCAGTGGGCGGTGTTCGTGTTCGGCGGCGCGCTCCTGTTCGTGGTGATGTATCGGTGGGCGCAGCGGTTCATGAAGCAGAACACGATGGCGCCGGGAGTCGGTGCCGACCGCTTGGTCGGCCTCATCGCGATCGTCACCCGCGAGATCGTTCCCCACGACACCGAGCGAGCTGGCCGAGTCAACATCGATGGTGAGGTCTGGGGGGTGACCGACAGCGATCTGCGCCTGGCGGTCGGCAGCAAGGTTCGCGTGATCGCGATGAAGGGCACTCGTGTCGTGGTCGTCCCGCTCGATGAAGATTCCGCCGTGGGCGGAGAGGAGTAGTCATGCCAGTGATCGTCATCTTGATCATCGCGATCGCGATCGTCGGGCTCGCCGTGCTCGCCGGCGCCGTCAAGATCGTGCGGCCATATCAACGTGGTCTCGTCGAACGCCTCGGCAAGTACAAGACCACCAAAGAGCCCGGTCTGCAGTTGATCGTTCCGTTCATCGAGACGATGCAGCTGGTCGACATGCGCGAGCAGGTCGTCGATGTGCCTCCGCAGGAGGTCATCACCGCTGACAACGTCGTCGTGTCGGTCGACGCCGTCGTCTACTACGAGGCGACCGATCCGCAGCGGCTCGTGTACAACGTGGCCGACTTCTTCACCGCCATCACCAAGCTGGCTCAGACCAACTTGCGCAACCTGATCGGCGACCTCGAACTCGATAGGGCGCTCACGTCACGCGACACGATCAACACCCAGCTGCGCGAGGTGCTCGACGACGCGACCGACAAATGGGGCGTCAGAGTCGTGCGTGTCGAGATCCAGCGCATCGATCCACCGCCCGAAGTCGTGTCCGCGATGCATGCCCAGATGCGCGCCGAACGCGACCGGCGTGCCACGGTCACCGAGGCGCAGGGCTACCGGGAGGCGGCGATCGCTCGGGCAGACGGCGAGAAGCAATCTGCCGTTCTCGCTGCCGAGGGTCGGAAACAGTCGGCGATCCTCGACGCCGAGGGCGACGCACAGGCAATCGAGCTGCGGGCACAGGCGGACAAGCTTCGCCTCGCGATGCTCGGCGAGGGCGAGGGTCAGGCCGCCAAAGCGCGTCTGACGGGCATCAAAGACGCCGGTGCCGACCAGAACGTCTTGACCGTCGAGTACCTGCAGGCGTTGGCCAAGATCGGCGACGGCCGAGCCACCAAGCTCGTCATCCCGGCAGAGTTCTCGGGCCTGTTGGGTACTGTCGCCGCGCTCGGCGAAGCGCTGCGACCCGACGACTCCGGCGACGAGATCCGACCCAAGGACGGCCTGGCGATTCCCGATCGTGAGGAGCGGGTCGACCTGCCGCCGGCCCGCGGCGGCTGATGAAGGTCGAGGACGCACCGCCCCCGGGCTGGTACCCCGATCCCGAGGGATATTCGAGGCTGCGTTGGTGGGAGGGCACCGATTGGTCCGACCGGTTCCGGGCGCCCCCGACGCCCAGCGAGTTCGACCTCAAAGACCAGACGTATGGATACGCCGACGAGCAGCCGACCGGCCGCTCGTTCTACGATCAGCGAGCATCGAGCTTGTCGACACGCAGCGACTCGGACGCCCTCGTCAATCAGGTCCGAATGGCGGCGAGGGAAGAAGCCGAACGGGCCGCAACCCTGTTTGGACAGCAGGCCCGTGCGGCAGCCCGCAACGTCGGCCCGCTCATCAGCGAGTACACGAACAAGGTGATCAAGTGGGTTCGTATTCTGTCGGTCATCGCGATCCTGCTGTTGATCGGATGGTTGGCATTTCAGCTCTTCGCTCAAGTCAGCCTGTTCGAGTGGATCGGCGACCGTATCGACAACGTGACCGACCAGAGCGGCATGCTGCTGCGCGTTCGGTGACAGCGGGCACTGGGGCGCGTACCGGCTCCGGCGCAGGCGGCGCAGCGCGCTAGAACGTTCGACATGACGTTCACCCATCCCGAGTACCTGGTGTCGACGGATTGGCTCGCCGAGCATCTCGACGATCCAGCGGTGCGCGTTCTCGATGTGACCGCGAGGCTCACTGCGACGCTCGAGAACCGGGCGAGGGAGGTGTGGTTCGACGCAGGCCACATCGCCGGCTCCGTGCCATTCGACGTGGCGAGCGCCTACGGGGTGTTGTCGGATCCGTGTGAGGACCTGCCGTGGATGTGGCCGAAGCCCGATCAATTCATCGCCGCGATGGCGGCGGTCGGCGTCGGGCCAGGCACGAGGGTCGCGTTGGTGGCGCGCACACCGCGACCAGGTATCGACTCGGGCACGATGTGGTGCACCCGAGCATGGTGGATCATGCACCACATGGGAGTCGAATGCGCCATCTTGCACGGTGGTATCGAGGCGTGGGAGGCGCAGGGGCGTCCGCTCGTGACCGACACGGTCGAGTGCCCGCCGGCCGAGCCGATCAGCGTAGCGACAGGCTGGCAACGGGCACGGGCCACCCGTTCCGACGTGCTCGCAGCGACGACATCATCGGTATGCATCGTGGACGCACTGTCGGAAGACAGCTTCGACGGCTCGGGCGTGTTGTACGGCCCGCGGGGTGGGCATATCAGCGGAGCGATCAATGTGCCGTTCACCACGATGATCGAGTCCGAGACCGCAGCGTTCCTGGACGCCGACCGCATGAGGGCGAGGCTCGCAGCGTCCGGGCTGCTCGGGCAACCGACCGTGATCACCTACTGCGGGGGAGCGATCGCCGCAACGGTCGATGCGTTCTGCCTCGCGTTGTGTGGGCACGACGACGTTGCTGTCTACGACGGCAGTCTCATGGAGTGGTCAGCCGATCCCGAACTGCCGATGGAGACCTGAGCCGGCCCGTTCGATCCGTCGGTCCGGCATGTCGGCATGTCGGCATGTCGGCGGGGTGTGAATACCCGACGCGTGGCGGTTCCGGCCGCTCGTCAAGACAGGCCGAGGCGCTGGAACTGGTGGGCAGGAGCGCCCACCGTCTCCATCGCGTACCGGAGGAGATCGATCGCTTCGGACTCGGCCGCCGAGCCGACTTGATTGTCGACTTCGTCGTCGTCGTCGACATCGTAGAGATGGTGATCGTCGATCGGGATTCCGTACGCCCAGAAGGGGAGCAGGTCGCCAGGGGCGAAGGGCTGCCGGATGACAGGCGCTGTCGAACCCGGCATCGACCCCAGCGTCGCCCGCATGTCGGGTCGCGGGAAGCGGTAGCCAGGCGCGGCATGCCAGATCGGCATCGACGACCAGCGATTCGACCACATCTCGAGGGGAAACCCGTCTCCGACCGGTGAGCGACCGTACGTGCGGTCCTGGTCGACCACGTACACGTGACGGCTCCAGTAGCCCGCGAGGAGGTGCTCGCGTACCGACTCGGCCGCGCCCGTGAGCAGCGGAACCAGCGAACTGCCGTGGGTCCGGTGCTCGGGTTCGACCGAGAACATGTCACAGAGGGTGGCATGCAGGTCGACGGTGGTCGTGAGGGCATGTGTTCGGCTCGGTGCCGTGCCCGGCCATCGGATCATCAGCGGGATATGTCCGAGAGCGCCCCAGATCGGTGAACCAGGTTTGCCGAACGTGTCGTGCTCGCCGAGGTAGTGGCCGTGATCGGTGCACACGATCACGGCGACGTCGTCGCCGAGCGCGTCGATCTGGTCGAGGACGTACCCGAACCAGTGGTCGATCATCGACAGTTTGGCGCCATAGTTCGAGCGGATGTGGGCGGCATCACGCTCGGACACCGTGCCGCTCTCGATCGCGCGCACCGCGTATGGCGGCCAGATCAACCGATCCCCGGTCCAATCGGCGTCGTACATCGACGCCCACGGCTCGGGCGTATCGAACGGTTCGTGCGGATCGAACTCGTCGATCAGCAACAGGAACTGGTCGTGGAACGGGGCGTCGCGGCGCAGCCACTCGGCGGCGGCCTGCATCGTGCGCGGGCCCGGAAAGTCGGCCTCGTCGCGAAACCAGGTTCGGCTGTCGTCGTACCGGTGACGGGCGTGGGCGGCGGCCGCAGGCAGTGCCGGCGTACCCACCCATGACGGATCGGGGCGCGTCCGCCACGGGTCGTTCTCGTGTCCGCGTACGTATTCCCAGGCCGTGAAGTCGACGTGGTAGTTCTCGCCACCGGTCTCGAACAGATGAGGGTGATCAGAGACCAGGACGGTGGTGATCCCGCGCCGTCGCAACTCCGTCGTGATCGCCTCTTCCCATACCTCGATCGAACCCCACGGCCGCCAGAGGAAATCGAGTGATCCGACGAGCAGGTCGTGCCGCGCCGGCATGCAGGGCAACGAGCCCACATGGTGCCGATCGAACTGCAGCGACGAGGCGGCGAATCGGTCGAGGTTCGGCGTGGCGAACTCGGTCCCGCCGTAGGCGCCGAGCATGTGACGATTGAGGCTGTCGAGCAGCACGACCACTGCTCGCTTCGGCGTCGGGGCGGGCACGTCGACGGAGGTCACGGCAATTCGTCCACGCGCCTGATCTCGTAGTGGGTCGGAACCTGTTCGGCGCCGAGCCGCCGTTGGAGCCGGAGATAGTCGTCGCTGACCCGTGGGTCGGGGTGCCAGTCCCGGGCGTAGAAGACCTTGACGACCCCGGCCTGGATCAGTTCCTTGCTGCACGAGAAGCATGGTTGGTCCGTCGTGTACACCGTGGTGCCGTCGGTGGACGCCCCGAAGCGCCCGGCCGTGAGGAGGGCGTTCGATTCGGCGTGGACACAGATGCACAGGTCGTAGTCGGTCCCGGACACGAACTGCGCCCGGTCGGCACAACGCAGGCACCCGCCGTCAAGACAGTTCGGCAGGCCTTCGGGCGTGCCGTTGTACCCGGTCGCAATCACCCGATCGCCCTTCACCAGGATCGCCCCGACGCTTCTACCTCGACAGTTGGCCCGGCGGGCGGCGGCGAACGCGAGGGCGAGGTAGTAATCGTCGCGAGCGGGAAGCGAGCTGCGTTCCGGCTGGTCGGCGTCGGCCCGTTCGTTCATCGGATGCCACCGTAGCGAGGCGGCTACGATCGGCGAGGATTGCGGCGGTTCACACCGTCGCCCGACGAACCAGTGAGGATGACATGACCGAGCCCCGTAACGACTTTGCACCCGGCGTGATCACCGGTTCGGAGGTGCAAGAGGTGTTCGCGCTCGCCAAGGCGAGAGGGTTCGCGTTACCGGCGGCCAACTGCATCGGCTCCAACTCGATGAACGCTGTGATGGAAACCGCTGCCGCGTTGAACTCGCCGGTGATCATCCAGTTCTCGAACAGTGGTGGGGCGTTCGTCGCCGGGAAGGGCGTTGGTGTCTCGTCGCATGAGGCCTCAGTGCTCGGCTCGCTGGCCGGGGCCGACCATGTCAACCGTCTCGCCGCCGCCTATGGCGCTCGGGTGATACTGCACACCGACCACTGCGCGAAGAAGTTGTTGCCCTGGGTCGACGGGTTGCTCGAGGCGGGCGAGGCGCATTTCGCGTCCACCAAGAGGCCCTTGTTCAGCTCACACATGCTCGATCTCTCAGAGGAGCCGATCGAGGAGAACGTCGAGATCTGCAAGCGGTATCTCGAGCGAATGTCCGCGATCGACATGACGCTCGAGATCGAACTCGGTATCACGGGCGGTGAGGAGGACGGCGTCGACAACTCCGATGCCGACGAGAGCGATCTCTACACCAAACCCGAAGAGGTCGCGTATGTGTACGAGGAACTCAAGAAGGTCAGCGATCGCTTCACGATCGCTGCTGCTTTCGGCAATGTGCATGGTGTCTACAAGCCGGGCAACGTGAAGCTCAAGCCGTCGATCCTTCGGGACAGCCAGGAACACATCCAGGCCAAGTACGGCACCGGCGAGCGACCGGTCGACTTCGTGTTCCACGGAGGTTCCGGATCCTCCGCCGCCGAGATCGCCGAGGCGATCTCCTACGGCGTCGTGAAGATGAACATCGACACCGACCTGCAGTGGGCGTTCTGGGACGGTGTTCGCGGCTACGAGGCCGCCAAGCACGACTATCTGCAGGGCCAGATCGGTAATCCCGATGGCGAGGATCGGCCGAACAAGAAGCAATACGACCCACGTGTGTGGCTGCGCGCCGGTGAGGAAGCGTTCGTCGCCCGCTTGACCCAGGCATTCCACGAGCTCAACAACGTCGGAACGCTCGCCTGATCCCGGCAACATTCGCTCGAGCGGCGCACCGCTCGTCAGGGTGCGACACCCCTTCGTCATGATGTGAATGCCCGACTTCCCCCGAGTCCATCCAGCACACAAGGACGAACAGCATGCACACCAACAATGTCGTGGTCGTGCGAGGCGTGGTGTCGGTCGCGCCCCAGAGCAGACAACTGCCGTCAGGCAGCTACGTCACACACTTCGATGTGACCACCCGCAGCGAGGGGCAGACCGCGTCGGTGCCGATCGCGGTACACGCTCGCGACGTCGATGCGTCGGCGGGCGACGAGGTCGTCGTCACGGGCCACGTGAATCGCCGCTTCTTCAGGGCGGCCGGACGCACCCACAGCAGAACCGAAGTGGTGGCAGACGCAGTCGTCCGCGGCACCCGCAAGAAGGCGGTCGAGCGGGCCCTTGCGTCTGTCGTCGACCGGTTGCTCGCTGGCTGATCAGTCGAGGAGTCGAATCACCAGGCCGGTTCGCAGTTTCGGCGTGAAGAAGGTCGACTTCGGAGGCATCAGCAGGCCTTCGCGGGCGGTGCGCTCGATCTCGGCCACGCTCACCGGGCGGATCAGAACAGCCGCCGTCACCGTGTGGTCGGCCTCGATCAGCGTCTGCAGTTCTGAGACACCATGTTGGTAGGTGACCGTGGCAGGGGTGTGGTCGAGCAGGTGCTCGAGCCATACACCGTCGAGCGCTCGCACCGAGGCGAAGGCACCGGGCTTGGGCGTCAGCCAAGATCCCTGTCCGGATCGATCGACCAGGCACAACGCTCGGCGGCGGTCCATCTCTGAAAGCGTCGCCGAGCTCACTGTGCCGGCCGGAGCGATGTCGAACCCGACCGACAGCGCAGCGACCAGATCATCGTGGCCGATGTCTCGGTACACGCGGTGGATCGCCTCGACGCTCAGCTGGTCGCCGACCAGCTCGTTCACGAAGGCGAGCGTGAGTTCCGCCGATGTCTCATGAGATCCGGTCTCTTGTCGCATCTCGTCGCGATACCGCCGGGCGACGCCATACCGGTGGTGTCCATCGGCGATCAGTACGTCGTCCGTCCAGACCATGGCGCTGATGGCGGCGACCCGCGCCGGGTCGCTCACCCGCTCGACAGTGTGCACAACGCCATCGAACTCGACCGAGCCGACCGGCTCACCCGGTTCGGTGAGCAGACGGGTCAACCCGGACGCGAGCGACAGCCCCCAGATCGGGGACATGTTGGCCAGCGTCGCCCGGGTGAGGTCGAGGCGATCTGTCGACGCTTTGTGCGTCACCCGCTCGTGGGGGAGCACCTCACCTGCACCTTCGTCGACGACCTCGAGGGCACCGAGCACACCGACGATCTCGCGAGCGGTGCCGGCGGCATCGGTGAACGCCATCCGGTAGAGCGTGAACGTGGGTTCAGGGTCGCGGGCGAGGACCCCGTCGGCCATCCACGAGCGCAGCCGTTCGCCGGCAGCGTGATAACGAGCATCGCCATCGCGGTCTCGCGGTACGTCGACATGCACGATGTTGTACCGGTCGCGCTGCTCGAGCTCGTCGACGTCGGCATCCGAGAGCACGTCGTAGGGAGGCGCGATCACGTCGTCGAGGTTCGCCGAGGCGTAACGGAGTGCAGAGAAGGGTTCGAAGCGGGGCACAGTGCACAGGGTGCCAGATCGTCCCGCCTGCTACAACGACGAGATGACTTCGATCGACCGCGACGCAGGTTTCGAACAGGTTCGTTTCGTGTTGTGTGACCTCGACGGCGTGGTGTGGCTCCGGCGACAGGCCCTGCCGGGAGCGCCCGACGCGATCGAGCGGCTTCGGGCCTCGGGCCGTCGCGTGCTCTTCGTCACCAACAATTCGATGTCGACGGTCGCAGATCAGGAACGGGCGCTCGCCGATATCGGAGTGCCGGCCGAAGGCGATGTGGTGACGAGCGCCCAGGCGGCCGCATCATTGGTCGGACCCGACGAGCGTGTGCTGGTGTGTGGCGGTGCAGGCGTGGTCGAGGCCGTCGAGGCGCAGGGAGCCAAAGCGGTTCGCGACGGCGACGCCGATGCCGTGATCGTCGGTCTGCATCACGATTTCGACTATTGGCGGATGCAGGCGGCGAATGCGGCAATCCGCGGAGGGGCGCGCTTCATCGCGACCAACGACGACGCCACGTTTCCCACGCCGGATGGCCCGACCCCTGGAGCGGGTGCCCTGGTGGCTGCCATCGCAACGGTCTCTGGCGTCGATCCGGTGATCGCCGGCAAGCCTCACGCACCGATGGCGAACCTGGTTCGCACGCGTTGTGGGAAGGGTTTCTCGTCGACGACGGCGCTGATGGTCGGTGACCGCTGGAGCACCGATGGGCTGTTCGCAGGTGCGCTCGACTGTGCCTTCGCGCTCGTCCGCAGTGGGGTGACCCTGCCCGGTCAGCCGATCGCCGATGGCGTCGCGTTCGATGACGGGTCGATGGTGCTCCTCGACGTGGACGATCTGAGCGCTGTGGCAAACGTCATGCTGGGGAGGTGATCGGGCCCGATCGAGGCCAGCGGTAGGCTGATGACATGGCCGATACCCCTCTCAAGAAGCTCCTCGATGCGGGAGTGCAGTTCAGCGACATGTCCAGACAGCAGGCGGAGTCGCTCGTCAAGAATCTGGTCAAGGAAGGCGAAGTGCGCCGCAAAGACGCCGAGGACCTCGTGCAGGGCCTGATCGAGCGTGGCAAAGAGACCTCAGAACACATCGCTGCGACGGTGCAGAAAGAGATCTCGAAGCAAATGACCGCGCTGTCGTCTCAGTTCGAGGAACTCGAACGTCGTATCGAGGCATTGACGCAGCAGCTTCGTGGAACGGCTCCGGCCAAGAAGGCCCCAGCCAAGAAGGCCCCAGCCAAGAAGGCCCCAGCCAAGAAGGCCCCAGCCAAGAAGGCCCCAGCCAAGAAGGCCCCAGCCAAGAAGGCCCCAGCCAAGAAGGCCCCAG
>JAHEDX010000123.1 GCA_024641005.1 Acidimicrobiaceae bacterium
TGGTGTCGGGCTTGGAACCGCGGCGATTGGTACCGCGCGAACGGGTGGCCTTGCCCTTGCGATTGAGGGTGTTGACCTTCAACACCTCGACGCCCCAGATCGCCTGGACCGCATCGCGGATCTCGGGCTTGCTGGCGCTCGGGTGCACTTTGAACGTATAGACCCCGGTCTCCATCAGGTCGTAGCTCTTCTCGGAGACGACCGGAGCCAGGATGATGTCGCGTGGATCCTTCATCAGCTCTCTTCGCTTTCGTTCTCATCGGCCGCTGCCGGTGCCTCGGCGGCGACAGCAACCGGCTTCTTCGACTTGGCCTGAGCAGGGGTCGGGAGGACCGCTTGCGTGAACACGATGTACTCGTTGCAGAGCACGTCGTAGGCGTTCAGCTCGCCAGGAGTGATCAACTGGACCTCGGTGAGGTTCCGGAAGCTCAGCGCCGCAGCTGCATCGTCACGGCCCACCACGACGAGCGCCTTGCCGTCGATGCCCAGATCGACGAGCGCCGACTTGGCGGCCTTGGTGCTCGGCTGCTCCCAGCCCCAGCTGTCGACGACGATGACCTTGCCCTCGGCGGCGCGATCGGACAGTGCCGAACGGAGCGCGAGACCGATCATCTTCTTCGGGGTCTTCTGACCGTACTTGCGAGGCTTCGGGCCGAGGGCGACGCCACCACCGCTGTAGTGCGGTGCGCGGATCGAGCCCTGACGAGCGTTACCGGTGCCCTTCTGACGGAAGGGCTTGGCGCCTCCACCACGGACCTCACTGCGGGTCTTGGTGCTCTGCGTGCCCGAACGACGAGCGGCGAGCTGGGCGGTGACGACCTGGTGCATGACCGGGACATTCGGCTGGATGCCGAACGTCGAGTCATCGAGATCGACCTTTCCGGCGTCCTTGCCGGCGGCGTTCTTGAGGGTGATCTGTGCCATGTCGATCAGGCTCCCTTCACAGCGGCCTTGACCGCATTGCGGACAGAGACGACGCCGCCGTTGGGGCCCGGGACCGAACCCTTGATGAGCAGCAGGTTGCGCTCGGTGTCGGTGTCGACGACTTCGAGATTGAGCGTCGTGACCTGCTCGTGTCCCATGTGACCAGCCATGCGCTGACCCTTGAAGACACGACCGGGGAACGAGCATGCGCCGACCGAGCCGGGCGTGCGATGGTTCTTGTGGTTACCGTGGCTGGCGCCCTGGCCCTTGAAGTTGTGACGCTTCATGACGCCGGCAAAGCCCTTGCCACGGCTGGTCGCCGTCACATCGACACGGCTACCGGCTGCGAGCGCCTCGACCGTGATCTCTTGGCCGATCTCGTAGCCGTCGACCGAGTCGAGACGTAGTTCCACCAGACGCTTGCCGGGTTGCACGCCCGCCTTGTCGTAGTGGCCTGCGGCCGGCTTGTTGAGCTTCTTGGCGTCACGGTGCCCGTAGGTGACCTGTAGGGCGGTGTAGCCATCGCGCTCGGTGGTCTTGATCTGGACGATGCGCATGGGCTCGACACGGAGCACCGTGACGGGGACGACCCGGTCGTCCACCCACTTCTGCGTCATCCCGACCTTTTCGCCGAGAATCACTGTTTGTGCCATTGCGGCTTCCTTCGAGTTGATCGAGCCCTCTCGGGCTATCCACTGGTACATGGCCGTTGCGGTCGACGAACCTTGCGGTTCTCACGCAAATGCTCCGCTGCCTTCACAGGCGAGCGGAGCACTCGGTCAAGTTGTCGCCATGCGGTCCCTGCCGGCGGACCGGATCAGGCTCACATGGACATCGATTGCGAATACTTCGGACGTGCCAGACACGCTCTGGACACGGCTAGGAAATGCTATCGGCACCATTCGACCCCCACAACCAGCAGAGGCTCACACCGTGAAAGTGTTCGCGCTCAGCGCTGCGGTCCGGTGCCGAAGGCGTCGGTCAGGTTTCGGGGCGACCGGTCAGCACCACCGTCAGGGTGAGTCGTTCACCATCGCGGAGCACCACGATCTCGACCTCGTCACCTGGCTGATGATCGCGAATCGCGGCGACCAGGCCGACGGCCCCGTCGATCGTCTTGTCGTCGACCGCGATCACGACGTCGTCGGCCAGCATCCCCGACGCCTCGGCCGGAGTCCCTTCCTCGACAACACCGATGACGGCACCCTGGCCGCCGTCTCGACGGTCATCGAGACCGACCCCGAGGTACCCCTCTGCTCGGACCGCGCCGTTGGACTGCTGACGGAGCGACTCGATGACCGGTATGGCTTCGGCGCCTGAGATCGCAAATCCGATGTTGCTGGCCGCGGTCGTGCTGTCGCTGCGGGCGACCGCAGTGTTGATGCCCACGACTTCGCCCAGCGCGTTGACGAGGGGCCCACCGGAGTTGCCCGACGAGATGGCCGCATCCGTCTGGATCAGGCCGTCGAGCGCACCGTGCTCGGTCTGGATGGTGCGTTCGAGCGCAGAGACGATGCCGAGCGTGACCGACGGTGCACCGTCGAGATCGAGTGCGAAACCGATCGCGACGACCTCGTCGCCGATCCGGACCGAATCCGGCTCGGCGAACGTCGCCGGCACGTAGCCGTCGCCGGCGATACGCAGCAGGGCCAGGTCATTGCCCGGATCGACGGCGAGAAGCTCGGCGAGACGAGGCTCGGTCTCGCCCGCCAACCGAACCCTGATCTCGGTGGCATCCTCGACCACGTGGGCATTCGTGAGCACCTCGCCGTCCGAAGTGGTGATGACACCCGTGCCGATCGAGCCTCCCGGTCCGAGCGGACCGTCGACATCGGCGCTGACAGTCACCACCGATGGCGCGACGTACGCGGCCACCGCTGCCACATTGATCGGCGGCAGATCCGTTTCGCGTACGGCGCCCAGATCCAGCGCCACATCGGACGCGCGCTGGGGCGGGGCGGGGTCACGTTCGAGCCACTGGTACGTCGCCGCGCCGGCGAAGCCTGCCCCGACCATGGCGATCGCCGCCACCGTGGCCACACCGATTCTGCGAGGCCAGCGCCGGCGGCGTTTGGGCAACGCGGCCGACGACGAGGGTGGGGCGAACGCGGATGTCGAAGGGTCGGGCATCCCAGGATCGCCGCGCGTCGGGGTGAGTTCGACCTCGACGGGCGGGTCGATCGGCGCAGCAGGGGCACCCCAGGGAGAGTTCGTGGGCGACGGAGTCGGAGTCACGGCACACAGTCTGTCAAGCACAGCGTGGATTCGGCACGCGGGGCCGGCGTCTTGTGCACCGCCACGGTCGACGTCGCCATCGGGCACCGACCGGAGGCTGCCAGCGCCACCACGGCACGGGCTCACCGCTGCAGATCGTCGTGGGCCGTTCCACTTGCGCTCGTCGGACCTCGGATGACATTCTGGGCGACCACGGCAACGACGCCGTCTTGTTGAGAGGTGAATCGTGCCGACACCGGAACCGACGAACACCGATGACGTCATCGAGCTCCAGGGAATCCGGAAAGCCTTCGGCGATTTCGTCGCCGTCGACGAGGCAAACTTCAGCATCCCTCGTGGCGAGTTCTTTGCCATGCTGGGTCCATCGGGGTGTGGCAAGACCACCACGCTCAAGATGATCGCCGGATTCGAACAGCCGACCAGCGGCCGGGTACTGCTCGAGGGCGTCGACGTGTCGCGCACACCGCCGTACAAGCGCAACGTCAACACCGTGTTCCAGCAGTACGCACTCTTCCCGCACATGTCGGTCAGCCAGAACGTCGAGTTCGGACCGCGCAGCAAGCGGATCGACAAGGCGACCTATGAGCCCAGGGTGCGCGAGATGCTCGACGTCGTCCGGCTCGGCGAGTTCGCCAATCGCAAACCTTCTCAGCTCTCGGGCGGGCAGCAGCAACGCGTTGCTCTCGCCAGAGCACTCGTCAACCTTCCGAGCGCGCTCTTGCTCGACGAACCGCTCGCGGCGCTCGACCTGAAGCTTCGCGAGGCCATGCAGCTCGAACTCAAGCGCATTCAGCGAGAAGTGGGTATCACCTTCGTCTTCGTCACCCACGATCAAGGCGAGGCGCTCACGATGAGCGACCGGATCGCGGTCATGAGCCAAGGCCGGGTCGAGCAGATCGGTACGCCCGAGGAGATCTACCACTCGCCTGCTTCGCTGTTCGTCGCAGGTTTCATCGGTTCGGCGAACCTGTTGCCCGGCGAAGTGACCGGATTCGACGCCGGCGACGCCATCGTGAAACTCGCCAGCGGTGGATCGGTGCGCACGCGCGTCGACGCCGGCCACCAGGTCGGCGACCGCGTCTCGGTGATGCTGCGCCCCGAGCGCCTGACCGCCGGCACCGACCAACCCGACGACGGCCGCAGTATCGCCGGCACCGTCACCGAACTGATCTTCCAAGGCGCCACGACGCGCATGGAGCTGGCGCTCAGCGACGGCACCAACGTCGTCGCCCAAATGACCACCGACACCGAGGCGCCGCTCACACGACCCGGCAGCGCCGTACATGTCCAATGGAATCCGGGAGCGGCCTACCTCATCAACGGTTGGCCGTCCGTCGCTGGAGCCACCAGCACCGATGTCGACGACGTGGAAGCGTCGCTCTGACCTAACCAACAAGGGGAGAAACCCATGACCAAGCGAACCATCCGCCCGAAGAGTGTCGAGCTGTCCCGTCGCCAGTTCCTGATCAGGTCAGGCGCACTCGGCGCGGCCGGTATCGCTCTGCCACAGCTTCTTGCGGCGTGTGGCGGAGGCGACAGCGGTGGAGGCAACACGCTGTTCTTCGAGAACTGGCCGGCGTACATCGACCCGACCGAGGATGGGCTCACGGGCACGGTCGACCGGTTCGTCGAGGCCAGCGGCGTCGACATGACCTACTCCGAGGCGTTCAACGACAACGTCGAATATTTCGCGAAGGTGCAACCGATCCTCGGTCGCGGCGACAAGATCGACCCCGACCTGATCGCTCCCACCAGCTGGATGGCCGGCCGCCTCATCAATTTGGGCTGGGTCGACAAGCTGCCGCTCGACAAGGTGCCCAACAAGAGCAACCTGCGCGACGACCTGGTGAAGCCGGCATGGGATCCCACCGGTGAGTACTCGCTGCCGTGGCAGACGGGCTTCGCCGGCATCGCGTACAACCTCGATGTCACCGGACGTGAGCTGACGAGTGTCGAAGATCTCTGGGATCCGGAGTTCGCCGGCAAGGTCGGCGCACTCACCGAGATGCGCGACACCATCGGTGTCATCCTGCTGAGCATGGGAGTCGACATCTCGACGCTGACCTCGTTCGATCAGGCCGCTCCGGCGTTCGACAAACTCGAGCAGGCAAAGGCCGACGGCCAGATCCGGCGATTCCACGGCAACGACTACTTCGACGACCTGTCCAACGGAAACTTCGCCGCCACGATCGGTTGGTCCGGTGACGTCGCCCAGATCCAGCTCGACAATCCGGCCGTGCGCTTCCTCTTCCCACCGTCCGGCGCGACGAGCTGGGCCGACACCATGGTCATGCCCAAGGGAGCCGTCAATCGCGATGCCGCCGCCAAGTGGATGGATTTCGTCTACGACCCGGCACAGGCCGCCCAGCTCACGGCTTGGGTGCAATACGTCTCACCGGTGAAGGGTGTGCGCGGCGAAGTCGAGAAGATCGACCCCGAACTCGCCAACAATCCCCTGATCTTCCCGGACGAAGCGACGCTCTCGAACACGCGTAGTTTCGCCTCGCTGTCCGAAGAGGTCGAAGCCGAGTACGACGCGGCGTTCTCCAAGATCATCGGCGCCTGACGCCCGACTCGATGACAAACATGCCCAAGCAGGACGTTCCGAGGGTGCGGCGGCCCGAGCTGGTCGGGCTCGCCGCGCTCGTCGGCGCGGGCTTCCTGCTGACGGCGATCGGCGCCAGATGGATCAGCGGGCCGATCGCCATCCTGGCACTCGGCCTGGTCTTCGCATCGATCGTCTGGTTGATCGTGACGGCGGTGATGGGCGGGCCCGAGGCCCGGCGGCGCATCGCACCATATGGACTGCTCAAGCCCGGCGCGTTGTGGCTGGCCTTGTTCTATCTGGCACCGCTGATGACGCTGCTTCGGCTGTCGCTGTCGACCCTGCCCAGCAGGTTCGCCGTCGACGCGCAGTTCGACTGGAACTTCGGGAACTATCTCGATGCCTTCACCGACTTCGGGGCTCAGTTCCAGCGAGCATTCCTGTATGCCGGCATCGCCACCGTGCTCACGATCCTGATCGGGTATCCGCTCGCATACGTCATCGCGTTCAGAGGCGGCAAGTACCGCAACCTGATGCTGGGCCTCGTCGTGGTGCCGTTCTTCACGTCCTACCTGATTCGCACCATCGCCTGGCGCAGCCTGCTCAACGACACCGGCCAGGTGGTGCAGCTCCTCGACGCGATCAAGCTGTCGGGATTGCTCGAGTCGCTCGGGATCATGGACAACGGCCGCATCCTCCAGACGCCGGCAGCGGTGATCGGCGGACTCACATACAACTTCTTGCCATTCATGATCCTGCCCATCTATGTCAGCCTCGAGAAGGTCGACCCCGGGCTCGTCGATGCTGCACAGGACCTGTACTCCACCTCGACCGCTGCGTTCCGAAAGGTCGTCCTGCCGCTCTCGATGCCCGGCGTGTTCGCTGGCACACTGCTGACCTTCATTCCAGCGGCCGGCGACTTCGTCAACGCGTTGTATCTCGGCAACCCGAGCACGACGATGATCGGCAACTCGATCCAGGACCAGTTCCTGGTCCAGAACAACGTGCCACTCGCCTCGGCAATGTCATTCGTGCTGATGGCAATCATCACCGTACTGGTGCTCGTCTACAGCCGTTTCTTCGGCACCGAGGATCTGGCGTGACTGGCGCCGGCAGCCAGAGGAGGATCACCGAATGAGCGGACCGACCTCGGTGCGGGGCTCCGTGGCGAAGTGGGGCCTGAACATCTACGCGCTGCTCGCGCTGTTGTACCTCTTCATCCCGATCGTGTGGATCGTCGGATTCTCGTTCAACGACCCGCGTGGTAACTACAACGTCCAGTGGCAGGGTTGG
>JAHEDX010000124.1 GCA_024641005.1 Acidimicrobiaceae bacterium
GAACTGACCGAACGCACCGGGCGACCGACCGCGCTCGTCAGATCGACAGTGCGGCCGGTGCCGCTCGACTTCGCGTACCGCACGACGACGCTGCACCATTCGATCGAAGCACTGCTCGCCGGCGGTCGGGCACCGATCTACCTCGTGCACTTCACCCAACGGGAGGCCACGGAGGCAGCGCAGAGCTATCTCAGCCTCGATCCGCTCACCAAGGACGAGAAGCAGCAGGTCAAGGACATCATCGGCGGGTTCCGGTTCGATTCACCGTTCGGCAAGAGCTTCCGCCGCTTTCTGGTCGGTGGGATCGGCGTCCACCATGCCGGGCTGCTTCCCAAGTACCGGCTACTCGTCGAACGCCTGGCCCAGGCCGGGCTCCTCAAGATCATCTGCGGCACCGACACGCTCGGGGTCGGGGTCAACGTGCCGATCAGATCGGTGCTGTTCACGAAATTGTGCAAGTACGACGGCAGCGGAGTGCGGATCCTCAGCGTTCGCGAGTTCCAACAGATCGCGGGGCGTGCCGGCCGTCGCGGCTTCGACGACCGTGGCGATGTCTGGGCCCAGGCGCCCGAGCACGTCGTCGACAACCAGCGAGCAGCCCGACAAGCGGAGGACGACGCCAAGAAAAAGAAGAAACTGGTCAAGAAGAAACCGCCCGAGCGCGGGTATGTGCACTGGACGGAGGAGACGTTCGACAAGCTCGTCAGTGGTGACCCCGAGCCGCTCACCTCGAGTTTTGCGGTGAACCACCAGATGGTGATGAGCTTGCTCGATCGTCCCGGCGACGGATGCGCGGCGGTGCGCCGCCTGATGGTCGACAATCACGAGCCTCGACGCCGCCAGCGACATCACATCCGTCGCTCGATCGCGATCTACCGGTCGCTCGTCGACGCAGACCTGCTCGAGTTCCCCGATCCACCCGACGAACTCGGTCGACGTGTCCGGGTCGACTTCGACCTCCAGGACGAGTTCGCCCTCCATCAGCCCCTGTCGCTCTGGGCGATCGATGCGATCTCCCACCTCGACCGCGAAATCGACGTGACGCGACGTCGCCCATCTCACCCACACCGTGCGACGAATCGTTCGACCCCTCACGAGCACGTCGGCGGCGACGGGCGTCACACGAACAACGCGTTCGCCGGTCTGGCAGAGCTGTTGGACATCGAGTCCGCGCCGGATGTCGACGCGTACCCCGACGCCGACGAAACGACCGCCACGAACGATGATGCCCGACGACCTGATCCATCGGCCGTCGAGGTCGAGGTCGAGGTCGACGACGAGGTCGAGATCGAGACGGTCGGCGTGGCGGCAAAGGGGGACATCGACCGTGCCTTGGCGATCGTCACCATCATCGAGGCGGTGCAGGAGAACCCGTCGGTCGTGATCGCCGCGCAGCTGAAGCGTGCCAAAGACGAGTTGATGAGCGAGATGAAATCAGCGGGTGTCGAATACGAAGAACGCATGGAGCGCCTGTCGAAAGCGGAGCCCCCTCGCCCGTTGAAGGACTGGATGTACGGCGACTTCAACGAGTTCCGCACCAGGCATCCATGGGTCGGAGGCGACACGGTCAAGCCCAAGTCGGTGGCGCGTGACCTGTTCGAACGCGCGATGACATTCGGTGAGTACATCGACTTCTACGGGCTGAAGCAATCGGAGGGGGTGCTATTGCGTTACCTGTCCGACGTCTACAAGGGGCTCACCCAGAACGTTCCGGTCGACGCGAGCAGCGAGGAACTCGACGACCTCGTGCACTGGCTGGGCACCCTCGTCCGGCAGGTGGACTCGAGTCTGCTCGACGAGTGGGAACGCTTGCAGAACCCCGACGTCGATGCCGACGCGGACATTCGACCCTCGATGATCGGGGAGCCGGACGTCTCGATCACAAGCGACGCCCGAGCATTTCGCACCATGGTGCGTAACGAGGCGTTCCGCTGGGTCGAATCGATCGCACGCCGCCGGCGACCAAGTGCTGTTCGCGACGGTCTCGACATCGAGACCGAGATGGTCGACTACTGGCACGAGTACGACGCCATCGCGACCGACGGCGATGCTCGCCATGTCTCGCGCTTCGAGTTCGAGCCGGCGAGTGGCCGGGTCGTCCAGACGCTGCACGACCCCGATGGCCACGACGAATGGCGCCTCCTGGGCCAGGTCGACCTCGAGGCCTCCCGGTCGGAAGACCGTCTGGTCGCCACACTCGTCGGGATCGGCCGCCCCGGCGAGGTCGACGGGCTCGCGTGATGATCGGGGTCGGCTACCAGGCGTAGCCGCTGGCTCGCTTCCCCAGAACGAGGTCGTCGAACACCCGTGTCGCGGGTCCGCCCCCGGCCCCGTAGCAGACATGGAGGGGCAGCAGGTGCTCTTCGCGGGGGTGGCACCACCGGGCACCAGGTGCCCGGGCCCAGTCGACCAGCCTGCGGGTCCGTTCGGTCTCGGAGATGTCGACGTCGGTGCACGTGTCACCGAGCCAGCGCTCGAAGGCCTCGTTCTCGGGATCACCGCCGGTGACGGGGTGGGTCGGGCCGAACGCGTTCATGTTGTGAAACGTGAACCCCGAACCGAGGATCAGGACGTCGTCGTCGACCAACGGGGCGAGGGCCGCCCCCATGGCGATGTGGGCCGCCGGGTCGAGGTGGCCGAGCTGTGACAACTGGATGACCGGGATCGACGCGTCGGGGTACATCAACAGCAGAGGGATGAACACGCCGTGATCGAATCCGCGACCGGGGTCGAGTTGCGGATCGAGACCGGCGTCGGCCAAGAGTTGGGCGGTGCGTCCTGCCAGCTCGGGGTGTCCCGGTGCCGGATACCGGAGGTGGTAGGTCTCGTCGGGGAAGCCGCCGTAGTCGTAGATCAACCCTGGTGCGGCGCCCGAGGTCAGTGTCGGTCGGGGGCATTCCCAGTGAGCGCTGATCACGACGATCGCGGATGGCCGTCCGATCGAACGCTCGGTGCCCCGCAGGAATTCGATCATGCGAGCGTGGGATGGTTCGCCCATCACGGGCAGTGGCCCACCGCCGTGGGGGATGCACAGGACGCGTGTGTTGTCGGCGCTCATACTGCTCCCACGATGCCACGACGGGATCGACTTCGTGCGGTCGGGGCCGGTCGAAGGTGAACAGGCGCGAGAGCGATCGCGCCCGGACACCTCGGGTCACAGCGCTTCGGTCGGCCGCAGGCCTTAGGCCTCTAGGTCGTGATCGGCGGCGGTCGTACGTTGAGGCAAGGACCTGATGGTCTCGATCGAGGAGGTCAGCAATGCCCGCGAGGCGCCACAGTTGGGCGGAGCCATGGAAGATCAAGATGGTCGAGCCGATCCGGATGCTCACCCAGGCGGAGCGGTCGGTGGCCATCCGTGACGCCGGCTACAACACCTTCCTGCTCCGGTCCGACGACGTGTACATCGACCTGCTCACCGATTCGGGAACGTCGGCGATGTCGGATCACCAGTGGGCAGGGCTGATGGTCGGCGACGAGGCCTATGCCGGGTCGCGTTCGTTCTACCACCTGTGCGACGCCGTGGCCGACGTGTACGGGTACCCCGAACTCGTTCCGACCCACCAGGGGCGCGGCGCAGAACACATCCTCAGCCAGATCCTCATCACCCCCGGCGACGTGGTCCCGGGCAACATGTACTTCACGACGACGAAGTTCCATCAGGAACTCGCCGGCGGCCGCTTCGTCGATGTGATCATCGACGAAGCTCACCAACCTCACGTGGCTCACCCGTTCAAGGGCAATATCGACCTCGGCAAGCTCGCAGCGGTCGTCGACGAGGTCGGGGCCGACCGGATCCCCTATGTCTCGTTCGAGACCAACGTCAACATGGCCGGGGGGCAGCCGGTGTCGATGGCGAACCTGCGCGAGGTGTACGAGTTCTGTCACGAGCGCGGCATTCTGGTCATGCTCGACGCGACGCGAGCGCTCGAGAACGCCTACTTCATCCAGCAACGTGAGACGGGCTACCGGGACCATTCGATTCGTCGGATCCTCTCGGAGATCTGTTCCTACTCGGATGGGGCGACGGTCTCGTCCAAGAAGGACAACCTGGTCAACATCGGAGGCTTCCTGGCGCTCCGCGATCCCGAACTCGCTCGTCGGGCACGGGCGATGCTCGTCGCGTTCGAGGGGCTGCACACCTACGGCGGAATGGCCGGACGCGACATGGAGGCGCTCGCCCGCGGTATCCGTGAGATGGTCGACACCGACGATCATGTGCGCACCCGGGTGGGACAGGTCGAATACCTCGGCAACCAGATCCGCGACGCCGGCGTGCCGATCGTCGAACCGGTCGGAGGCCACGGTGTGTTCCTCGACGCGTCGGGGATCTGTGACCACCTCCCACCCCAGCAGCTGAGAGCCCAGGCCTTGGCGGCAGCGATCTACGAGGATGCCGGGGTACGGGCGATGGAACGTGGTGTCGTGTCCGCCGGCCGCGACCCCGTCACGGGTGATCACCACTACCCGAAACTCGAGCTGGTCAGACTGACGGTGCCTCGTCGCGTGTACACCCAGTCCCACATGGATGTCACGGCGGAATCCGTCATTTCGGTGTACGAACGGCGGACCGAGGTCCCCGGATTGCGCTTCACCTACGAACCCGAATCGCTCCGGTTCTTCCAGGCGAGGTTCGAGCCGGTCAACTGAGACGGAATGAGGAGGCCAGCAATGAGTTCAGCGATGAGCGACGTCACCGAGTGGACGTTCGACGGCGCGCAGGGCACGATCGCGGCGCGATCGTGGCACGACCCAGCTGTGACGCCCGGCTATGTGGCGGTGCTGGTGCACGGCTACGGAGAACACATCGGCCGGTACGGCCATGTCGCGGACGCCCTGGTCGCGAACGGCGCGGCGGTGTACGGTCTCGACCATCTCGCACACGGCAAGAGCGCAGGTGAGCGTGTGCTCGTGTCGAACTTCGACGATGTGGTCGACGACCTGGACCAGGTCGTCGAAGTCGCTCGACATTCGTGGCCGGAACTGCCCGTCGTGATGATCGGGCATTCGATGGGTGGCATGATCGCAGCTCGCTACGCGCAACTGCATCGCGGAGTGCTGCGTGCACTCGTGCTGTCGGGGCCGGCGGTGGGTGACCTCGCACTGATCGACCAGTTGTTGCAGCTCGACGAGATACCGGACGTGCCACTCGACCCCACGATCCTGTCGCGCGACCTGACCGTCGGTGACGCCTACGCGGCAGACCCACTGGTCTGGCACGGGCCCTTCAAGCGGCCGACCGTGGCCGCGATGGCAGCGACGAACCAGGCGATCAAGGCAGGTGGATCGCTCGGAGATCTACCGTTGCTGTGGGTGCACGGTGCGGAGGATCAGCTCGTTCCGATCGAAGGCACCAGGACCGGGATCGAAGGCCTGCGGGGCGAGACCTTCCGCAAGCACGAATACGAGGGCGCCCGTCACGAGGTGTTCAACGAGACGAACTCGGTGGACGTACTGCGGGACGTGACCGACTTCATCGACGACGTGTTGGGCCGCACCACGTCGTGACGTCGCCCGAGCGGCGCCCGGCTCGCGTCGGCCGTCGGGTCAGGCCGGCTGGGGCGAGCGCTTCGACGGCGACCACGCGAGCGAGGTGCCGGTGCGGTTGAGGGTCAGACGGAACCAGATCCAGCCGACACCGATCGTCACCACGGCGGTCATAGGTCCGAGCACCGACTTCACGAGCACGAAGGTGGTGACCGATTGGGTCAGGAGCAGCCAGACGGTGATCGAGGCGTTGACCATGCTCGTGATCGCCCACAACGCGGACAACCGCACGAAGAACTGTCGCACCAGGGGGTGGGCCTTGGTGTCGTCGTCGAACGGGAACACGTCGTAGGCGAGCTTCTGGGCGAGCGGATTGCCGAGTGGTACCGACACCATGAACGCCAACCCGACCAGCACGGTCGACACGGTCGGCTGCAGGAAGTAGATCATCATCGAGCCCGTCGCCACGGCGGCGATGGTGCGCGCCGCCAGGGCGACCGTGCTGAGCACGATCAATCCCGGCACCCGTCGCCCGCTCGCCTTTCGATAGCCGACCGTGGCCAACGACCAGGTCAGTGCCACCAGCAGTGCCCAGATCGTGCCGAGCAGTTCGAGAAATCCGACGAACAGCAAGAGCGGGATGATCTTGCCCTCGATCACGTTCGGGAGCGCGTGGCGAATGACGTCACGCAGGTTGGGGATGGTGATGGTTTTGTGCACCTGTGATCCGTTGGAGGGGAGGAGGGGGGAAGTCGTTCGCACTGGATTGTCGTCCGAACGATCATCGGTACGATCGGCTGTCGACTGGAGCACGTTGTGCTCCGACTTGCCCTCGACCTCCAACCTGCCCGTAATAGTACGGCCTTTTCGATCGAAGTGTCCGCGGCAGACGAAAAGTCAGTCGTCGCCCGCGTCTCGGGCCGGTTGAGCGATCCGCCGTCGAACCTGATCCAGCAACCCGAGATCATCGGCGATGATGCCGGACAACCCCAGTTCGTGTAGTTCCACCGCCCGGTCGAGGTCGTGGACCGCCCAGGCCACGATGTTCGGCGTCAGCCGATGCAGTCGGGCCACCGTCTCCGCCGTCGCGAACCGCTCGTGCATGACGATTCCGTCCTCGTCGTCCGAGAAGCGGACGCGCTCGACCAGCCACAGTTGCCAGCGACTCCCGACGGACCGGAAGGTTCGGATTCTCGGTATCCGTCGAGTCGATCGCAGCGTCCACCAACTGCGACACGAGACCGTCACCGCGTGACGGTGGCCCACCTCGCGTATCAGCCGTGCCGGCAGCCGACTGGTGAACCCCTTCAGGTCGAACCACAGGTGAGCGTCATCGGGCGCAGCATCCAGAATCGCGGCCAGGCTGGGACGGGGAGCATCGGGAACGAACTCCCACTGCTCCCAGAGCACGGCGAACGGCCACAGCACCTTGGCGTGGCGTACCTCGAGCCGGCCACGAAACAGATGGACATCGAGTTCGATCGTGTCGGCAACCGCGAGCGCCGG
>JAHEDX010000125.1 GCA_024641005.1 Acidimicrobiaceae bacterium
GCTTCGGTGAGCCGAACCAGGATCTCGCCGACCTGATCGAGCTTCGCCTGGTAACCGCCGAGATCGCCATCGCGCAGCAACTCCTGAGCCTCCACGTACAGGCGCTCGGCCTCCGCGGCCAAGGCCGCAGGGTCGTCGGTGCCGGTGTCGGGAGGCGTCACGTCGTCGGGCGGCGGAATCGTGTCACCGGTGTCGGTGCCCACGCGGTCGCCGATCGCGCCCTCGAATCCGGGGAACAGCCGGGCCAGCGCCGAGTCGAGTCGAGTGTCGAGCACAGCGGCATTGTCGTGTGACACGATCACGAACCGGTACTCGGTGACATCGCTGGCGATCACGTAGACCGGTCGGATGTAGACGAGGCCGTCCGCGACCGGGAACAATTGGAGGTCACCGAACTTGACCTTGGTGCCGGTTTCCTGGTTGGCCTGCAGGCTGAGCTCGGGGCTGATGTCCTGCTCGGACTCGGCCTGGTCGGCAACCCGTAGTGGGCCCGGCGGCAGCGGATCCTGTTCGACGACGTACGACACCAGATTGCCGTACGTGTCGGGGTCGCTCGACGCCGTCATGTACGCCTGCAGTTCGGTTCGCCGGTCGTCGCTCGAGAACGGTACGAACGGGCGCAGGATGACGAACTCCTCCTTGCCCGTGGCGGCGTTTCGGAAGATCGAGTAGTACGGAACGAATCGCTCGACGTTCGATTCGGTGGCGAACTCGGTCTGCACGTCGGTCGGGTCGACGGGCGTATTGACCACACGCGAGGTGTCCTGGCGATCGACCGACGGCGCCTGCGCGACCGACCAGGCGCCCGTGCGCTGGAAGAAGTCTTCGGGGGCGATCTGGTATTTCGAGTACAGATCGGTCTGGACGCGGAAGAGGTCTTCCGGATAGCGCAGGTGATTACGGAGTTCGGCCGGCATCTGATCGACATCGGTGAACAGATCGGGAAACGCCGAACGCCAGACCTGCAGAATCGGGTCGGTGTCGTCGACGACGTAGAACTTCACGTCGCCGGTGTAAGCGTCGACGACGGCCTTGACGCTGTTACGGATGTAGTTGGCGCTGCGCGACAGCCCGGTGGACGAGCTCAACTGCACGTTGCCGATGCGCTGGGCGTAGGGGTAGCGGGTGGTGGAGGTGTAGGCGTCGATCACCCATTGCACGCCACCGTCGACCACGACGGGATACGGATCGCCGTCGTACTCGAGGAACGGTGCCAACTTCTGCACACGGTCTTGTACCGACCGGACCCAGAGCATCTGGGAGTCGCTCTGGATGGCGCCCGACCCGATCACGTTGTAATCGAGGAACGCGAGCGCGAACGCAGCCTTGCGGAAGAACCCGTTGAGCTTCACCCCCGAAGTGCCCGAGTAGGCCGAACCGTCACCGCACTGACTTTCGGTGACATCGGTGCCGGCCACGGCGTAGCCGCTGATGGCCGGGCTGAAGTACAACTCGGGTCGAGCGAGATCGACGTTCTGGTAGTCGGGGCGATCGCTCTCGGTCACCCTGCCCACCGGTGCCAGCACCAGGCCGCAGCCTCGTGTGCTGACGAGGTGCACGCCCTGCCAGCTCTTGTTGGGGATGTTGCCGAGGTCGAGCTCGCGAGCGGTGATCAACACCTGTTCGCGTTCGCCGTCGATGTCGTAACGGTCGACGTCGAGGTCGGCGATCTTCAGGCCGGCGACCTCACCGCGGTCGAACGAGAAGCGCGAGAGCAGCTGTGTCGGATTGAGGAGCCGCACGTTGCGGATCGGCTCGAGATCGCTCTCGACATCGGGGGCGGTGAGCGGATCGAACGACACCGGCACCTTGGTCACATCACCGATCCCCATCGCGGCGCGAGTGGCCTCGACGTTGCGTGCGATGTAGGGCGCCTCGCGCTCTTCCTGGTTGGGCTGGACGACCAACGATTGAACGATCGCCGGGTAGATCAACCCGCCCACGATCACGACGACGAGCCACAGGCCCGACGCCACGAATGGCAGCCGCCAACGATCGGTCCGAATCGTCGACAGGTACAACAACGCGGTGAACAGGGCGATCAGGACGAGCAGCATCATCGCCGGCAGCTGGGCCTTGACCACCGTGTAGGTGGCACCCTGCACGAAGCCTCGGGTCTCGTTGGTCAGCTCGTACCTGGTCAGCCAGTAGTCGGCGGCCTTCACCGCCGCGAGCACCGCGAGCAACACCGCGATGTGCGCCTTCGTCGCTGCGCGCACCGTCGGCGTCGACGACGTGAAGAGCACCCCACCGTTCAGGAGATGGGCGGCCAGAGTGAGCAACAACACGATCACCATGGCCGCGAACAACCAGTCGATCGCGAACGTGATGAACGGCAGTTCGAAGACATAGAAGCCGACGTCGACGTTGAACTGTGGGTCCTGCACTCCGAACGACTTGCTGTTGCGGAACAGCAACCAGTCCTGCCATTGCGCCGTTGCCGGCAGCGCCAACATGAAGGCGAGCACGACCGCCGTGCCATAGCGAACCAGCCTGAGGCGATGGCCGAACACCTCGTGGAAGCGCTCGACGTACGGGTGGACGTTGGCCGGGAAGGTCTTGGGCGCGGTGCGATCGGCAACGAACAGGTTGATGCCTGCAATCAGCAGGAACAACAGGAAGAACAGGAAGAACAGCGTGACCTTGGCGCCGATCTGGCCCCAGAAGACATCACTCCGCCCCAGGGCATCGTGCCACAGGGCATCGGCGTAGAAGCTCGCCACCGCCCGGCCGAACACGGCGACCAGCAGGAACAACAAGCCGATCGCGATCAGGACGAACCTGCCGGAAATCCGGCTCCAGGGTCGTGAACGAGGAAGGTCTTCTGCGCGCCGCATCTCGCGCCGAGGCTACTTGGCGACAGGCAGCGTCAGGCATCGGCACCCGGGGTGGGCCGGCGCCCCGGGGTGACCCGTGGGAAACGATTCGCCCGCGGCGACCGACCCCGCCAGCGAATTGTCCTCGCAATCGGGGCATGCCGGGTGATCGGGATCGATCATCCACACCAACGGTGTGCCCGGCTCGATCGACACGGCCAGCCCACCACCGTGGGCGAACCGAAAGATGTCGTCGAGCTGATCGTCGATGTGCTGGGTCTTCCACTCGCGGTAGACCGCTCGCACCCGCTTGGTGATGTCGTCGTTGTCGCCGGCACCGCCGTTGATCGCCCGATCGAGGCGGTCCCTCAGCGGACGGAGCAGATCGGTGCGGAGCAGGTCGTGAGCCGCGTCGAGGGCACCACTCTTGGCGAGCTTGCGGCGCAACGTCTTGGTGTCGTTGATACCGAGTTCGCCAGCACCCGCAGCGGCCGCAGCGGTCAGCTCGTCGGCGAGCGCGTCGACATAGACCGCCAGGTGCGCGGCCGCCTCGGGAAGCAGGCCGTCGAGCGACGTCACCGGTTCGTTCTGACGCAGGGTGTCGAGCACCCCGTTCTGCTCGTCGGCCAGGACCCGCTTGATCTTGCGCGCTCCGGCGACGATCAACGGAACGACCGCCGCATCGCGACGCGTGAACGGCGTCGGCTCGATCAACTCCTCGACGTCGGCTTCATCGACGGCGTCGGCAGGTTCTTCAGCGACGTCGGTCTCGGCTTCGTCGGCGACGACCAGTTCGGGCGTCGCCACGACCTCGGTCCCGACATCGCCGCTGTCGGCCGACGCAACCTCGTCCGCCGGCGTCTCGCTGCGCAGTCGAGCAAAGATGCCGCCGACGTCCGGCCGTTCCTCGGCATCGCCGGTCTCGGGAATCTCGACGTCGTCGGCCTCCGTGTCGTCGTCGCCGTGCCCGTCAGGGGCGGCGCGTCCACGAAACAGCGACACGACGTTGGCGTCGCGGCGAGGAGCCAGCTGGTCGTTCGCGTCGTCGTTCGCGGACTCGCCAACGTCGACGACGTCGTCGGACTCGTCCGATGCTTCCTCGTCGGTGTGATCGGCCGCAGCGTCGACGATGTCGATCAGCTCGGTCTGGGGGCCGTCGTCCGCGGCTGCGTCGTACGGCACCGCCGGCTCGGTCTCGTCGATATCCGGCCCCGCCTCGTCGGATCGACCGGCGGGCACCATCAACGGCACGGGACCGGTGGTCGGTGAGAGGTTCACCAACTCGTCGGGGCCTTCGATGGCCTGCAACTCCGAAGTGACATCGACGGCGACCAGACGAGCCCGCTCGAAGACCTGGAGCAGACGATCACGACCGTGGACGAGCTCTTCGATCTGGTGACGGGCCAGCGTGGTGCGACGCTCGAGATCGGCGAGCACTCGCTCGCGATACGCGCGCGCCTCGTTGACCATCTCACGGCCCTGCTGCTTGGCGAGTGCCACCTCGGCCTCGGCGTCAGCTGACGCGTCGTAACGCTTCCGGGCGGCCTCGACCTCGGTCTCCTGTCGCACCCGATTTGCCTCGTCGTTGGCGTCACGCAGGATCCGAGCTGCGGTCTCCTCGGCCCGGATCTTGATCTCCGAGGCCGACTCGCGGGCGGTGTGGAGGACCCGCAGCGTCTCTTCGCCCAGCATGGTGGCGACCGTCTCGTCGTCGAGTTCGACCGCCGTCGACTTGTTGGACCGTTCAGAGTGGAGTTCGGCCTCGAGTTGCCGTTGGCGTTCTTGCAACCGCCCGAGTTCGGCCGCGACCGACGTGAGGAACGCCCGGACCTCGTCGTGGTTGTATCCGCGTCGGGAGGTGGAGAAACCCGCCTCCGCCACTGACGCGGGGGATGAGGGGTCTGGTCGCGAGAGCGAGGCAGCCATTCCAGCGAGCGTAAACGCCGGAACACCGCCAACCGTGGCAATCGGAGGTCAGCCGTCGGCACCGGGCGCAGGAGGTGGAGGCGGAATCGGGTCGCCGCCGAGCCGTTCGAGCGCGGTGAGCGCCTCCTCCACGGTGGACACGGTGATGATCACCAGGTCGTCGCCACCCGCCAGCCGGGCCGCCGCGATGTCTTCCTCGCCTTGCGCTAGCGGCACGAGAAACACCTTCACGCCCGCCTGGGCGACCGCAGATGCCTTCTGCCGGAGCCCGCCGATGGGTCCGACCGACCCGTCGAGCTGGATGGTGCCGGTGACGGCGACCTGTCCGCCGCCGGTCAACTCGCCGGGCGTCAGCTCGTCGATGAGGGTCAAGGTGAACGCGAGACCCGCCGAAGGTCCACCGATCGAACCGGTGTCGATGTTCAGCTCGAACGGCAGCACGACGCGGCGGGTGTCGAACGGGTAGAAGCCGACGATCGTCCGGTCGGGCTCTTCGGGCGATGCCGTGAGCTCGACTTCGACATCGAGTGTGCCGGTGCCGGCTCGCTCGATCTTCATCGTGACGGTGTCGCCCGGGGCCTTGCCGACCAGGATCCGGCTCAGATCCTCGACGCCTTCGAGGGTCTGGCCTTCCACCTCGATGATGCGATCACCCGGTTCGAGCACGTCTGCAGACGGGCTCCAGGTCTCGCACTCGGTTCCGTCCGCGCTGGGGACCAGGCAGACCATCGCCTCGATCAGCACGTCGCCGGCCAGGAGTTGCACGTCGAAGCCCACGCGTTGCAGAGCGACGTACTGCGCCACCTGTTCGGAAGTGCGCATCGATTCGAGGGCGAACGTACGTCGCTGCTGCGGGGTCTGGACGCCGTACTTCTCCTCGTTCGTGAGGAACTGGATCGCGGGATGGTCCCGACCCAACAGCCACGACAAGACCGACTGCGACGGCTCGGTCACGGTGACGAAATACACGTCGCCCTCAGGCGGATACTGCTCGGCCTGGTCGCCCAGATCGCCGAAAGTGATGCGGTCGGCGACCGGCTGGGCCGACGCAGGGGTGCGCGCGAATGGTGTCTCCTGCTCGACTCCGAGACGCTGATTCTCCTTGGTGGCCACGACCCCGGACGGGACCACCCCGGCGACGGCAACCGCCACCAGCAACACCAGCGCGACCACCGCCATCGGGATCGTCCACCAGCGGTGTCCGCGGGCCGCAACCCGCAGACCGGCACGAACCGCAGCTTCCGCGGCCGATTCGCGCTGCGGTTCCCGAGGACCAGACGCCTCTTTACCCAGTAGTGTCGTTTCTTGCGTGTCGGTCACTCTTGCGCTCTCCGTGGAAGGTCTCACTGTCAGGGCAGCCTTCATCGCCGGGTTGGCGATCATCGCCCTGCTGCTGACCGGATGGCGTAAGCCTGCCAGAGCGGAGTCGCGTTCACCACGCGGTCCGTTGCGACGTGATGCTTCCGGCATCGTGGTCGATCATTACGACGCGCCGCCGTACCGTCGCCCCGGACCGATTCGCCGGGTACTCGCACTGGTCGCCAGCGGCGGGATCGGCCTCCTGACGGGCGTGCTCGCCGCCATCGTCGTGTCGTTCGCCATCGCAACCGCGGTGATCTGGCTCACGAACCTGCTGCAGCAATGAGCGCTCGTGAACGCCGGGAAGCAGTGATCGTCGCAGGCCATCGCGGCGATGCCGACTTCGCCCTCGCCCACCTCGACGACGACGATCCCACGGTGCGCACCGCTGCACTGGGCGCCCTCGACCGGCTCGGCATCATCACCCGCGAGCAGATCACCCACGCCTTCGACGATGCTGCACCACACGTACGCCGACGCGCCGCCGAACTGGCCGGCGGACGACAGGGCATCTCGCTGCTAGCACTGCTCGACGACGGCGATCCGACCGTGATCGAGATCGCGGCATGGGCCTGCGGCGAGCAGGAGTCGGTGGATGATGACGTGCTCGACCGGCTGACCGTGCTGGCCACGCAGTCCGACGAGCCGCTCGTCCGGGAGGCGAGCGCAGCGGCGCTCGGGGCGATCGGCGACGAGCGCGGGCTCCCGGCGATCCTGGCGGCGTGTGTCGACAGGCCGAATGTCAGGCGGCGCGCCGTGTTGGCACTCGCCCCGTTCGAGGGCCCCGACGTCGAGGCTGCAATCGAACACGCCCTGGCCGACCGCGACTGGCAGGTGCGCCAAGCCGCCGAGGAC
>JAHEDX010000057.1 GCA_024641005.1 Acidimicrobiaceae bacterium
CACCCGAAGCTGAGATCATCCGGTGCGGTCGTCATCCGACGCGGTCACCATCCGACGCGGTCACCATCCGACGCGGTCACCATCCGAACGGGGTCACCATCCGAACGGGGTCACCATTCGATCTTGCCGTCGTTCGATGTTGTCGTCGCCGTCGACTCGAGCCGGGCCACCAACCATGGCCGACTGGGCCGGGCCGTGTCGCCGAGCACGACCACGATGTAGGTGATCGCAACAAACATCACGACGGCGAGCACCAGCGCCGACCGAGCGAGCCCCGCCGTGTCAGCCATCCACCCCACGAGGATCGGGCCGATCACCACCCCGCCGTCCTGCATCATCCCCAATGCAGCCAGGAACGGTCCGGCATCGCTCGGCGCAAGGTCGCCACCCAATGTCAGCATCGTGCCGGCGCTCATGCCGTTGCCCACGCCCATGATCACCCCGGCGACGATCGCTCCGGTCGAGGTGTCGCTCATCCCGAGTACGAGCATGCCGAGCCCCAGCAGGCTGAAGGCCGGCACGATCGCGTACAGGCGACCGAACCGGTCCATCAGCCAGCCGGCGACGGGGAACAACAACAGGTCGGCACCGGTACCGATCGCCACCAGCGCGCCGACGGCGGTTGCGCTCAGGCCGAGTTCGTCCCCGATCAGCGGCACCACCACATTGCGGCCCTCGCGCACCGTCATCACCAACGCCGGGCCGGTACCGGCGAGCAACAGCAGTCCCCGGTGCCGACGCAGCGCGTGGCCGAGGCTCGACCAGGGCACGGTCGGACGATCGAATCGCTGGCCCTCCGGCCGGTCGCGGCGCACCGCGAGGAACGGAACCAGTCCACACAGCGTGGTCACGCCACAGACCGCGAACGTCGCGGAGAACCCGACTGCGTCGACCAGCACTCCTCCCACGAGCGGCCCGACGAAGAAGGCGAGACGTACAGCACCACCCAGCCACGACATGCTCCGCCCTCGCAGCCGGACCGGCGAGGCCATGTTCACCAGCATCTGCACCGACACGCGCATTCCGACCGCACCCATGCCGTACAGCAACCTGAACGCGACCAACGCCAACACCGCCGTGCTGATACCGAGCATCGCGGCGGTGACACCCGTGGCGATCGTGGCGCCCACGAACAGCCATTCCGGGCCGAACCGTCCGGCGATGGCCCCGCTCGGCAGGCCTCCCAACACGGCCCCCAGACCGAGGGAGGCCAGAACGACCGCGACCATCGTGTACGACAGACCAGCGTCGCGCAGGTAGAGCGGAACGACCGGCAGCAGCATGCCCCGGCCGAGCTGGGCGAGCGTCCACGGCACATAGACCTCGAACGCCAGCCGACGAGCGAGGCTACGTCCGGGCTCGCTCGTATGGGCTTGCACCCGTCCAGCGTAGAGTCGGCGCCGATGACCGAGCCCACTGCGCCCACACCACACGACCCGATGCACGATTCGATGCATGACTCGATCCACGGTTCGATCCTGGGCAACCGTGTCATCCGAACCGAGGATCCGGGTTTGCTCACGGGGGCGAACAAGTATGTTGCCGACCTCCCGCTCGACCGCCCGTTGCACGCCGTGTTCGTGCGTTCCGACCTGGCGCACGGCACGATCCGTTCGATCGACACCGCCGCGGCCACATCGATGCCCGGTGTCGTCGCCGTGTGGACGGCCGCCGAGCTCGGCATCGCTCCACATCACGGCTTCGCCAAGATCCACGCCGACTTCGCGCGCCCCCCGCTCGCCACCGATCGCGTGCGGTTCGTGGGGGAAGCGGTCGCCGTCGTCTTCGCCGAGACGCAGGCGCAAGGGGTCGACGCCGCGCAAGCGGTGTGGGCCGACATCGAACCGCTGCCGTCGGTCACCGACCCCGAGGCCGCCCTGGCCGACGGCGCTCCGGTGCTGTTCGCCGAGCACGGCAACAATCTCGCCGTTGCCGAATCACCGGATGCTGCGCTCGACCTCGAGGCAACCTCGGACATGGTCGTGCGGGGCCGGTACGTGAACCAGCGGATCGCCGTCGCACCCATGGAGCCGCACGGGTGCGCCGCGGCTCCGGCGGCCGACGGCCGCATCACGTTCTGGCCCTCCAACCAGTTCCCGCACTACGTCAAGGGCCAGATCGCTGCCAGCCTCGGATGGGCGCCTGGCGACCTCCACATCATCACGCCTCAGGTCGGCGGTGGCTTCGGCGGCAAGGCCGGCATGCAGCACGAATACGGTGTCGTCGCAGCAGCAGCGAAGCGGCTGAACCGGGCGGTGATCTGGATCCCGACCCGCACCGAGGACATGCAGGCCATGGCGCACAGCCGTGGCCAGGTGCAGTACGCCGAGTTGGGCTGCAGGCACGACGGAACGTTCACCGGCCTCCGGGTTCGCCTCGTCGGCGACGGTGGCGCCTACCCGGGCATCGGCGCCTCGCTGCCCGGCGGTACCCGGCGGATGGCACACGGAACCTACGACTTCGCGGCGATCGACTTCGACGTCGCCGTCGCCGCGACCAACACGTCGCCCACCGGCGCTTACCGGGGCGCGGGGCGCCCTGAGGCGACCGCCCTGCTCGAGCGACTCGTCGATCAGGCATCGCACGACCTGGGCATCGATCCGATCACCCTGCGCGAGAAGAACCTCCTGGGCGACGAGGTGTTCCCCTTCACCACATTGACCGGCAATGTCTACGACAGCGGCCGCTACCGCCTCCCACTGCACACGGCCGCAGACGCGATCGGCTACGACCGTCTCCGACGCGAGCAAGCCGAACGTCGCGACCGAGGCGACATCGTGCAGTTGGGCATCGGAGTCGCCACCTATGTCGAGATCACCGGCGGCGGAGGTTCACCCGAGTACGGCAAGGTCGAAGTGCACACCGACGGCAGCGCCACGTTGTACTGCGGCACGCTCTCGCACGGTCAGGGTCACCAGACGACCTACGCCATGCTCCTGAGCGACCAGACCGGCATCCCGGTCGACCGCATCACGCTGGTGGACGGCGACACCGATCGAGTGCCCCAGGGTGGCGGCACCGGCGGGTCGCGTTCATTGCAGACCGGAGGGTCGGCGATACATCGTGCGACCGAGATCATGGTCGAACACGCCCGCGCTCTGGCTGCGAAGGTGCTCGAGGCCGACGAGGCAGACATCGTGATCGACCGGTCGGCCGGCACGATCGGTGTCGCCGGCGTTCCCGCGTCGGCGCTGACCTGGGGCGACCTCGCAGCGCGCTCGGAAGAACTCGGCGACGGACCGCTCGAGGCCGAGCACGTCTTCAAATCCGAGGGCGCTTCGTTCCCGTTCGGCGCCCACATCGCCGTCGCCGAGGTCGACACCGAGACCGGGCAAGCCCGTCTCGTGCGTCATGTCGCGGTCGACGACTGCGGCACCGTCATCAACCAACTGCTCGTCGAAGGCCAGCAGCACGGGGGCGTCGGCAGCGGCATCGGCCAGGCGTTGTTCGAGGAGGTGCGCTACGACGGCGACGGCAACCCGATCACGTCGAACTTCGCCGACTACGGCCTGCCGTCGGCCGCCGAGATGCCCAGTTTCGAGGTGCATTCGACCGAGACACCATCGCCGCTCAACCCGTTGGGCGCGAAAGGCATCGGCGAGGCGGCGACGATCGGATCGACGCCTGCCATTCAGAACGCGGTGATCGACGCTGTGTCACACCTCGGTGTGCGCCACATCGACATGCCCTGCACGAGCGAACGGGTGTGGGCCGCGATCCAGGCGGCCACCCGCGGCGAAGGAGATCCGTGGCGCGAACCACCGGCGATCTTCGCCACGTTGCCGAAGGGTCTCGAAGGCGACGAGGACGCGGCCGCGGCAGCCGACGGAATCTGAGTCGGGCTGGACCAGCTGTCGACTCGGATCTCGAGACGGTCAGCTGGTCTCGGTCACGACGTCGATCACACTCGCCCACTGGTCGTAGCGCCGAAGCGCTTCGGCAGCGGACTTGGTGATCGAAGCCAACCGGGGATCGCCCTCGGGAGCACGCACGGTCAAGCGCAACCGGCGGGGCTCGCGCCTCACGTCGAACGAGATCGGCGGTTTCGGCCCATCGACGTCCTCGGGCGTGATGACTCCGGCCATCAACAACTCCCGGCGAAGCGCCGACACGTGAGCTGCCCCCGACCCGGCGGCCTCGGTGCATGCAGCGACGAGATCGGGACCGGCCATGTGGGTACCCGGACCGAACGAAACGGCATGTCGCGGATCGCCGGCGACGACCACCGGAATCCGATGACGAGCAGCGCACAGGGCACCGCGCTCGGACGGGGTCAGATCACCCCCTGCTCGGCTGACGACGGCGACGTCGACGTCACCTTGGTCGAGCGGGCAGTCGCCGACGACCTCGAGACCCCGACAAGGAGACGACGGCTCTGCTGGTTCGCAACCAACGACCACATGCCCCGCCGCACGCAACTCGGACTCGGCGGGGGCACCGACTCCCGGAGCCCCCTCGACCAGCAACACCTTCATCTCGTGCTCCCTTCGCACATCGACATCCGCGGCCACCGACACTGCGACCGGTCTCCGTGATCGATCCAGCCTGACTGGCTGTTCACGAGACGAGTAGGGCCGTTGGTCCTGCGTTCGGACTGCGAGGTCGCAACGACCGCCGAGGCGTGCGATCGGATGTTCCCGTCGTCTGACCAGATTCCCGCAGCTGACCCAGATGTCACCTCAACGCGCGGCAGTCCCCTCCAACCCACGCTCCAACCGATGCCACCGACCAGGAGCGAACCGGACCGCACCGGCGTCGCCCCCCTGCTCGACGATCGACGACGGTTGCGTTCTGCGGGCAACGTCTCGATCGGCAACGATGAAAGGATGCAAACACCGCTGGAAGGCATCCGAGTCCTCGACTTCACGCGGGTGCTGGCAGGCCCACACTGCACGCGCATGTTCGCCGACCTCGGTGCCGAGGTGATCAAGGTCGAGCCGCCCGCCGGCGACGCCACACGATTCACGTCGCCACGCCGCAACAGCATGCCGACCTACTACGCCCAGCAGAACGCCGGCAAGCGGTCGGTCAGCCTCGACCTCACTCGGCCGGAGGCGGTCGAGCTGATGCTCGAACTGGCCGAACAGTGCGACATCGTCATCGAGAACTACCGACCCGGCGTGATGGACCGGTTCGGTCTCGGCTACGACGCCATCTCGGCCCGCAACCCCCGGATCATCTACGCGTCGGTCAACGGCTACGGCTCGACCGGTCCCTGGAAGAACCGACGCGCCTACGCCTCGGTGGTGCAGGCCGAGGTCGGGCTCACGAAGTCCCAAGGCGACTACGGCCGCAACGGCGTCTACCGCAACGATCGTCACAGCCACGCCGACGTGTACACGTCGCTCGATGCCGCCGCCGGCGTGCTCGCCGCGCTCTACCAGCGCGAGAGAACCGGGCGCGGCCAGTGGGTCGACATCGCCATGGCCCAGGTGATGCTGTACGTGAACGAACACGTCCACGACGAACTGTGGGACGGCCACGACGACCCCAACTGGATACGCAGCTTCGGCAACGAGCACCACCCGGTGGTCGAGCTCGGCAACGGCGATCACGTCATCATCGCCGGTCACCCCGCAGAGGCGGGCAACTTCGAGATGTATATCGGTGCGATCGAGCGGCTCGACCTGGAGGATGATCCTCGTTTCGCGACACCGGCCAGCCGGCTGGAGCATCTCGACGCCCTGCTCGGATTCATCCACGCGTATGCCCTCACCATGCCGGATGCCGAGGCGATGGAAGCGCAGTGCGGCAAGTTCAGGCTGGCCGTCGGCGCCCTGCGATCGGTCGCCGACGTCTGTGACAGCGACTGGGCACGCGAGCGCGACGTCGTGCGCGACGTCGACGATCGCCGCGGCGGTACGTTCCGCGTGCCGAACGCACCGTGGAAGTTCAGCGACGCACCCGACGTCGGGCTGAAGGGCATGCCCCGCTATCGCGGTGAGGACAACGCCGAGGTACTCAGCGAACTGCTCGGTCTCGGACCCGACGAGATCGCCGCGCTGGCCGACTCGGGTGTGCTGTCCCAGCATCTCCCGCGGCGCTGACGGTCGCACCACCGTGGCGTTGACGTTCCCGATCGCTCCGATGAAGGCCGGCATCGGAAACCTGCCGCCCGATGACGACCGATGGGCCTACGAGATCAAATGGGACGGCTATCGCACACTCGCGTTCGTGGGCGACGGGCAGGTCCGCCTGCAATCGAGCAACCTGCGCGATGTCACCGCGTCCTATCCAGAACTCGGCGAGCTGGCGACCGGGGTGCACGCCTCGACCGCGGTGCTCGACGGCGAACTCGTCGTCCTCGACGACGACGGGCGTCCACGATTCGAGTTGATGCAGCGTCACGACGCTCAAGCAGCGCTGTACGTGTTCGATGTCCTGCGGATCGACGACCACGACACGATCCACCTGGCCTACGAGGACCGGCGGCGTCTGCTCGACCAGCTCGTCGAACCCGGGGACAACTGGCTCGTCCCCGGCCACCGCGTCGGCGGTGGCGACGAACTCCTGAGGGCGACAGGTGACCAGGGGCTCGAAGGGGTCATGGCGAAACGATTGGGTTCGTCCTACGTGCCCGGCAAGCGCTCACCGAACTGGCGCAAGGTCAAACACCGTCGTCGGGTGGATGTGGTCATCGGGGGCTACACGGCGGGCGAGGGCAATCGGGCCTCGACGTTCGGTTCCCTGCTGGTGGGACGCGTCGACCGAGGCCGGCTCGTGTTCGCCGGCGGGGTCGGAACCGGCTTCGATCAACGGATGTTGGAGAGCCTGACCGAACGACTGCGCCACCTCGAAACGGTCCACTGTCCGTTCGATCCACCACCTCCGGCCACCTATCGCCGCGCCGCCCGCTGGGTCACGCCGTCGCTGAGTGCCACCATCGAGATGACCGAGTTCACCAACGACGGACTGCTGCGCCACGCAAGCTTCGTCGAGTTACACGAAGCGAACCGCTGACACGCCACGCGAAGATGCGCCGACGCGCACGAGAGGACCCCACGACATGCCGACCGCCGATGATCTCCTGAACGCCGCCGCCGACCACGACGCGCGTGATCCGTTGAGGGGTTGGCGCGACGAGTTCTATGTCGTCGACCCCGATCTCGCCTATCTCGACGGGAACTCGCTCGGGATGCCCCCCAAGCGAACCCTCGAGCGGGTCGACCGACTGATGCGCGACGAGTGGGCAGGCGGGCTGATCCGCAGCTGGGACCACTGGCTCGACATGCCGCAACGGGTCGGCGATCAGCTCGCCCCGTTGATCGGAGCCGACGCCGGCGAGGTCGCCGTGCACGACTCGACCACCATCAACTTGTACCAGCTGATTCGGGCGGCACTGCGACTACGTCCCGAACGATCGGTGGTCGCCATCGACCCCGGCGACTTCCCCACCGATCGCTACATCGTCGACAGCATCGCGGCCGCCGACGGCCTGACGGTCCGCGCCGGATTCGACCGACTCGACGATGTCGCCGTGGTCGTTCGATCGATGATCGACTATCGCACCGCCGAGATCACCGACATCGTCGCCGAGACGGCTCGGGCACACGCGGCCGGAGCGTTGGTGGTGTGGGACCTCTCGCATGCCGCCGGGCTCCACCCGGTCGGGTTGCACGACGCCGGCGCGCAGCTGGCGGTCGGTTGCACCTACAAGTTCCTCAATGGTGGCCCGGGGGCCCCGGCGTTCACATATGTCGCCGCCGACCTGATCTCCCAACTCGACGAGCCGTTCCACGGCTGGTTCGCGCAGACCGACCAGTTCGCGATGGGCCCGAACTTCCTCCCGCGCGAGGACATCGGACGGATGCTCGCCGGCACACCCGGCATGTTGAGCCTGGTCGCAGCGCAATGCGGCATCGAGGTCACCTCCGAAGCCGGTATCGAAGCGATCCGTGCGAAGTCCATCGAGCTCGGCCGCTTCGCTCTCGAGTGCTGCGATGCGCTCGGCCTCGACACCAGCACCCCGCGAGACGATGCTCGCCGCGGCGGGCATCTCTGCGTCAACCATCCGGACGCCCGCGAGCTGGTGCCCCGGTTGAACGCCGAGCACAAGGTGTTGGCCGACTTCCGCGAGCCCGACGTGATCCGACTCGGCTGTTCTCCGCTGACCACACGGTTCACCGATGTCGCTCGCGCCACGGTCGCCGTCGCCGAGCTCAGCAGCTGACGACGAGATCGCCCGAGCTCAGCGCGCCCTGAGCCGCGCTGACGGTTCAGACGGCTCGATACACCGAATCGAGGCCAGGGACGGATCCATCCTCGACCACCACCGCACCCTCGGCGACCAGCTTGGCGAGGTGCGCCCAGACGCTCCGGCCGGCCGGCTTGTGCAATTCCTCGCGAACGTTCGCGTAGAGGAGCCCGACGATCTCGGGGATCGAACCACGACCCGAACGAACGGCATCCAACACCCCCCGCTCGCGTTCGAGGCGGTGCTCGACCAGTGCTTCGACGTAGGAGCGACCGTCATCGCGAGGCGGACCGTGCGTCGGCCACAGCATCGAGTCGGCGCGGGCGGCGACACGACGGAGCGAGTCGATGTATGCCCCCATGTCGCCGTCGGGCGGAGAGACGACGGTGGTGCTCCACCCCATCACGTGGTCACCGGTGAACAGTGCCGACTCCTCGGCGAGAGTCCAGCAGGTGTGGTTCGACGTGTGCCCAGGCGTGTGCACAGCACGCATCGTGAGCTCGGATGTGGCGACCACGATGTCGCCGTCGACGACTGCATCGGTGGGTACGAAGTCGTGATCGGTCGACTCCTCGATCTCGACACCATCGTCGGGCGGCTCGACGGGTTCGGTGCCGGGTTCGGGTCGAGGGTGCGGCCCGAACGCAAACGTCGGCGCTCCGGTCTCGTCGCGCAGCCAAGCCGCCAGCGGTGAGTGATCGGCATGGCAGTGCGTGACCAGGATCGCCCGCACCCGTTCGCCCGCCAGCGACGCGGCGAGCGCATCGCGGTGCGAGTCGAGCCGCGGGCCCGGGTCGATCACGACCACGTCGCCGTGCCCCACGATGTAGGTACCGGTCCCCCGGTACGTGAACTTGGACGGGTTCTCGGCGATCACCCGACGGATGAGGGGGCTGACCTGCTCGACCGTCCCGTAGATGACGTCGTCGAGCGTGCGGAACACGGGTTGGCTCATGTGTCGAACACCGGTCGCACCCGGCCGACCGGCCGACCGTGACCGAGGATCGGTTCGCCGAGCTCGCGAGGGTCGATGTCGATCCCGATCGCGGCGAGCCCCGCCGCGAGCACGATGCCGGCGGCGCGGTCGGACCCGTCGGCGATCTTCACCGCTGCGGCGCGGCCATCGGGCAAGGCTGCGGCGAACACACCTTCGGCACCGGCCTTCGCCATCAGTTCCGGCACGAACCGCATCAACCGTGTCGAGTCGCGATGCTCGCCGCAGACCAGTTCTGGGTACGTGGTCATCGCCGTCCAGACCTGGCCACGCTCGATCGCCAGGGTACGGAACGCGGTGGCCAGTCCGCTCAGCGACACGACGTGTGCCGGTGCGCCGCAACCGTCGACGCCGACGTGTGCGATCGGGCCGGCGAGGTCGGCGATATGCGCCGTGATCGCGAGCTGCAAGGGATGATCGAGTGAGAGGTAACCGTCGACCTCCCAGCCGTTTGCGACGCACGTCGCCACCATGGCAGCGTGCTTGCCGGAACAGCTCATGTAGATCGGAGCTCGCGCTCCACCGGCGATCAACAGCTGCTCGGCAGAGTCGACGTCGTCGGGCAGGCTCGGCGTGTTGTCGAGCGATCGCTCGTCGAGCCCCGCGCCGGCCAGGATGCGGCGGGCGGTCTGCACATGCCGTTCGGTACCGACGTGGCTGGCACACGCGAGCGCCAACTCATCAGGTGCCAGGCGCAGGCCCATCTGCATCATCGCGTCGGCCTGCATCGGCTTGTTCGCCGAACGCGGGTAGATCTCGAGGTTCGGATCGCCGACGATCAACACCGGTTCACCAGATTGACCGAGCACGACCATGGCGCCGTGATGCAGGCTCTCGTCGAACCCTGACCGGCTCGTGACCGCGACGGGGCGGTACGCGCCTGGGATGGCCGTCGACATCAGGTGTCGCCCAACGATCTTCGGCGTCCGGGCATGTTCATCGCCGTGAGCTCACTTTCGATCACCTCGTGCCGTTCGCCCCACTCGCTGGCCAATGCCTGCAACATGGCAGCGGCGGGCAACGCCAGTATTGCCCCGGCGGCCCCGAGCAACGAGAAGCCGGCGAGAGCGGCCCCGAACGCGACCGCCGGATGCAGTTCCATCGTACGAGCCGTGATGCGCGGGGCGAAGAAGTAGTTCTCGACCTGCTGGTACACGATGATGAACACCAGCACGACAGCGGCTTTGACGGGCGAGTCGAGGAAGGTGATCAGGACCGGCAGGATGCCGGCGATGTAGGTACCGACGACGGGCAGGAACTGGCTGACGAGGCCGACCCACAGGGCGAGCGGGATCGGCGCCTGGATGTCGGCGGCCTGGAATACGATCCAGTGGAAGAACGCCGACAGCATTGCCAACAACGCCCTCGAGTACAGATAGCCCCCGGTCTTGTTGATCGCCAGCTCCCAGGCCGCAAGTACCTGACGTTGGCGATCAGGCCGCAGACGGCTGCAGATCGCCCGCCGCAGACGAGGGCCGTCGGCGACGAGGTAGTAGGTGAACAACAGCACCGAGAGCCCTTGCAGCATGCCGTTCAACGCCTGCAACGAGAGCTGCACGACATGGTCCTGTTGGCCGCGGATGAACTCCTGAACGGGCCCGTCGGGACGATTGAACTCGTCGACGACTTCCTGCGGATCGAGCGATGTCCCGAAGGTGTTGTTGATGCGATCGACCGATTCGAGGATGTAGGTCTCGGAGTTCTGCAGCAGATCGACGATCTGGGTGCCCACCAGGTTGCCCATCGCGGCGACGAAGACGCCGACTGCCAACATCACGCCGAACAAGATCGCGATGGTGGCACGCCCGCGACGCCAACCCCTCCTGGCGAGCCGGTTGACTCCGGGCTCGATCGCCAGGGCGAGGAACAACGAGATCACGAGCAGCAGGGCCAGCCCGTTGAGGCGACCCCAGAGGTGCTTGGCCAGGCCGACCATCAAGAAACCCAGCCAGAACACGACGATCGCTCTGAACACCCAGCCGGGCATCCGGCCGTTGGCTGTCGCGACTCCGCCTGCAAGGACCGAACCGTCCGCCTCGTCGCCGCCGCCGGTGGTCACCGGCGGATCGACGGGCGGCGGTTGAACGTCGGACACGACGCGAGCGTAGTGAGGCAACGTGGCAGCATGAGGGTATGCCCCTCGAGGATCTGCGTGCCTGGGTCGCCGAACGGGTGCGCGCCGGGGTCACAGGACCGAGCGAACAGGCGGCGCTGCGACGGGCGGCATTGTTCGATGCACCTGGCGAGCGCTGGTTCGACGAGGACGCCGCGATCAGGCGAGTGCACGGTGACAGCGCGATGTTCGTGGGTGGGTTGCGTGCCCTGTTGCTGCAATCGTTGCATCCGCATGCGATGGCGGGAGTCGCGCAGCACAGCGACTACCGGCACGACCCGTGGGGGCGGCTCCAACGCACCGCAGATTTCCTGGCGGCGACCACGTTCGGTCCGGCCGATCAGGCCGATCAGGCGATCGCCCGGGTTCGGTCAGTGCACGAGCACGTGACCGGCGTCGCCGATGATGGGCACCGATACGAAGCGAACGATCCGCATCTGCTCCGCTGGGTTCACATCGTCGAGGTCGACAGCTTCCTCACCGCCAATCGTCGATACGGCGCCGAGCCACTCGACGATCTCGAGGCCGACGAGTACGTCAGCCAGATGGCGGTGATCGCCCATCGTCTCGGCGTGCCGGCTCCGCCACAGTCGGTCCGAGCGCTCCACGATCAGATCCGTTCGTATCGCCCTGAGCTGCGGGCGTCGCGCGACGCTCGCGACGCGGCGAGATTCCTGTTGATCCAGCCCCCGATGCCGTTGGCGGTTCGTCCCGCGTACGGCGTTCTCGCGGCTGCCGCAGTGGCGTCGCTCCCGCGATGGGCGCGCGCCCCTTTGCGCCTCCCGTGGCTTCCGGTCACCGAGTTCGTCGCCGTGCGACCTGCCGGTCAGGTGCTGACGAGCGGCCTGCGTTGGGCACTGTCTGCCCCGCCCCCCACGACCTGACGTCGCACGGTCACGCAGCCACCGTCGACACCGGCCGGACCTCCCGAACCGTGCCCAATCGACGCAAAGCCCATTCCGAACCACCGGTGGTCGCCAATCGACTTTGCCTCGGTTCAGAATCGAGGCGACGGGTGGCGAGGCGATGTTCAGCCGGGGGCGCTGACCGGGGTCGCGGCGACGGCTGGTGCCAAGGTCGAGCTGAGGTCGCCTGGCCCGGCCACCCGAACGTGTTCGAGGCCGAGCCAACCCGCCATCAGTGCCAGTTCGGTGGCCAGCTCGCCCGCTACCTCGGCTTCTCGAATGCCCGGCTCGCCCCACGCGCTCTGCACGAGCAGCGTGCGGTTGGCGCGGTCGGCCTTCAAGTCGACCCTGGCGACCAGCTCGTCGCCGAACAGGAACGGGAGCACGTAGTACCCGTGTTGCCGCTTTGCCGAAGGCACATAGATCTCGATCCGATAGCGGAATCCGAACAGCTGCTCGGCCCGATCGCGGTTCCACACGACCGGGTCGAACGGGCTCAGCAGCGCGCGCGCCGAAATGCGACGAGGCGTCGTGGCATCCGGGTGCAGATAGCCGGGCTGTGACCATCCCTCGACGTCGACCTCGATCAACCGGCCCTCGTCGACCAGTTCGGCCACCAACGGCCGGCAGACGGGGTTGCGCTGGCGGTGATAGTCGGCCAGCTCGACGAGCGTCGCAACGCCGTGGTGCTTGGCCGCCATGACGAGCAGCTCCTTGCGGGCGTCACTCTCGGGAGGGGTCGGCCGGTCGAGGATGTGGTTCGGGATCATGCGCTCGGCGAGGTCGTACAGACGGGCGAAGTCGTTCGGGCGACGACGCGCCGCCAGACGCCCTTCGTGGAACAGCGCCTCGAGCGCGATCTTGCCGTCGTCGTAATCCCACCACGCGCCCTTCTTGCCGACACGCTGCTTGAGATCTCCGGCAACGATCGGGCCGTTGTCGGCCACATGGTCGTACACCTGCTCGATGAAGTCGGGTCGATCGGCCATCAGGCGCCGGAACACACCCCATCGATGCGGCGATTGCATGCGCCATCGGTACAGGTCGTGATGCTCGGAGGGCACATGGCTGGCCTCGTGCACCCAGTACTCGAACAACTCGCCGTCGGCGGTGGCATCATCGATCAGGGTCCGCGGATGCGGGCCGAGCCGCGCGAACAGGGGCAGCTCCTGGCTGCGCACGAGCACGTTGACCGAGTCGATCTGGATCAAGCCGATCCGGTCGATCACGCGTCGAAGGTGCCGCCGATCGACGCGTCCGGCCGGACGCGGATCGGCGAATCCCTGCGCGCCCAGAGCGACACGACGTGCCTGGGAGGCCGACAGCGAGGAGCGTGCCATCGTCCTGGATCAGCCCTGGAGTTCGGAGATCGGTCGTCGGTGATCGGCCGTCGATGTTCGGTCGTTCGACGTCGCGGTCAGTCGTCGGCGACGGTGATCGACACCGAGTTGATGACGACGTCCTGCTTGGGACGGTCGCCGCCGCCGGTGGGGACGTTCTGCATCGCGTCGAGCACGTCGAGGCCCTTCACGATCTTGCCGAACAAGCTGTACGCGGGCGGCAGCCCGGCACCGTTCGGACCGGAGATCAAGAAGAACTGGCTGCCGTTGGTGTTGGGGCCGGCGTTGGCCATGGCGACCGAACCGATCTCGTACTGGCCGGGGCGGGGCAGCTCGTCTTCGAACTTGTAGCCGGGGCCGCCGCGCCCGGTGCCCGTGGGGTCGCCGCCCTGGCACACGAAGCCGTTGATGATGCGGTGGAAGATGATGCCGTCGAAGTAGTGGTGCAGCGCGAGGAACACGAAGCTGTTGACGGTCTTGGGTGCCTTGATCGGGTCGAGTGCGATCACCATGTCGCCCATCGAGGTGCTCATCGTGGCGGTGTAGCGCTTCGCCGGATCGATGCCCATCTCGGGCGGGGCGGAGAAGTTCTGCTGCTTGGACGCGGAACCATCGAAGGGTGGGAACGGGGTTGCCATGCGCAAAACCCTACCGACCCGAGCCGGGAGTCAGCGATGGGGGCCGGCGACGGAGGGTGAGCAACGAAGTCAGCCACGTGGTCGGCTACAGCGCTCGGCTACCACGGTCGGCTACAGCGGTCGGCTACCACGGTCGGCTACAGCGCTCGGCTACAAGGGTCAGCGATAGAGGTCGCCGCTGAGGTACTTCAAGCCCGAGTCCGGCTGCAGCGTCACGACTCGGTGACCAGGTCCGAGTTCGCGTGCCAACCGAACGGCCGCGAGCACACTCGCCCCGCCGCTCGGACCAGTCCAGACGCCCTCGGTCCGGGCGAGTTCGCGGGCGGTCGCGAACGCGTCAGCGGTGCTCACCGCGTCGAGCCGGTCGTAGCTGTCGGGTGTGATCAACGGCGGCACGAACCCGACGCCTCCTCCTTCGATCATGTGACTTCCGGCCGGTCGCCCGGCGATGACCGCTGACTCGGCCGGTTCGACGACGGTGCGAATCGCATCCGGCCACCGCTCGTGAATCGGTCGGCTCGTGCCGGTGTAGGCCCCGCCGATGCCGACGTATCCGGCCATACCGTGGATCTCGCCGTCGATCTGTTCGAGCAGCTCGCGCCCGATCTCCAGATAGCCGTCGAGCGTGTCGAGGTTGTTGAACTGGTCGGTGGGGAAGGCCCCCTCGCTCTGGACGATCTCGGCGACACGGGCCTGCATCTGCGGGATCAGTTCGGGGTGGATTCCGTCGTCGCTGTGGATCAGCTCGAGCTCGGCGCCGAAGGCGCGCATCGTTCTGAGTTTCTCGTCGGCGAACACGTTCGACGACACGATTCGCAGTGGATACCCCTTGATGCTGCACACGAACGCCAGCGAACTGCCGGTCGAGCCGCCGGTGTACTCGACGACGGTCTGGCCGGGTTCTAGTTCACCGCGGCGTTCCGCGCCCTCGATCATCGCCAGGGCCATGCGGTCCTTGTACGAACCGGTCGGGTTTGCCGCTTCGAGCTTGACCCAGACTTCGGCAGCGAGTGGCCCGGGAAACACCGACAGCTGCACGACCGGGGTGTGACCGATACCGGCGAGGGCTCCAGGGCGGTAGGACATGCGCCACCCTAACAATCGGGTCGAGGGTGCAGATTCGCCACCCCGGATTCGCACACAGCAGGCACGCAGCAGGCGTGACGTAGGCGCGTAATAGACGCGATTCGCGGTCGAATCGTATGCTCGCCGGGATGGGTGCCTCGATCTCGTTGCGTCGCCGTCTCGACTGGAGCGACACCGATGCGGCCGGCTACTGGCACCACACGACATTCTGGAAGTTCGCCGAAGCCGGCGAGGCCGAGCTCGCCCGCTCGATCGGGCTCAGCGACCTGATGTTCGGGTACACGCCACGTCGAAGCATCTCGGCCGAGTTCCACCGCCCCATCTTCTTCGACGACGAAGTGACCATCGTGTTCGCCGTCGAGGCGGTGGGACGTACGTCGGCGACCTATGTCGTGACCGCATCGGTCGACGACCAGCTCGCGGCCAAGGGTCAGCTGGTCGTGGTGCTCGTCGACGACGACGGCAAACCACGCGCCTGGCCCGACGATGCCGCAGCACGACTCGGCGCGTAACGGAGCGGTGCCAGGCACCAATCCGTCACGCGCACAGCGGTCGTCAGGAACCCACGACGATCGGGGTCAGTGAAGGCTGCCGGCCCTCCGTGTTGGCGCCGAGCTCCTTGTTGAAGTTGTAGCCCCAGCACACGGCAGTGCCGTTGTCGAGGACTGCACAGGTGGTGCCCCCACCGTCGGCAGCTGCGACCTGCACGATCGCGCCTGCGTATCCGCTCATCGCAACCGGTGTCGGACTGTCGGCGGCGACGCCATTGCCGAGCTGTCCATAGGACCCCTCGCCCCAGCACTTCGCACCGCCGGCGAGTACGACACAGGTGTTGGAGAAGCCGACACTGACCGAGGTGACGCCGGTGAGGCCCGAGACCGCCAACGGTGTGGTCTGCTGGCCGGTGCCGTTGTTCCCGAGCAGCGGAGCGGATCCCCAGCACTCCACCGTGCCGGTGCCGAGACGGGCACAAGTGAGGCTCTGACCGGCGCTGATCTCGACCGCGTTCGTCAGTCCCACGACCGCCACCGGCGTTTCGCGGGTGACCAGCGTGCCGTCGCCCAGATAGCCGGTGGAGTTGGCGCCCCAACAGGCCGCCGTGCGATCCGTGAACAGGGCGCAGGTGTGAGCGAAACCGGCGTCGATGGCGCTCGCGGTCTTACCGGCGGGCAGCCCAGTAACGGTGACCGGGGTGAGCCGCTGGACCTTGCTGCCGTCACCCAGCTGGCCGGCATTGTTGGCCCCCCAGCACTTCACGACGCCACCGTTGAGCAGTGCGCAGGCATGCTTCTGGCCGGTGGTGACCTGTACGACACCGGTCAGGCCCTGCACGGCGGTGGGAACCGGTCGGTTCTGCGTCGTGCCGTCGCCGAGCTGGCCATTGGTGTTGAGGCCCCAGCAGGCCGCCTTGGCGTCGCTCATGACACCGCAACTGAAATAGTCGCTGACCGCGATATCGGTGACGCCCGTCAGGTTCGGAATCCTCACGGGGAGGGCACTGTTCGACGGCAGGTAGGCCGACGTGTCGCCGATTCCCAGTTGGCCGTAGGAGTGGATGCCCCAGCAGGTCACCCCTCCGTCGTCGTCGAGCCCGCACCCGTGGCCGGAACCCACCGACACTTCGACGAGGCCCTTGACGGCCGCTTCGGGCACGTGGCCGCTCACGTCGACGATCAGGTGCGACGCGGCGAGCGTGAAGATGCACACCTTGCCGCCCGTGCCGATCTTGGCGAACACCGAGTTCGGCGCGACGTCGCCGGGGCCATAGTTGATGTTCGAGGTCAACGGGCGCGGCTCGCCACACGGGTAGACCGTGACGTAGCCGAAGCCGGCGGGGTCGATCGCAGTGACGTTCAAGAACGCCGCCTCGGCGTCGGCCGGCACGCCGCCACGACCGGCGACCTGCAACTCGACGGTCGAGCCGGCGCCGCGCTTTCCGGTCCCCTGGAACAACGCGTCGATCGTCTTCAGTGTGGGCCCAACTCGGGTCTCGAGGATGCGGGAAGGCACCACGGTGCCCGGCGTGCCACCTGCAGGGACGAACCCGTTCACGTCAGCGATGATGTCGGACGTCGCCTTCGTGTAGATGCACACCTTGCCGCCGGTGCCGATCTTCGCCAGCACCGAGTTCGGTGCAACATCACCGGGGCCGTAGTTGACATTCGACGTCACCGGACGCGTCGCGCCACACGGATACGCCGTCAGGTAACCGAATCCGTCGGGAGCGACCGCGGTCAAGTTCAAGAACACCGCGTCGGCGTCGACGGGAACCCCACCGCGCCCCGCCACCTGCAGCTGCACGATCGCCCCGGCAGGTCGCTTCCCGATGCCCTGGAACTGCCCATCGATCGTCTTGAGCGTCGGCCCTACTCGCGTCTCGAGGATGCGGGCCGGTACGGCGGTGTTCGGGCTGCCGCCGACCGGGACATAGCCGTTGACGTCGGCGATGATGTCGGACGTCGCCTTGGTGTAGATGCACACCTTGCCGCCGGTGCCGATCTTCGCCAGCACCGCGTTCGGCGTGACATCACCGGGCCCGTAGTTGACATTCGACGTCAACGGACGCGTCGCGCCACACGGATACGCCGTCAGGTAACCGAACCCGTCGGGAGCGACCGCGGTCAAGTTCAAGAACACCGCGTCGGCGTCGACGGGAACCCCACCGCGCCCCGCCACCTGCAGCTGCACGATCGCCCCGGCAGGTCGCTTCCCGATGCCCTGGAACTGCCCATCGATCGTCTTGAACGCCGATCCCACGCGGGTCTCCAGGATCCGGGCCGGCACGACCGACACGAGATCGAGCGTGTGTGAAGCATGCGCTACCTGCGGATTCGGGAGCACGGCAACCAAACCCAGTGAGATGGTCATCGCCAGTGGCAGCAATGCCGCCAAGAAGAGACGGCGCGACGGTCGCTGTCGATGTCCCGTCGCCCCGTCGCTACGTCGGTTACTCGTCCCTACTCGCATGCATCGCTCCTTCACCCCACGTCGATTGCCGAGCACGATAGAAAGCGTCACCAAAGCGCCACCAAAGGAATCGCTCCGGAGCGTCAGGGCCAACAGCGATGCCGCTCAACGGAGGTGCACGAGCCGGGCAGTCGCTTCAGCGACACCGAATGACGTTGCGACGTGGATGTCGGAGTGATCGAAGGCGTCGTCCGCGTGGGGAGGTCACGTCCGACCGAGCACAGCTCTGGTGGGCCATCCTCGGCACTCACCTACACCCGAAACAGGAACAGGAACAACCGCATTTCGATCGCTTGAACACATCCTCCCAACCAGAACCCGGGCGACGTGGACTCATCGATGTCACACCCCCGGGTCATGATGGAAACCATGGCCAAGACCAGGATCGAACACGTCTGTACCGACTGCGGTGCCGCGCATCCCAAGTGGGCGGGGCAGTGCACCTCGTGTGGCCAGTGGAACACCCTCGTCGAAGAGGTCGCACTCGCCGACGTTCCGATCATCGCACCCGCCGCCGGTCCCGCGTGTTCGATCGTCGACATCGACCCGCTCGTCAGCCGCCCTACCACCACGGGCCTGGGTGAGCTCGATCGGGTGCTGGGTGGCGGCGTGGTTCCCGGATCGGTCACCTTGCTCGGGGGCGAGCCCGGCATCGGCAAGAGCACGCTGCTGTTGCAGCTGCTCGCGGCGTGGCCCGGGCGCGCGCTGTACGTCACCGCCGAGGAGAGTGCCCAGCAGGTGCGCCTGCGCGCCGAGCGTCTCGACGCCGTGCGACCCGAGTTGTGGCTCCAGGCCGAGACCGCCCTCCCCCATGTGCTCGCGTCCATCGACGACACCAAACCCGACTTCGTGGTGATCGATTCGATCCAAACGGTGCACGACCCGTCGCTCGGTTCACCGCCCGGCTCGGTCGTCCAGGTGCGCGGCTGTGCACAACAGCTGGTCAACGTCGCCAAGCGAACCGGCATCCCGATCGTGCTGGTCGGCCACGTCACCAAAGAGGGTTCGCTCGCCGGCCCGCGGGTGCTCGAGCACATCGTCGACACGGTGTTGGCGTTCGAGGGCGAACGCCATCACGCGCTGCGGCTGTTGCGGGCCACCAAACACCGATTCGGTCCCACCAACGAACTCGGCCTGTTCGAGATGGCGGGTCACGGGCTGATCGGCGTGCCCGATCCCAGTCAGCTGTTCCTGGGCGACCGTCGCACGGGGGTGCCGGGCTCGGCAATCGCTCCCACGATGGAGGGTCAGCGACCGCTGGTCGTCGAAGTGCAGGCACTCACCACCCCCGCCCCGCCGAATGTGCCGGCGCGACGTACCACCCAAGGGGTCGACGGCAACCGGCTGGCCCTGCTGTTGGCCGTGCTGCAACAGCGGGCGCGCATCGCAGTGCAACAACAAGACGTGTACGCATCCACGGTCGGCGGGGTCCGGCTGGTCGAGCCAGGTCTCGACCTGGCGATCTGCCTCGCCATCGTGAGCGCCATCAATGACGTGCCGCTCCCACCCGACCTCGTGGCGTTCGGCGAGGTCGGCCTCGGGGGCGAAGTGCGTCAGGTCGCCAATGCCCCCCGACGTCTCAACGAGGCTGCCCGCCTGGGATTCAAAAGGGTCATCGCGCCGCGCACGTCACCCGCCCCCGACGACGGTTTGCGAATGCTGCGTGTGGCGACGTTGCCCGAGGCCTTGGCGGCCGCCGGGCTGATCCGATGACCCCCGATCTCGAGACGTCGCTCGATCTTTCCGATAAGCAAAGGGCCCCGGCACCGGCTGTCATCTACAATCGGACCATGCCGAACAGCAAGCGGGGAACCAACGAGGCGATGCGCGATGCGCTCGCCCGCGTTTCCCCAGGAACACCGCTGCGCGACGGCATCGATCGTGTCGTGCGGGCCAAGGCCGGGGCACTGCTGGTGCTGTCCGACGATCCCGAGGTGTTGTCGATCTGTTCGGGCGGCTTCCTCGTCGATGCTCCGTTCAGCCCACAGCGGCTGTCCGAGCTGGCCAAGATGGACGGCGCCATCATCATCAGCAAAGACGGCGGTCGCATCGCTCGCGCCAATGTGCACCTGGTGCCCGACCCCACGGTGCCCACCAGCGAGACCGGCACACGCCATCGCACCGCCGAGCGTGTCGCAAGGTCGATCGACGTCCCCGTGGTGTCGGCCTCCGAGGAGATGGGCGTCATCAATGTGTACGCCGGTGGCTCCAAGCGGCAGCTGCAAGAGACCGGCCGGCTGCTCGATCGGGCCAACCAGGCGCTGCAGACGCTCGAGCGGTACAAGGTGCGCCTCGATGACGCGATCAGCAATCTGACCGCGCTCGAGGTCGAAGACGTCGTCACCGTGCGCGATGTGGTCGCGGTGGTGCAGCGTGGCGAGATGGTCACCCGTATCGCCGACGAGATCGAGACGATGATCATCGAGCTCGGCGTCGACGCCCGCCTGCTCCGTCTCCAGCTCGACGAGATCTACACCGAGATCGACGACGAGCTCGATCTTGTCGTTGCCGACTATCTGCCGCCCCATCGCCACGTCGAAGACACGTTGGCCGAGTTGTCGCGGCTGCGCGACGACGACGTGCTCGATGCCCGCATGACGCTCAGCACCCTGCATCTGCCAGACACCGAGCTCGATCACGAGATCGCGCCCAAGGGCCTGCGGCTGCTGCGCCGGGTGAACGCGTTGTCGCCCGACCTGGCCATCCGGGTCGCCAACACGTTCGGTGCGTTGGCACGACTGCAGCGCGCCACGATCCACGACCTGATGCAGGTCGACGGTGTCGACGAGTCGACGGCGGGCACGGTCAAAGAGACCCTGGCCCGGGTCACCGAGAACACCATCCTCGACCAGTACAGCTGAGTCCTCGACCATCCAGGAGCCTTCCATGCCCTTTCGCCATGTCGTCATGTTCAAGTGGGAGGAGGGCCTGGGCCCCGACCACGTCGACCGTGTCCGTGAGGGTCTGAACTCGATGCCTGCCGCGATCGAGGAGATCCGCGGCTATGCCCATGGCACCGATGTCGGTGTGGCCGAGGGCAATTACGACTATGTGGTCGTCGCCGACTTCGAGAACATCGACGGCTGGCGCGTGTACCGCGACCATCCTCACCATGTGCTGTTCATCGAGGAGGTCATCAAGGGCACGGTGGCCCAACGGGCCGCAGTGCAGTACATGACCGGCCCGCGCTGACGCGGCACTCGGCTGCGCAGCCAGGCCGGCCGACCCGTGGCGTCGGCTCGTGGAGCGTCTACCGCGACATGACCCGTCGGTGAGCACAGGCTGTTCGGCCCGACCGAGACGGGAGCTACGAGGGGCCGAGGTAGTGCATCGACGTCGAATGTGCACCTCGACGAGACGAATCGCCCGACCCCGGGCACAATGCCAATCGGGCCAGGTCGGCGCCTGACCACCACCACGACAGCACACCGGGTGACAGCACCGACGACCACGACGACCAACACCACCACGACAGCACACTGGACGACACGATGAGAGAGACGCGATGACTGCAATCGAGGCCCGCGACCTGCGGCGCACCTTCGGCGACAACGAGGCGGTGGCAGGTATCGACCTGACGATCGAGCCGGGCGAGATGTACGGCTTCCTCGGGCCGAATGGCGCCGGCAAATCGACGATGGTCCGGATGCTGTGCACCCTGCTGAGGCCGACGTCCGGCTCGGCCACCGTGGCCGGCTTCGACGTCGCCAAGAATCCAGGCGAGGTCCGCCTCCGGATCGGTGTCGCCCTGCAGGACGCGTCGATCGATGGCAAGCAGACCGGCCGCGAGCTGCTCCACACCCAGGGCAGGCTGTACGGGCTCAAGCGTGACGACATCACCCGTCGCATGACCGACGTGATCGATCTGGTCGATATCGGCACTGCGATCGATGATCGGGTCGATTCGTATTCGGGCGGTATGAAACGGCGGCTCGATCTGGCGATGTCGCTGATCCACCGGCCCGAGATCCTGTTCCTCGACGAGCCGACGACCGGGCTCGACCCGTCGAGCCGCGCGGCTGTCTGGGCCGAGGTCAGGCGGTTGAACTCCGAGTTCGGGATGACGATCTTCCTCACGACGCAGTACCTCGAGGAGGCCGACGAGCTCGCCGACCGGGTGGGCATCATCGACCACGGGGTGCTCCAGACCGAGGGCACACCGACCGCGTTGAAGCGTTCGATCGGCACCGATCTGATCGTGGCAGAGGTCGATGGCGACACCGCCGTCGCAGCGGCCGCGATCGAAGCGCTCCCCAGCGTCAGCGGCGTCGAGGTCCACGGCAACGAACTCTCGTTGGCGACCGCCGACGGTGCTGCCGTGATCGCTGCGGTCGCGGTGGCCTTGAACGGATGCGGGGTGCCGGTTCGGGCGTTGACGCTTCGCACCCCGACGCTCGATGACGTGTTCTTGTCGGTCACCGGCTCACATCTCGCCCCCGGCCGTAACACGAGCGCATCGACCGACGAAGAGTCCGAGACACAGGAGGTGGCGTCATGAGCACCACGACCGACACGGCTGTGCCGTCCGGCCCACTCGCACATCGCTCGTCGATCGTGCACGACCTGGCCACGGTCGCCCAGCGGGCGATCCGAGGTGTGTTCCGCGAGCCCGAGTTCTTCATCCCGGCGCTGATCGTGCCGGTGTTCTTCTTCATCGTGAACGTCGGCGCTCTGCAGGACTTCACCGAGCAGACCGGCATCATCACCGACTTCAAGGCCTTCCAGCTGCCGGTCTCGATCGTGTTCGCCGTGACCGGCGTGTCGCGTGCGAGCGCACTGGTGACCGATATCCAGGGCGGCTACTTCGACCGGTTGTTGCTCACCCCGATCAGGCGGCCGACCCTGTTGCTCGGGTTGATGGCGGCCGATTTCGTCTCGGTCGTGATGCTCGCGGTGCCGGTGTTGATGCTGGGCTTGGTGCTGGGTGTGCGCTTCGAGACCGGGGTGATCGGGATGCTGGTGTTCGTGGCGTACGGCGCGGCGTGGGGTCTGGCGTTCGCCGGCTTCCCGTATGCGATCGCACTCAAGACCGGCAATCCGGCGGCGGTCAACTCGAGCTTCATCTTGTTCTTCCCGTTCGCGTTCTTGACGACGACGTTCCTGCCGAAGGAAGCCTTGACCGGCTGGTTGTCGACGGTCGCGACCTACAACCCGGTCACCTACGTGTTGGACGGTCTTCGCAGCCTGATTTCCGAGGGGTGGGTGTGGGAGTCGCTCGCGAAGGGGCTCGCCGCGACGTTCGCACTGATGGTGCTCAGTTTCGGTCTCGCGAGCGCAGCGATGAGGGGCCGAATCAAGAGTTCATGATCGGCGTCGCACCGCGGACGCTCTGTCGACTTTCGGACCCGATGGTGCGTCGAGCGGCCGAACGTGTGTGATCGATGCTCAGTAGACGGCATCGAGTGCGTAGCGCAGCGCGCGATCGAGGTCGGCCCGTGCTGCTTCGTCGAGACGACCGACCGGTGTGGCATCGAGATCCGCGACCGGCACCGTGATCACGTGGTCGCAGTTGATGACGCATTGCTCGGGTAGCCCGTGCTCGGGACCCAGTTCGACTTCTGACCGGATGCCGCGGATCGTGCGCGTGGTCGGAGCGCAGGCGATCGTGGTCAGCACCTCGATGGCTGCGTCCCGGGTGAGCACGCAGACCGGGCGACGCCCGGCGGTCGGACCGAGGTCTGCCCAGAAGATGTCGTTGCGCGCTACCACTGGGGCGAGGTCTGCGCAGCGAGTCGCCGGGCCGACTGCGCCAGCGCCGGGCCAGCGGGTTGACGGAGATACGCAGCGGCCAACTCACGGTCGGCTTCGCCGAGATCTGCCGCGGTGATCACCGCTTGCGCCCCCGCCGCAGCAGCTCCGACCGGTTGGTACCGATTCGCGACGCCAACTGATCGAGTTGCGCCACGAGTTCGTCGTCGAGTTGCACCAGCACTTCACGTCGAGCCAGGACCATATGGTTTACCAGATGGTCTCCAGGTCGTCTTCGGCATCCGCACGGCCCGGGCGCGCCGAGCCCAGAAGCTCGCGCCGCAGTTCGACCAGCTTGGGCGACGGCTCGCCATCGCTCCAGGGATCGATGGTGATGACGCGCACATAGCTTTCCCACTCATGGCGAACCCCGGCATGGTCACCGACTCGGGCGTGGGCTTGCATGCGAAGCCCGATCAGCTCCTCGTGCCCCGGCAACACCTGCAGCCCGCGTGCGGTAGCTCGGAACACTCCGGTGACATCGCCGACCGCGAGACAATGCGCTGCCAACTCGGCGGTGGCCGACATCACCAGCAGCACGAGATTCGACGTGATCCCCTCCGGATCGGGCCAGAGATACGACGTACCTTCGAACGGAAGGCCCCTGATCAGCTCGACCGCAGGAACGAGGGAGGCGATCGCCTGGTCCGGCGTCTGCGATCTGGAAGCGTCGAGCGAGCGTTCGAGCACTTCAGCATCGGTGCAGACGAGAGCGTGAAGCGGAAGGGCCTCGGTCATCGTGCGGCCCACCCATTCCTCACCGTCGGGCGGCGTGACCAATCGAGCCAGTGAACGTCGCGCTTCTGACACGACGTTTGCGAAGGTCGTGTCGCGAACATCGAGTTCCCACAACGCGGTGCGCGCGGCCGTACGCGTCGAGCGGCTGCGGTGGGTTGCCAGCCAAGCCACCAACTCACGCGTCTTCGAACGCTCGAAGCTGACCGACTCGCCGGCCGACGAGATCACCTCGACGGGACCGAGCAGACGCACCATCAACGGCCACGCGTCGGACGAGGGCGCCACCTCCTCGGCATCGACATCGGCATCGGCATCGGCATCGGGATCGGCATCGGTCATGCTCGCGATCGTCACGACGGGAAC
>JAHEDX010000126.1:0-1279 GCA_024641005.1 Acidimicrobiaceae bacterium
TCCCGGCGGGTGAGGTGGTGGTCGGGTCCTGTGCAACGGGCGCCCGTGAACCAGGTCAGGCCAGGAATGGAGCAGCCTTCATCGGCATCGTCTGTGTGCCGCAGATCGCCTGGCCACCACCTCATCCACCGGGAGCCGCAGCATCGCCCGTCACCCGGCCCTTCCGTCAGCGGGTGCCGGCAGTGACGTCGGCGTGCTCGCGGGGGTACGGTTCGCCCGATGAAGGTGCATCTGGTCGACGGCACGTACGAGTTGTTCCGGCAGCACTTCGGCAGCGCCCACCGGCGCGACGAGTCGGGACGAGCACCCGGCCCGTACGACGCAACAGTCGGCGTGCTCACGTCGACATTGCAGCTGATCGAGGACGGCGCCACCCATATCGGGGTGGCCAGCGACCATGTGATCGAGTCGTTCCGGAACGAACTCTGGGCGGGATACAAGACGAGCGAGGGCATGTTGCCCGAACTCCTGCACCAGATCCCGGTCATGGAGGACTCACTGATCGCGATGGGTGTCACGACCTGGCCGATGGTGGAATGGGAGGCCGATGATGCGCTCGGCGCGGCCGCCCACGTCGCCGATCGCGACGAGCGTGTCGAGCAGGTGCTGATCATCACTCCCGACAAGGATCTCGGGCAGTGTGTTACCGGCACTCGGGTCGTGCAGTACGACCGTCGCAAGCGCGAGATCATCGACGAGGACGCGGTTCGAGAGAAGTTCGGTGTCGGCCCGGCCTCGATCCCTGACTACCTCGGCCTGGTGGGTGACACGGCCGACGGCTTTCCGGGCTTGGCGGGGTGGGGAGCGAAATCGACCTCGCTCGTACTCGCGAGGTACGAGCATCTCGAGAACATCCCGGCCGAGGCGAGCCTGTGGGAGGTCGACGGTCTTCGGGGCGCGGCCAAGTTGGCGAAGACGCTCGCGGACGACATGGAGTTGGCGATTCTGTTCCGCATCATCGCCACGGTCGATCGCGACGTACCGGTCGGCCGGGTCGACGACTGGCGATGGAACGGTCCGAGCGACGACTTCGAAGCGGTCTGCGAAAAGCTGGGGGTCCCGGCCCTGGCCCACCGCGCAATGGCGCTCGCGCCTGGCTGACAAGCCGGTCGGGCCTGGGCGATGGGTTCAGGCGTGCGCCTTCGCTCGTTCCCGCATGAGAGCGAGCTCGACGAGGGCGATCAGGCCGTTCTTGACGTCGGGCCGATCGCGGGCATCGCAGTAGAGCATCGGCACGTTGTCGTCGACCTGTACCGCTTCGCGGATTGCGTCGATCGAA
>JAHEDX010000126.1:1289-6861 GCA_024641005.1 Acidimicrobiaceae bacterium
CGACGTACCGGTCGGCCGGGTCGACGACTGGCGATGGAACGGTCCGAGCGACGATTTCGAAGCCGTCTGCGAAAAGCTGGGGGTCCCGGCCCTGGCCCACCGCGCAATGGCGCTCGCGCCTGGCTGACAAGCCGATCGGGACCGGGGGCCCAGGCGGCACCGGTGGTGCCGCCTGGGCGATGGGTTCAGGCGTGCGCCTTCGCTCGTTCCCGCATCAGAGCGAGCTCGACGAGGGCGATCAGGCCGTTCTTGACGTCGGGCCGATCGCGGGCATCGCAGTAGAGCATCGGCACGTTGTCGTCGACCTGGACCGCTTCGCGGATTGCGTCGATCGAATGGGTACGGCACCCGTCGAACGGGTTGACGCCCAGTACGAAGGGCACGTTGCGCGCCTCGAAGTAGTCGATCGCCGAGAAGCAGTCGCCCAGGCGCCGTGTGTCAGCGAGGATGACCGCGCCGATCGCCCCCCGTGAGAGTTCGTTCCACATGAACTGGAACCGTTCTTGACCGGGGGTGCCGAACAGGTACAGCACGATCTCGGGCGTGAGCGAGACACGACCGAAGTCCATCGCGACCGTGGTGGTCTGCTTGGTGGAGATCTGGGACAGATCGTCGACCTGCGCAGATGCGGTGGTCATCATGGCCTCCGAGCGCAGTGGTTCGATCTCCGAGACCGTGTTGACGAATGTCGACTTGCCGACGCCGAAGCCGCCGGCGACGACGATCTTGACGGGGATCTTCCCCCGTGGTGGCTGGTTGGTGGATTCAGAGATTGCGGACACCGTCGAGCACCCTTTCCAACAGGCTGGCGAAGTTCTGCGTCTTGGCCGGGACATGGAGCACGACCGCACCGTCGGCGACCAGGTCGGCGACCAGCACTCGCGCCACGCCGATCGGGATCTCCATTCGGGCTGCAACCTCGACCAACGCCATCGGCGACTGGACGAGTTCGACCATCTTTGCGGTCTCCCACCGGTAGGCGCCCAGGTGGTGCGACGCCCGAGTGCTGGCCTGGATCTGCGTCTCCAGGCCGATGTCGCTGTCGACGACCGTGCGGCCGCCCGTCATGGCGTACGGACGGATCAGCCGACCGGTTTCGTCCCCGGTGTCGACATCGAACTCGTCGACGCCCACCTCAGCTTCCTCGATCATGATCAACTCCTCGACAACATCAAGCATTTGAGCTCTTCTCGGACCTCAGGGGTCAACACGTCGCCGGCACGGTCGGCGAAGATCGCGATCTCGTAACCGATCGTGCCGATGTCGGCTTCCTTGGTGGTGACGACACACATCAGTGAGCCGTCTCGGATTCCTGTGACGAACATCCAGCCGTTCTCCATTTCGACGATCACGTTCGAGACGGCGCCGGCGCCGAAACGGCCGGCCGACCCGTAGGCCAGGCCGATCATCCCGGAGGCGACAGCGGCGAGACGTTCGCCGGCTTCGCGGTCGACTCCGCCGGACACTGCGAGGGGGAGACCGTCCGATGACACCACCACCGCCTGGCGGACGGCGGCGACTTGCTGGACGAACCGGCCCACGAGCCAGTTGAGATTGTCTGCTGCGTTCATCGAAGATCCCCTCCGAGATCACTGTTGTGGTCGTTGCTCGAAGTGGTCACGGCCCCATCCGGGTCGAACTCGTCGCCGACTCCGGTATGGAACTCGGTTTGAAAGGCACGCAGCCGTTGCCGGAGAGCGTCCGGGTCGAGACGGGACGCTGCTGCCGCCGCCGGTTCCTCGATCAGTTCGACCGGGTCACCGACCCTGGTGCGATTGGGCAACGTTCCGTTCGACCCGTTGCGGCCGACGTCGAACGCCGACAGCGCCGACTGCAGCGCGCTGGGGACGTTCGACGGTGCCGCCGAATCGGCGTCGCGTTCCGCCGGGGCATCGAGCAGTCGGTCCGGGCCACCGTCGGGCCCGCGACTGGGGCTGCGTGTCGGTAGTCCTGGGCTCGTCGCCGGTGTCTCGGCCGGTGGGCGCACCGGAACCGACCTCGCGGTGGCCGGGGTCACCGGTAGCCGGCTCGGCCCCCCGGGCATCATCGGTGGGGCCAATGGTGTGTCGAACTCGCCATGGACCCGGGCTGTCGGTGGCGGCGGGGGCAGGTGCAACATCGAAGGCGCAGCTGTCTCGGACCTCATCGACAGGACGGGTTCGGCGACCGCGAGCACGTCGACCTGCTCGGCCTCGGTCTCCGTCGTTGCGGCGTCGGAGTGGTGCACGTCGAAACTCGACTCGACATCGCTGGTGACGAGGCCCCATGCAATCGGCTCCGTCTCGGCCGTCGCGTGGATGGGAACGAATGCCTCGGTGGGGTCCTCCGCGGTCGGCTTCGTCTCGGGCGTCGGGTCGATGGGGACGAATGCTTCGGTGGGGTCCTCCGCGGTCGGCTTCGTCTCGGCCGTCGCGCGGATGGGGACGAATGCCTCGGTCTCGGTCTCGGGCGTCGGGTCGGCGAGGACGAATGCCTCGGTGGGGTCCTCCGCGGTCGGCTCCGTCTCGGGCGTCGCGTCGGCGGGGATGGCTGCCTCGGTGGAGTCCGCTCCGGCCTGTTCGGTTCCGGGTGTCGCGTCGGCGGGCACGAAGTCGGCGACGGCCGGCGTCTCGGGCTCGTCGACGGTGGTTGCAGCGGCCGATTTCTGACCGGTCTGGAACGCCGACAGGCTGAGCGACATCCGGGTCCAGTCGGACGCCGCGACGGGTCGATCCTCGTCCGGTTCGACGGCGGCCGTGTGAGCTCGCGGCTCGGCGTAGCCGTTGTGGTCAGCGACCGGCTCGAAGGCCTCGTCGACCGACAGGCCACCGACGTTCAGCAGTGCCTGATCGTTCCACGAGACGATCTGTTCTTCTTCGGCGGCAGCGACATTCATCGAAAGCATCGCCCCGCCCGGTCGTTCGGACGGGACGTCGATCGGACCGAACAGTGCCGACGGCAAGGAGATGTCGACCGTGAGGCCGGGGTTGCCTGCCGACAACGTGACCTTGATGCCGTGCTTGTGGGCGAGCAACGACACGACCGACATGCCCAGCGTCGATTCGACGCTCAAACCGACGATCGGCGGCTCGCGGAGCAGTTCGTTGAGATCGCGCAGACGCTCGGTGGGGATACCGATCCCGCTGTCGACGATGCGCAGCAGGTACGAGTCGCCCGCGCGGCGGCCTCCGACCCGAACCGGGCTCTCGGGCGGGCTGAACGCCGTTGCGTTGTCGAGCAGTTCAGCGATCAGGTGTGACACGTCGGCGACGACGGTGCCTCGGACCTGCAGGCTCTCGAGGTGCTCGATCTCGACACGGCGGTACTCCTCGACCTCGCCGATCGAGGCGCGAACCACATCGTCGATCTCGGTTGCCTTGACCCGGCGGCGCTTCGGTTCTGCGCTGGCCAGCACCAGCAGGGATTCGCTGTTGCGCCGCATGCGGGTGGCGAGATGGTCGAGCTGGTAGTAGTTCGACAGCACGTCGGGATCGTCGACCTCCGCTTCGAACTCGTCGAGCATGGCGAGCTGGCGGTCGATGAGTGATCGGTTGCGGCGAGCCATCGTGATGAAGATGTCGCTCACGCCGCGTCGGAGCACTTCGACCTGCTCGTGGGCGACGTCGACGAGGGTGCTCTGCATCGAGTTGAAGGCGCTCGCGAGCTCGGCCAACTCGTCGTTGCCCTTGGTGCTGACCATCTGGATCTCGGGCACCACCGACTTGCCGCGCGGATCGCGCAGGGCCTCGACGAGTGCGGGAAGCTGTTCGCCGGCGACCTGATTGGCGCTCGCCGAGACGGCCTTGATGCGGCGGGTGATCGACCGGGTGATGAACAAGGCGATCAGTGCGGCGAGCAGTACGGCGCAGAGGCTGATACCGATGCGGATCAGGGTCGTGCGGCGAGCTGCCTCTGCCTCGACCGATGCGCGGTCGACGATCTCTTGACTGATCACGCTCTGAAAGGCGACACCTTGGCTGACGAGCCCGCTGAAGCTCGCCGTGTCGAACGATGCGGGCTCGCCGGCCTGGGCGGCACGCATCGCATTGTCGAGTTCAGCGCGGTACCTGTCGAGCTCGGTGGGAAACGGGCTCTGGCGGTAGTCGGCGACCCACTCTTCGGGGGCGATCGCCTCGAACTCACCGAGTGTGGCGTCCATCTCGCTGAAAGCACTGCGAGCGGTCGCGAGGTACGAGATGTCGGAGGGGTTGTCCTGCCACCGCTGCGTTCCGGCGATCACGGCGTTGGCGCTCAGCTTGGCCTCGGCGAGCTTGACCACGGCGAGCAGTTCGCGTCCCAGTGTTGCATCGCCGGCTTCGGACGGGAGCAGCTGGCCGACGGCGACGAGCTCGCGGCTGGCGAGGTCATACGACTCGAACGGGTTGCTGCCCGACCGGAGGTCGGGCGAGACGCTGCCGGCGTCGAGGTTGCCTCGCGCTGCCGACAGTGCCTCGCTGCTTGCCGTGATGTGGGCATTGGCCGCGTCGGAGGCTCCGAGCGAGTCGATGTCGACCCGAAGGTCGTCGATCGCCTGATCGGTACCACCGCGCGTTGCGTCGACGGGCACATCGGTGTTGGTCAAACCCGCAGCCTGGCCGGCCTCGGCCTCGATCGCTGTGAGCGCGGTGATCAGTGGATCCCAGACCGCTCCGAGCTCGGCTCCGTTCTCGGCGCTGCGGACGTCGCTGAGATCGCTGCGCACGGTGAGGGCGAGCAGCGCCGCAATCGCCAACACGAGTGGTAGCGCTGCGGCGAACAACTTCGTCGACAGTGATGGGCGTCGCATCTTGGGGGTTCCTCCGGGTCGGTTCCTGCCCGCTGGCGAATTCGATGCCTCGTCGTGCCGGTGGAGCACCCGTGACATCGGTCGCCAATGAGCGTGTCGTCCCTGTATCGGGGTGTGGGTCGAGTATCTTGAGAAAAAGCGGACACTCACGAATGACAAGAGTGCGAGCGTGGAGCGCGTGACCACATGTCGGTGGGAGTCGCCGGCACAACGGAGTGTCTGCGGTTCCTCAAGCTTCCCGGAGCACCAGCCGATACGTATCGCGTGACCCATTGGGGTTCGCCGCCACGACCCCCCGTGGCGGTCCAGCGGGAGGATCGTTAGGTACATGACTTCGGAGATCGACGAGTTCCGTCAGAGCTTGGTAGCTGCAGTGCAGGCCGAGCTCGAGCGGCACGCGTCTGCAGTTGTGGCCGAGGTCGACCGACTTCGGACCGATGGACAGCGCGAGCGCGCCGAGTTGCGTGACGAGTTCACCCAACAGGTCAGCTCGCTCTCGCAGGCGATCGAGAATCTCCAGCTGCGCAGCGAGGGCTACACCGATCGCACCAGAGAGGTGCTCGAGCAGCGGCTCGAACAGACCGAGAGCCGCCAGACCCGGCGGCTCGATGATGTCGCCGGCGCCCTGGAAGGTCTGGTCCACGAGGCCGTTCGCCCGTTGATGGCCGACGTCGGCGATCGCCAGGACGCTCTGGTGACCCGCGTCGAGGGGCTCGACGCCAATCTCCGCAAGTTCGACGAGCAGGCCGCCCGGATGGTGACCTATTTCAATGATGTATCGCAGAAGATGGAGACCCGTCAGGACGA
>JAHEDX010000058.1:0-2076 GCA_024641005.1 Acidimicrobiaceae bacterium
CGGTCGTGATGGACATGTGGGATCCCGCCCTCGCAGCCCGACTGGTGCCCGAGTACGGGGTCACCACCACTGCCGGTGCCCCGTTCTACCTCTCCTCGCTGATGGACGAGGCCGAACGGCAAGGTACGAGCCTTGCGACGATGGGCAACTACATGGTGGGGGCGGCGAGCGTGCCCGCCAGCCTCGTCGAGCGAGCGGACCGGATCGGCATCCCGGTGTACCGCGCCTACGGGTCGACCGAGCATCCGGTCATCACCACCGGCACGCCGCTCCATCCGCTCGACAAGCGGGCCGGGACCGACGGGGCGCTCACGCCCGGCAACGCGATCCGACTGCTCGACGACGACGACCGAGAAGTCGGCGTGGGCCAGGACGGAGAGATCGTCAGCCTCGGGCCCGAGTTGTTCATCGGGTACACCGACCCGAAGCTCGACGCCGACTCGTTCCTGCCCGGTGGGTGGTTCCGCACGGGTGACATCGGCAGGCTCGACGAGGACGGCTTCCTCACCATCACCGACCGCAAGAAGGACGTCATCATCCGGGGCGGCGAGAACATCGCGTCGAAGGAGGTCGAGGATCTGCTGATGCGTCATCCGGCGGTGATCGAGGCCGCCGCCGTGGGCCGACCCGACGAACGCTACGGCGAGCGCGTCGCCGCGTTCGTGCAACTTCGCGACGGTGCCTCGCTCGACCTCGACGACGTGCGCGAGCACTTTGCGGCGATCGGCGTGGCCAAGCAGAAGACACCCGAACACATCGTGATCGTCGACGGATTCCCTCGCACCCCGAGCGGCAAGGTCCGCAAGGTCGATCTGCGCGAGCAGTTGTCCCTCTGACTTCGGCTGCCAGGGCCGACCCAGCTAGGGTTCTGACAGTTCTGTCACCTAGTAGGAGATACCGATGCAACTCGAAGGATCCAGCGCACTCGTCGTCGGCGGAGCGGGCGGTCTGGGGGCGGCGACCGTTCGCCGCCTGGTGGCCGGCGGCGCCGGTGTCGTCATCGCCGACCTGGCCGAAGCGACCGGGCAGGCACTGGCCGACGAGCTGGGTGAGCGTGCCATCTTCGTCAAGACCGACGTGCTGTCCGAGGACAGCGTCAACGAGGCGATCCTGGCTGCGACCGACATGGCGCCGTTACGAGTCTCGGTCGACACGCACGGTGGCCCGGGCGGTGGTCGCACGCTCGACCGCGACGGCACGCCCCTGGCATTCGACGAGTTCATGAAGGTCGTCCAGATCTTTCTGGCCGGCAGCTTCAACGTGTTGCGGCTAGCCGCATCGGCGATGTCGAAGAACGAGCCCGATCCCGACACCGGCGAGCGAGGCGTGATCATCAACACCGCATCGATCGCCGGCTACGAAGGCACGATCGGCCAGGTCGCGTACGGTGCGGCCAAGGGCGGCATCATCGGGATGACACTTCCGGCGGCGCGTGACCTCTCGGTGGTCGGCATCCGTGTCGGCACGATCGCTCCCGGGGTGTTCGCCACCCCGGCCTACGGCAAGGCGCTCGACGCGATCGAAGCAGAATGGGGCCCGATGGTGCCGTTCCCGAAGCGCATGGGGCAGCCAGACGAATACGCTCGGATGGCCATGGCGATCGTCGACAACCCGTACTTCAACGGCGAGACGATCCGTCTCGATGCCGGGATTCGCTTCCAGACCAAGGGCACGCGGTCCTGACCAGGCAGCTACCGCACGACCCACTGCAGGCGGTCAACGGCCCGGCGGGTCCGGCACCGCGTAGGCGGGCCGGCTCGATCCGCCGCACGTCGACGCTCGACGGGGCTTGGCCTGAAGGTTGGGGGACACAACTGCGCCTCGAAGGGCGCGCCCGCGACGCCGTGACGCACAGCTTCGCCGATCCACCCGTGGTCGTCGGTTCGGCGACGACGAGCGTCGGTATCGGCGGAAACCGCACGATCGAGCAGATCGCATCCTCCCCCGACTCCGACGGGCTCCAGGATCTCGTCGGGTGCCGCGGTGGCGGATACCTGCGGGCGGCTCTGGCCGAGTTCCTCCCCCACGAACTCGACGCCGGTACCCCGCTGTACCTGCTGCTCGACGACATCTCGG
>JAHEDX010000058.1:2176-24771 GCA_024641005.1 Acidimicrobiaceae bacterium
GGGCTCCAGGATCTCGTCGGGTGCCGCGGTGGCGGATACCTGCGGGCGGCTCTGGCCGAGTTCCTCCCCCACGAACTCGACGCCGGTACCCCGCTGTACCTGCTGCTCGACGACATCTCGGGCGCCAGCCTCGTGGCCGGATTCGCCTGGTCGCAGTGGTCGGACCAGTGGATGCGTAGCGATCCCGACCGGCCCCGCCCCGACATGGAGGGCGTCTGCATCGGCTTCGCCACAGGGAGTTCGGCGCTCGTCGAGCAGCGCAGCGGCGAGATGAGCCACCGGGTCCAGGTGGTCAAGCCGCTGGTCGCCGATGACGACCCGCACGGCTGGCACGACCTCCCCGAGCAGCCCGAGGTGTCATTCCGTCGAGCCCGACGGATCGACGTGTGGCGCGACCCGGTCGACGGCACGATCATGATCGATTCTGGTTTCCAGGACTCGGCCGGCAACCCCGACCATGGGCGCATCGCCGTGCACGAGTATGTACTCAGGGCCACCGCCGACCCCGACACACTGCTCGTCACCTCGGTCGATCCCGACCCTCGCGTGCTGCCGTTTCGATCGTGCCCCAATGCCGTCGCGACAGCGCAGGCGGTGGTCGGGGCGCCACTGGCCGACCTGCGCACGACCGTGCTCGAGCGCCTCGCCAAGGCCAACGGATGCACCCATCTCAACGATGCCCTCCGAGCCCTCGCCGAAGTCCCCCTCCTGCTCACCCAACTCGACACCGAGTTACGAAACGTGCCAGGCACGTTTCGTAACTAAGCGGCTCGGAGCCTGATCGTGGCGTCGACGAGCTCGCTCAACGCCGGTCGATCTTCGAGGCAGCGCCGGGCCCGCCAGATCGAGGTCTGCGCGGTGGCAGGCGATGCGAAGCGGAGGGCGACCTCGAGTTCGGTGCGCTCGGCGCCGGTCAGCCGATCGAGGACCAACGCACAGATCGTGCGGTCCAACCGATGCTTCTGGGATTCGGGGAGATCCGATTCAGCGATAGCGAGCTGCGCGACCTGCGGGATGTTGCCCGCGCTGGCGATGTCCCGTTCGCCAGCACTCTCGGCGGCCACGAACTCGTGGAACGCCGGCGCATCGAACCCGAACATGCCCAACACTTCCGCTGTCCGCATCCACGGTGGACACCGCCGACTGCCCAGGTACACCCGATGACTCGACCATCGGTAGCGTCCGAGCGGGGTTGACGGAGCGATCGCCATCGGATTGCGATGGATGTACCGAACAACCCACGTGAGATATGCGTCGGAGTCGACCTCGATCGCCGAGAACCGACTGCGAAACAGCGGACCGTCGGTGCCGAGGCGCTTGTTGTGGTGACGGGTGTACACAGATCCGAGCTGATGCATCGCTTCGGACAGCCCGCCATCGGGGCAACGCACGAGCAGGTGGTAGTGATTGCCCATCAGGCAGTACGCGTGGACCTCGACGCCGAAACGGTCGTGGCCGATGCCCAGCAGGCGCTCGAACTCGACCCGATCGTGGTCGGACTCGAAGATGTCGTTGCGCCCCGCGCCTCGGTTGAACACGTGGAACCATCTGCCGGTGCTGTCGATCCGTCGTGCCCGTCCCATGCCGACATCCTGAACCGGGGGTGCCGCGGAGTTACGAAACGTGCCTGGCACCTTTCGTAGCTCCTGACGTGAGGGCCTGCCAGCGGGGGGCGAGTACGGCGTAGAGCACGACGATCGCGACCACCGATGTCGCACCCGAGGTCAGGAACGCCGTGCGGTAGCCGATGCCACTCACGATCAGGCCGATCAGCGGGGCGGTCAGGGCGACGGAGACATCCATCAGCATCGTGAAGGTCGCCATCGCCGAGGACCGTTCATGTGGCTCGATGCCTTCGACGGCGACCGGGATCATCGATGGTGTTTGCAGCGCCATGCCGCCCGCCAACACGGCGGCGGCCACGAACACGCCGGCCGGCGCGGACCAGAGCGCGACCACGAGTGAGCCGGCCGCCGAGAAGCCGAGCGCCAGCGAGCCCGCCCGGATCGGGCCGAGCCGATCGGGCGCGGTGCTGAACGCGATCCGCACGGCGGCGATACTCAAGGAGGCCACCGTGAACACGAGGCCCACCCGATCGAGACCGATCTCGGGGCCGTAGAGCGGCACGAACGTGCTGAACGTCACGAACCCGACGATGCCGAATGCTGCGACGACGCCTGGGGCGATGCCGTTGGGGTGGATCCACGGCGACGGTGGCGCGTCGGGATCACCGGGGCGGTGCGGGAGCAGCATCGAGACGCCGGCACCGGCGAGCGCCAACAAGGCGAGCGTGATCCACACGGTGTCATACGAGGCTGCGTTGAGGATCGCTTCCCCGATCACTGGTCCGAACCCCAGGCCGAGGTGGAAGGCGACGAGGATGTAGCTCGCCGCCTCACCGCGTCGCGATTCGGGTGCGAGATCGATCGCCAGCACGGTCGAACCGGTCATCGCTGCGGCCTGCGCGGTGCCCATCAGCATGCGCGAGACGATCGCGAGCGCGACGCTGTCGGTCACGATCAGCACCGAGAGTCCGATCGCCGATGTGATGCAACCGATGACCATCAGGCGGCGGGCGCCCTTGCGGTCCCCCAAACGGCCGAACACGATCCGGGTCATGAGGGCGGCGACGGCGAACGTGCCCATCACGAAGCCGGCAGTGGCTTCGGTTCCTCCCAGCTCGTCGACCACGAACTTCGGCATCAACGGGTTCGACGCCCCCATCCCGAGGAAGTACAGCATCGTCGCCGCGGCGAGGGTCAGGAACTCGCGGCTGAGCAGTCGCTCGTCCCGGTCCCCACCGCGATCGGCGGTGGAGATCGGGACGACACTTGACACATCCGTCAACCTACCGCCCGGACCGTACCGCGCCCGACGCGGAAGGAGTTGGTGGGAGAAGTGACCGCTGCCGCCGCGACCTTCGCCACGCTCACCGCCGCGACACCTACGACAACGCTCATCAAGTCGTCGGTGCGATCGGGATCACGAGCGAGTACGGCATGACCGAATGGACGATGCGACCGCTGACCCTCCACGGCGAACTCAGCGACCGACGGGCCCACACCCGCCGACGTCGCCACCCTCCAACCCGGCGAGTACTACCCGAACACCATGTAGTTACGAAACGTGCCAGGCACGTTTCGTAACTGGCTTACGAGCCGGCGAGACGGATCAGGCGCTCGGCTTCGGCGAAGTTCTCGAGCACGAGCCAGCTGAACATGTCGCCGGTCGCCTTCGAAAGGATCCCGGCGGCGGCCTGGGCGACCTTGTACTCGAGGATGCAACCGGCTTTGAACATCGCCAGCACCATGTAGTAGTCGAACTCGCTGATGTCGCGCCCGGTGCCGGCCGAGTAATAGCGGGCGAGCTCCTGACGCTTGGGCATGTTCTCGACGTTGTAGAGCGACTTGGTCGGCACGATGTCGGGGGTGCGTTCGTCGATCATGCTCTGGCACAGCCAGGCGAGATCGATCAACGGGTCACCGATCGTCGAGAGCTCCCAGTCGATCAATGCCGTCAGTCGGGCCGGCGCGTCGAAGGCGAACAGCGCGTTCGGCGTCCCGACGTCACCGTGGATGATGCCCGGCCGGTACCCGGCGGGGATGTTGGCGCGCAGCCACGCCTCGGTGACGTCGTAGCCCGGCAGTTCGCGGCCCGGGTAGCCGTACAGCTCGCCGTAGCTTGCCAGCTGCCCTGCCCATCGGTCGACCTGTCGTTCGAGGTATTGGTCGGGCTTGCCGAACCCCTCGAGACCGACCTCGCGGTAGTCGACGTTGGCGAGCGCGACGAGACCGTCGACCATCGCGTACGGGATGCCGTACTCGTACGGCGCCACATCGAACGGTGGGTGGTGATGGATGTGCTCGTCGCGAAGTTCGGCGGCCCACCCCTGGACCAGCTCCATCACGTAGAACGGAGCGCCGATCACCGACGCGTCCTCGCACCTGCCGTAGCAGTGCGGATGCGGCACATTCGTGCCGTTGAGGGCTTCCAGCACCCGGGCCTCGCGCAGCACCGAGCGTTCGCTGTTGGGCGGGGGGACAGCCGGCGGACGCCGCAGGACATAGATGTCCGCACCCCGATCGAGCGACAGGATCACGTTGCTCGTGCCACCGTGGATCATCTTCGCGTTCAATGGGCCGGAGCCGAGCGACGGGACGTGCTCGTCGAGCCATGCCGTCAGCGCGTCGACGTCGACGAGCTGTTCAAGTTGCGGGTCATCAACCATCGAGCCGTCAGGGATCGGGTCAGCCATTGTGTCCTCCTGCTTCCTGCTCGGCGGCGAGCTGCTCGGTGATGTGATGCATGTAGGTCAGGTACCCGACCGGGATGCGACTGCCGCCGGTGACCTGGATCGTTTCCCCGGTCGTCCATGCAGCCTCGTCGGAGGCCAGGAAGGCGCACACCGCACCGATGTCGTCGACCGTGCCGAGGCGGCGCATCGGCACCGAGGCCACCTGTCGCGCTCTGCGGCTCGGCTTGCTCATCGATCCCCCCGGAGCGAGGCTCTCCTCGGTCGGAACCAGGCCGGGGGCGACAGCGTTGACCCGGATGCCGTGATGGCCCCACTCGGCGGCCGCCGTCGCGGTGAGGCTCTCGACGCCGGCTTTGGCCGCGCCATACTGGCCGGTCATCGGGCACGGCTGCGAACCGCTGCGTGACGAGATGTTGATGATCGATCCACCGTACCCCTGGGTGACCATCTGGCGGGCTGCCGCCTGGGCGGCGAAGAACGTCCACTTCAGATTCAGATCGACGACGACGTCCCACTGGGCCTCGTCGAGGTCGATGAGCGGCCCCACATCCGACGCGTTGGCGCTCCCTGCGTTGTTGACCCAGCAGTCGATCGAACCGAACTCGGCGAGGGTCGCTTGCACCAGAGCGGCGATCGAGTCGCTGCTGGTGATGTCGGTCGGCACCGCGATGGCCCGAGCGCCGAGCGCCTCCAGCTCGGCGATGGTGTCGAGTAATGGCGCCTCGCTCCGGCCGGCGACCACCACTGATGCACCGCATTTGGCCATCGAACGGGAGATGCCCCGGCCGATGCCGCGCCCTCCCCCGGTGACCACGATGGTCTTTCCGGTCAGATCGAACATGTCGGTCTCCCCTGCGAACTTGACGACATCGTCAGACTAATCTCGAAAAGCTTCACCTACTTCAGCAGACGCTCGCGCCACGAGACGCACCCGCCACGAGACGCACCACCGGAGGTTCCGATGTCCGAGTTCGACGAGTCGGCCTTCCGCCAACGCATCCGCGACTACATCGCGGCGAACGTGCCCAATCTTCCGTATCGGGTCGGGACGCGATCACCGGAGGACGAACACGAATCCAGGGTCCTGCGCGACTGGAGCGCTCAGCTGTACGCCTCTGGGTTCTACGGCGCCGACTGGCCCACTCAGTTCGGCGGGCGCGGGGACAACTACCAGTCGATAGAGGAACTGATCGTCACCGAGGAGTTCGCCAAAGCCCGCGCCCCGATCCCGATCGGCTCGGGCAGTCTCGCCGCCCACGCCCTGTTGCACTTCGGTACACCCAGGCAGCAGGCCGTGTACCTCCCCAAGATCCGCTCGTACGAGCACGTCTGGTGCCAGCTGTTCAGCGAACCGGACGCCGGCAGCGATCTGGCCGGCATGCGCACCACCGCAATTCGCGACGGTGACCGTTACGTGGTCAACGGACAGAAGGTGTGGAGCACGAACGCCGCCTTCTCCGATATCGGCTACTTGCTTGCCCGCACCGACCCGTCCGCGTCCAAGCATGCGGGCATCAGCGCCTTTGCGCTGGCCATGGACACGCCGGGCATCACGGTACGACCGCTCAGGGAGATGACCGGCACCTCCGATTTCAACGAGGTGTTCTTCGACGATGTCGTCGTGCCGGCGACCGACCGGATCGGCGACGAGAACAACGGCTGGCACATCGCCACCACCAGCCTCGCATCCGAACGGGCCGGGGTCGGTGCGCTCGTGATCCGGTTGCGCCAGAACCTCGATGCCCTGATCGCCTATGTCCGGGCCGCCGGTCTCAGGGGCGATCCGATCATCCGTCAGCGCCTCGCGGATGCTCACGCCCGGGTCGAGGTCGCCACTTGGGTGTCGTCTGCCGCGATGGAACGTCGGCTGCACGGAGCGATCAACGAGGCCGACGTGCCGCTCACGAAGCTCGGATTCGCTGTGCTCAACGAACAGCTGAGCTATCTGGGCATCGACATCCAGGGCATCAGGGGCGCGCTCGCCACCGAGGACCCCGAGGCCCTCGACAACGGGCACTGGCAGGACGAGTTCCTGTATGCCAAGGCGTACACGATCTCGGGTGGCAGCAACCAGATCATGCAGAACCTGCTCGGCGAACGAGCGCTCGGCCTCCCACGCGAGCCCAAGTAGTTACGAAACGTGCCTGGCACGTTTCGTAAGTACGAAACGTGCCTGGCACGTTGCGTCAGTGGGACAGGAAGTCATTGAGGAGGGCCACCAGCGCGGCGGGTTGATCGCTCTGGATCGCGTGGCCTGCTCCGGGGACGGATTCGACCCGCACGCTGGGCAGACGGCGACGGAACTCGTCGATGTCCTCGGGCAACACGAACACCGACTCACCGCCGACCATCAACATCGTCGGCACGGTGATCGTTCCGACGTCGTCCCACATCGGCGTGAAATCGACCCAGTCGCGAGACGCCGCAGACGGCTCGGCGCTGCCGCCGATGTCGTAGCGCCAGCGCCACCGACCGTCGTCGAGCCGCACCATGTTGTGGCGCAGGCCGCGCCGTACACCCGGTTCGGTACGAAACGGCGAGGCCGCCATCGTCACCTCGAACACGGCCTCGAACGACTCATAGGTCGGCGGGCCGCTGACCAACGCGACGGTGCCGCGCTGCTCGGGCGTCATCACCCGACCCTCATCGTTGACCGACGGGGTCACGTCGACGATGACCGCATGGCGTACGAGATCGGGCCGGGTGGCCGCCAGCCTGGTGTTGGTCGCGCCACCGAGCGACATACCGACCACGCCCAGCGCATTCGGTGCCATCTGCTCGATCACCTGGGCCACGACGAGGGCGTTCTCCCACGGGCCATAGTTCCCGTCGCTGCGACGATCCGAGCGGCCGTGACCAGGCAGGTCGATCGCCAGCGCGGGCCGACCCAGCGCCACGATCACGCTGTCCCACGTGTGGGCATTCTGGCCGCCACCGTGCAAGAAGACGATCTCGGGATCGGCGTCGCCCCACCGGATCACACTCAACGCCTGACCGGACGCCAACGTTGCCGTCAGCCGACGCGGCATGTGGGCGCACGGCCACGCCACACCCATCTCGGCGGCGTTCTCGGCGACGAGGGCGAACTCGTCATAGGGCTCGGCGTCGTCGAGCGCTGGCGTGAACACGAGATCGGTCATCGGGCCTCCCGATTGGCGATGAATCGGGCGATGCCCGCTTGGAACGACGGCCCGGTCACCAGCGCGACGTGGCGCTCGCTCTCGAGGGCGACGAAGTCACCGAACGACAGGCGTTCGGCGGCGACGAAGTTTGCCTTCAGCGCCATCAGGGCGTCGGGCGAAGCGTTGCGCAACCGATCGACCACGGCGGCGACTTCGCTGCGGAACTCGTCGGGCGCATGGACCGCCGACACGAGCCCCATCTCGAGCGCTTCGGTGGCCGAGAACTTGCCTTGGAGGAAGAACAGTTCGCGGGCCTTCGCCGGCCCGACGATCCGTGACAGCGACCATGGCAGGCCCATGTCGCCGGCGACACCGATGTCGAGGAACGCGGTCGCGAACATCGCCGTCGACGAGGCCACTCGGAGATCGCAGCCGGCGGCCCAACCGAGCCCGGCGCCGGCACACGACCCGTTGATGGCGGCGATCGTGACCGCCGGCATCTCGTGCAGCACGACGGCCGTCTGCATGTATCGCAGGTCGGGCATCTGTGCCGCCGGCGAGTCGTCGCTGCGGCGCGACCCGTCGAGGTCGGCACCCGGGCAGAAGAACCGGTCGCCGGCCCCGGTGAGCACCACGACGCGCAGATCGCTGCGGGCCGCCAATGCGAGCACGGTGTCGTAGATCTCGGTCACCATCGCGAGGTTGACGCCGTTGCGGTGCTCGGGGCGGTCGATCGTGATCGTCGCGACACCGTCGTCGATGTCGAGCCGAATCGTGTCGCTCATGTCAGCGTGCCCTCCATTCCGGCGGACGCTTCTCGAGGAACGATGCGACGCCTTCGGCAGCGTCCTCGGTGCCGAAGATCGAGCCCTTCGCCGCATCGGTCAACTCCCAACCGCGGTCGGCGCGGTCACCCAGCTCACCGTTGACGGCGGCGAGGCAGGCCTGCACCGACAATGGCGCGTTCCGGCAGATCCGCTGCCCCAACGCGATCGCGGCATCGAGCACCTGCCCCGGTTCGGCCAGCGCGTTGACGAAACCGGCCGCATGGGCCCGCTCGGCGGTGATCGGCTCGCCCGTCAGGATCATCTGACGCGCCAGATTGAGCGGCAGCGACTGGGGCGCCCTGAACAGGCCAGCGCAGGTGGGGATCACCCCGATCCCGACCTCTGGCAGCCCGAAGCGCGCCGACGTCGAGGCGACCACCATGTCGCACGCCAGCACGATCTCCATGCCACCCCCGAGCGCGAAGCCCTCGACGGCGGCGATCAACGGTTTGCGCCGGTTGCGCCGGATGATGCCGTACTCGCCACCGCGCTCGGTGACGTAGTCGCCTCCGGCGGTCAGGTCGCTGCCGGCCGAGAAGAACGACGGCCCTCCGGTGATGACCCCGCACCACAGATCGGGGTCGTCGTCGAGCTCGTCGAGCGCGTCACTGATCGCGTCGGCCAGCGACCGGTCGACGGCGTTGCGTTTGGTCTCCCGTTGCATCGTGATGACCAACAGGTGGCCGTCACGGCGACGGGAGACCAGGTCGGTCACAGTTCAGCGCTCACCGGGGACTTCGGTGCCGTTGGCCGGCGCCGGCGGGACGTGCGGGAACAGTTCCTCGAACGTTCCGACCGTCATGCGCCGCATCGACGCCTCGTCGACGTCGTCGAACAGTTCGTGCAAGGTCTTCTGGGTGTGCCCGAACGTGCCCTCGATGTGCGGATAGTCGCTGCCCCAGCAGATGTTCTGCCAGCCCATGGTGGTCATCGCCTTCACGGCCGAGCGGTCGTGCTGGAACGAGGCGTACACGTTCTCGTACAGGTACTCGCTGGGAAGCCTGCGCAGCTGCGGCTTGACCATCGACCAGTGCTGCCGGTAGGCCTCGTCGAGGCGGTCGGCGACGAACGGACCCCACGTCGCGCCACCTTCGGAGACCATCGCCTTGATGCCCGGGTGACGATCGAACACGCCTGACGCGATCATCTTCGTGATCGCCCGCTGGCCGCCGTAGGTGGTCTCCATGTAGTTGATCAGTGCGCCACCAGGGCCGCGGTAGTACGCACCGTGCATGGTGGTCGCGTCGTGTGCCTCGGTGCCGATGTGGAACGCGATGACGAGGCCGGTCTCCTCGATCGCCGACCAGACCGGCTCCCAGTCATCGGTGTAGTGCCAGTCACGGGCACCGAGACCTGGCGTGACCGAGAAGTAGGCGGCCTTGTAGCCCATGTCGGCGACCCGGTGGATCTCAGGAACAGCGTGCTCGGCGTCGAGCAGCGGGATCGTCGCGGTGCACACGTAGCGGGGGTCGAAGCGTTGGTACTCGAACGCCCAGTCGTTGATCGCCGCACATCCGGCTGCGAGCAGCTTCGGGTCCTGGATCGATCCCATCCAGATGCCGATCGACGGGTACACCAGCTCAGCCCAGATGCCTTCCTGGTCGAGGTCGATCAGGCGGAGCTTCATGTCGTTGGCGCCGGGCGCCCGTTCGACCACCGTCAGGCCGTGCTCGTCCTTGAGGTTGGCCGCCTTCGGCATCTGCCGGCGGAACTCCTGGCCGTCGATGTACAGCGTCTCGTGGCTGCCGTCGGGGTCCTTCACCGAACGGGGCATCCGCTCGGCGAGTTCGGCGGGCAGGCTGGTGGTGAACAGGTCGTCGGGCTCGACGAGGTGCGAGTCGCCCGAGTTGGCCCAGATCTTCACGGTGGTTCTCCTTCGATGATGGCCTGATTCGTGATGGTCGGTTCGCTGATCGTTCTGCTGGTGGACTCAGCCGGAGAGCGGCCGGAAGCGCGGGGTCGACATCTCCTCGGTCACGTGCTCGAACACGATCTCGACCTTGTCGCCGATCCTCACCGCGTCGGGATCGCAGTCGATGATGTTGACGAGCATGCGGGCGCCTGCACCCTGCGTACCGTCGAGCTCGACCACCCCCGAGACGTACGGGCAGCATTCCGCGAGATCGGGATGCAGAGGGTGCCGAACGACCGTGAAGCTGTAGACCGTGCCGGTTCCCGGCAGCTCGGGATAGTCGTGGTCGCGCGACTGGCAGTTGAAGCAGAACGGCGACGGCGGCATCCGGAACGTGCCGCAGTTCGTGCAGTGCTGGCACACCAATCGATCTTCCTTGGCGGCATCCCAGAACGGCTGGGTCAGGGAGTCGGCGTGCGTCTCCTTGAGGATCGTTGGGAACTTGCCCCGCTCCAGATTTCCGAAATCTCCAGCCATGATCAGACGTCCTTCCTGAGAATCGCACCGGAAACGGGTAGGCCGGCGGGGCCACCCGTGACGAGGGCGACTTCGGCGCCCTCCACCTGGTTCGCTGCGGTGCCCCGCAGCTGCTCAACCGCTTCACGCACGTGGGTCATACCGATGATGTACGCCTCGGACAGGTTGCCGCCGTGGGTGTTGACGGGGATCGAGCCCGTGCCGTAGCGGATGTTGCCGTCGGCGAGGAATGGACCACCCTCGCCGATCGGGCAGAAGCCGTAGTCCTCGAGCTGGATCATCACCATCGGCGCGAAGTGGTCGTAGAGCAGAGCGACGTCGACGTCGGATGGGCCGACGCCGGCCATCTCGTACATCCGCTTCGCCACCGGACGGTGGCCCGAGGTGGCGAAATACTCGTCCGGCGTCTGGAAGTACCGGAACAGGGCCGGCCCCCATCGGCCGGTGCCACCGTGGCTCGCGGCGCTGATCAGAACCGGGGGCTGCTTGAGGTTGCGGGCCCGCTCGGTCGAGGTGGTGATCACGGCGACCGCCCCGTCGGACTCCATCGTGTAGTCGAACAGGCACAACGGATCATTGATCATGCGGGCGTTGAAGTAGTCGTCGATGGTGATCGGCTCGGGCCGCAGCGCACGCGGGTTGGTGCCGGCGTTCTTGCGGCTCGACAGCGCGACCTCTGCGATCTGTTCGCGGGTGGTGCCATACAGGTGCATGTGCCGGTTGGTGATCTGGGCAAAGCTGTGCCCGGGAGAGAGCAGGCCGTTGTTCGCGGTGAACGCTGCCGACGGCGGCACGCCTCCGCCGCCGTACGGACTGCCACCGCCGTCGGACATCATCGCAAACATCATCATTCCGCCGACCGCCGAGCCTCCGAGCCGCCGGTTGAGCTGCTGCAGCGTCATCAGGCTGACGATCGTGGTCGCCTGGCCGGTCTCGATCGCCGATGCCGCCACACCGAGCGCCCCGACGCATCCGCCGCCGCCGGATGTGGTGGTGGTCGCCCAACGGATCTCGGGAACACCGAGCTCGGCGCCGACCGTCGCGGGATCACACGAGCTCGAATAGATCGAGAAGCCGTCGAGGTCGTTGATCGTGAGGCCTGCGTCGTCGAGTGCGGCGAGGATCGCCGTGCACGCCATCGACAACTCGGTCTCGGGATACGACTGGCCACGCTTGTAGTACTCGGTGGTACCGACGCCGACGATCGCGCACTTGTCTCTGATGGTGTTCAACTGGTTCCTCCTGGGCCCGCCGAGGCGAGCGACGTGAGCTGGTGTGATTCGAGCTGGTGTGATTCGACGGTGTAGTCGTCGATCGTGACGTCGATGGCCGCGGTGGTGACGTCGAGCACCGCGTACGAGAGCCGGCGACCGTTGCGCGGGTCACGGGCCTGTCCCGCCGAGCCGGGGTTCACCACGAGCGGGCGGCCGACACGGTGCACCATCTGGCGATGGGTGTGGCCGATGATCACCAGGTCGGCGTCGACGTCGCCGATCCGCTTGACCTCCGGCGAGTGCGGCAGCACGTACTGGGTGTGGGGCGCACAGGGGCTGGCGTGTGTCATGACGATCCGCTGCCCCGAGATCACGGTGTCGATCGACAGCGGGTGCGACGCGAGCCACGCGACGAGGTCGGGGTCGATGTGGTCGGCGGCCCGGGCGCGTTCGCCGTGCGGGCCGAGGAACCCGGTGTCGTGATTGCCGAGCACGCACCGGGCTTCCCGTTCGCGCAGGGTCGCCACGGTCTCGTTGCTGAATCGGAACTCTTCGACGATGTCACCGACGCACCACAGTTCGTCGACGTCCCCCATGCGCTCGAGCGCGCACGTCAGTCCCTCGGCGTTCCCATGGATGTCGGAGACGACTCCGATCCGCACGTGACCCCTTCCCCATCTGACAGTGCTGTCAACAGCAGCGACTGTAACAGCCTGTTTCGGTAATTGAAAATGATGTTTTCAGATGTTGATCGGAAACGTCGATCAGCCCATCTGGCTGCACGAACGTCCGACACGGCCGTCGATCCCCTAGCGCTGACCTCCGGCCACGGCAATGTCGGCGCCGGTGATGTAGCTCGCCTTCTCGGACAGCAGGAACACGATCATCTCGGCGACCTCACCCGCCTCACCACCACGCCTCATCGGTATCCCGGATGTGAACTTCTTCATCATCTCGGGGTCGACGGTGTCACCCCGCGGCGTCATGATCAAGCCAGGTGCGACCGTGTTGATGCGGATGCCCTCGTCGGCCAGCGCGATCGCCGCGGCGTGGCCAAACGAGTTGAGCCCACCCTTGCTGGTGGAGTAGCCGACCATCATCGGGTTCGGTGAGGTGGCGCTCAGCGACGACACGTTGACGACCGCTCCCCCACCGGCGGCCCGCATGTCGTCCCGAACCGCCCAGGTGGCCAGATAGGGCGCCTCGACGTTGGTCGCCAAGAACCGGCGCATCCGGTCGGGCGTGAGTTGATCGGCCGTCATCAGGTGGGTGTAGGCAGCATTGTTGACGAGCAGCGTGATCGGCCCGAGCTCGGTGCGTGTCTGGTCGATCATTCCCATCACCTGGTCGGCGTCGCCCATGTCGGCCTTGATCGCCAGCGCTCGCCGACCGTGCGCCTCGATCGCGGCCACCGTCGCCGCGGCCGCTTCCTCGTCGCGCCGGAAACTGAACGCGACGTCGGCACCGTCTCGCGCCAACGCGATCGCGGTGGCGGCGCCGATGCCCTGGCCCCCACCGGTGACCAGCGCCACCCGCCCCTCGAACTCGCCGCTCATGCGACGACTCCCCGCTCGCGCAGGTCGGCGATCTGCTCTGCGGTGTTGCCGAGCTCAGCGAGGATCTCGTCGGTGTGCTGGCCGTTGACCACGCCGGCAAGCGCCTGCGTCTGCGATCGCGAGAACCGGATGTAAGGCGCCAATCGGATGTGCTCGTCGAGGATCGGATGCACGACGTCGGCGACGTACCCGCTGGCCCGGCCGAACGGCTCGTCGAACAACTTCGTCTCGATGAGGTCGGTGGTGACCTCGACGCAGGCGATCTTCCTGGCGAGCAGGTCGGCTTCCCATTCAGCTGCGGTCCTCTGCGTGAACACCCCGGACAGGACTTGGATGAGGGCGCTCGTGTTGGCATTGCGTGAAGCGCTGTCGGCGAACCGCGCATCCCCCGCCAGATCGGCGAAGGGCGCCAGCGCGTCGGCCAGCCTCGCCCAGTCCGAGTCGGTGTGGGCGCCCAGGAAGACGTAGCCGTCCGCCGCGTCGTAGACCCGGTACAGCGACCCCAGCCCCCGCAGCTCGATGCCCGGGCTCGGCTCCCTCGGCGCGCCCGGATAGGTGATCGCCTGGGCGGACATCGCGTGGCAGCCGGTGTTGAGCATCGAGCTGAACAGTTCCTGGCCACCGGCGCCGCGATCGCGGGCCGCCAGCCCGAACAGGATCGCCGTCGCCACACCGAGTGCGGCGAAGCCGTCGGCTTGGGCGTTGGCCGACGCACTGGCGGCCGAGAGGCGACGGGCAGCGTCCTGGATCTGTTCCATGCTGAGGTCGGCGCGCTCCTCGACGGTCGCTCCGACGTTGGCGAGCGGAATGCCGGACGCGGCACCGATGCTGGGGGCGTACGCCGGCTTGGTGCCGTAGGGCCCGTCGACGCCGTAGCCAGGGGCGTTGACGTAGACGACGTCCGGATTGGCGACCTTGACGGATCGATAGTCGAGCCCGAGTTTGGCCATCGCCCCGGCGCGATAGCCCTGCACCACGACGTCGGCGGTGCTCGCGACCTGCTGGATGATCGCCACGCCCTCCGGCGTCGTCAGGTCGATCGAGATGCTGTGCTTACCCTGCATCACCTTGAACCCACCGGCTTCGGGGAACGGCAGGATCATGCGGATCCGGTCACCGGCGATCGGTTCGACCTTGATCACTCTGGCACCCAGATCGGTGAGCATGGTCGTGCCGTGCGGGGCCGCGAACAATGTCGCCAGTTCGAGGATGGTGACACCGGCGAGCGGTAGATCGTCCGAGGCCTGGCCGCCGGCGAGCGGCTCGACCGGCGACGCCGCCAACGCCAGGATGTCGGCGCGGTGCTCGTCGAGCTTCGGTGCACTTCGCGTCAGGTCCGCCGGCGAGTTGGCCGCCTTGACGATCGCCGCCGGTTGCCGCACGACGCCCCGTTCGGAGTCCTCGATGTCGACGGTGAAACCGTCATGGATGAGTTGTGGATGCTCGAGCGCGACCGGCCCGTTGCGGAATTGTTCGGCGAACACGTTCGGGTCGGTGTCGAAGATCTCGTTCCATTCGGCGAGCGTCTTCTCGCGGGCCGCTTCGAGCATCCTGGTCCACAGCTCCTGCCGCTTTTCTGGTTGCCCTTCGAGGACTGGCAGGCCCTTCCACTCGTCGTCGGTGAACATCCAGGCCAACCCGAGCGACTTCATCAACGCCGCATACAGGTGAGGTGCGACCGACGCGAACTGCAACCACGAACCGTCCTTCGTGAGGGCGACCAACAACATGAACGTGAGCGGGCTGGCGGGGCGCCCTTCGTCGTCGTAGGGCGCAGTCTTGGTGAAGGCGTCGGGCCAGCGATCAGCGATCAGGTACTCGAACCACGCCCACGTGTCGAGCGTGGTGAACGCCTGGGCGAGATTCGTCTCCACCCATTGGCCCCGCCCGCTGCGCCCACGTTCGATCAATGCCGCGAGGATCCCCTGCGTGGCCACCTGGCTCGCCGCGAACGACGCGAACGGGACGTTGACCAGCGGTGGCGCGTCGTAGGGGCTCATCCGCTGGAACGCATGGAACCCTCCGATCTTGGCCATCACGAGGCCGTCGTAACCGGGGACGTCCCGATACGGGCCCTGGCGGCCGAATCCCGTGATCGACGTGTAGATCAACCCCGGATTCTCGGCGCTCAGATCGTCGTACCCGAGCCCGAGCCGGTCGAGATGATCGGGCCGGTTGGTTTCGATCAGGACGTCGGCGTGGAGCGCGAGCGACTTCAGCGTGTCACGGTCGGCTTGCTCGCCGAGATCGAGCACGATGCTGCGCTTGCCGCGACACCAGAACGGGAAGGCGGCATGCCGCCGGTTCACGGAGCCGCCGGGTGGTTCGACCATGATCACGTCCGCACCGAAGTCGGCGAACAGCTGACTCGTCTGTGCCCCGACCCGGTTGGGTGAGAGGTCGATGACTCGCAGTCCTGCAAATGGCCCCATCGTGTTTTCCCCTGTTGCTGTCACGGGACCATGTTGTCCCCATTGTGGTTCCGGAGCGATACCGGACCCTCGAATGCGTCGATCACGCCGTCAGGATCTCGTCGGCCGTGTCCTCGCCGGGCACGTCCCGTCGGGAACGTCTCCTTCGGGCATCCCTCGATCGCTTCTACGCCGCGTCCCCGATCCACCCGCGTCCGTCAGGCGGCCGACTTCTCGAGGACGTGCACGCCGCACGCCGAGCCGAGCCCGATCACGTGAGCGAGCCCGACCTTGGCGCCTTCGATCTGACGGGGGCCGGCCTCACCGCGCAGGTGATGGCACACCTCCCAGATGTTGGCGATACCGGTCGCCGAGATCGGGTGCCCCTTCGACTGCAGACCGCCGGACACATTGACCGGTGTCGAGCCGGTGCGCCACGTGGCACCGGAGTTGAAGAAGTCAGCGGCACCGCCTTCCTCGCACAACATCAAGTTGTCGTAGTGCACCAGTTCGGCCGTGGCGAAGCAGTCGTGCAGCTCGACGAGGTCGAGATCGTCGGGGCCGACCCCCGACGCCTCGTACGCCTGCCGGGCGGCGTTGCGGGTCAGCGTGTTGACGTTGGGCAACACCTGACAGGCCTCTTCGTAGGGGTCGCTCGTCAGGATCGAGGCCGACACCTTGACCGCCCGACGCTGCTGCTCGAGCGACAGCGTCTTGAGCTTCGCCCCGCTGACGACCACCGCAGCCGCGGCACCGTCGCAGTTCGCCGAGCACATCGGGCGCGTGTTGGGGTAGGCGATCATCATGTCGCCCATGATCTGTTCGAGGCTCATCGCCTTGGTGTAGGCAGCCAGCGGGTTCAGGGTGGAGTGCGAGTGGTTCTTCTCGGAGATCCTCGCGAACAACTCGAAGTCGACACCGCCGTAGCGGTGGCCGTACTCCATCCCGATCTGGGCGAAGACACCCGGCATCGTGGCCGTTCCCACACGGCCGTCGATCGGGCCGACCGCTCCGTAGCGGCCCTGAGGCGTCCACGAGTCGCCGTCGGCGGCGCGGTCGCCGCCGGCCAGCAGCCCCGCACCGGCGAGCTTCTCGACACCCACGGCGAGACCCATGTCGCACTCGCCGGCCTTGATCGCCATGATCGCCGTGCGCAGCGCCGTGGCACCAGTGGCACACGCGTTGGACACGTTGAACACCGGGATGCCGGTCTGGCCGACCTGCTTCTGGAGCTGTTGTCCGATGCCACCCGAGCCCAGCAGGTTGCCGGCAGCGAAGATGCCCATGTCGGCCATCGTGACGCCACCGTCGGCGAGCGCTGCCATGATCGCTTCGGCGCCGAGATCGACGACGTCCTTGTCGAAGTGCTTACCGAACTTCGTCATGTTGATGCCGAGGATGAAGACCTCGTCTGATGCACTCATTGGTTGCTCCTTGTGACGGGCGTGGGTCGCTGGGTCGAGTTCGGGTGGTCGGTGGGTCAGGGGGCGGGTTCGAAACCGAAGCCGATGGCTTCGACGCCGTCGCTGTCGACACCCATCGAATAGGTGGCGAGCCGGACGCTCATGCCCGTGTGGATCTTCTCGGGGGTCGGGTCGACGTTGATGATGTTGGCCATGACGCTGGTGCCGTCACAGTCGACGACGCCCGCCACGAACGGCACCTCGACGCCGGGTGCCGCGAAGGCCACGATCGAGAACGTCCGCAGTTCACCGGTCGTCGCGACGTCCGCCGATCGGAACTCGGTGCCGAAGCAGCCGGCGCATGCGTTGCGCCGGTCGAAGTAGTGGGCGCCGCACGAGGTGCACTCGTGCGCGACCAGGTGGGGCGGACCGTCGTCAAGCGCCAGGTAGTGCACGAACGGAATCTGTGTCGCCGTCGTCATGTCAGTCCTTGTCGTCCGAGGGATGTGACACGAATGTTAGATGGTTCGAGCGACCCATGCGAACTCGGCCGTCGCGCGTCCGCCGAGGTCGGAGGTCGAGGTAAGTGCCGACCTCGGATCGCGCGGTGCGCTCCGCTCGAGTCGCTCGTGAGCACCGCGGTGCGAGCGCGGTGGGCCTCTGCCCGGCCGCGGCTCCGGTCGGTGCCGTCAGCTCCGGAATGCGATCGGGCTCGAGGGGGCAGGCGAGCGAGGTCAGGTGCCCGTCGGGGATTGCTCGAGGTGACCGCCGGCGTCGAGCGGGGTCTGCACCGCGATCGCCGGCAGGTGATCGTGGAAGAAGACCTGGGCGCGGAGTTCGGCACGGTTGCGTGTCCCGGTCTTGTCGAAGATCGCCTTGCAGTGGTCCTGCACCGTCCACGGCGAGATGTACAGGCGCTGCGCGATGGCGGCGGTGTCGAGCCCCTGCGCGATCAATGTGGCCACCTCGCGTTCGCGTTGGCTGAGGGCGAACGCCTCCAACCGCAACGGTGCAGCATGGTCCTCGGGCGTGCCTTGCAGGATGACGGCGACATGCCCGTGACGACCGTCGGGCATCGAGCCGTGCACGGTGACCCAGCCGGCGGACGTCGGCACATGCAACGGCTCCGGCTGCTTGCCCGCCGCCGCCGCCGCTCGTGTCTGCGCTGCGATGATGAGAACGCTCGCCGGGAGGCCGCGGGTGACGGTATCGGTGTGGCGCAGGAGGTCGAGCAATTCGGCCGCGTTCGGCGTTGCGAGCTCGACGTCATCGTTTGGGTCGAGCAGCAACATGCCGGGGGCGAGCGGACCGGCGCGACGAGCAGCATCGACGCGCAGCGTGTTGCGCAATGCCTCGGCGATCGGGCGTGAGAGCCTGCCCATCAGGGCAGCGTCCTGCGTGGTGAAATCGCCGCTCGCCTCGGTCCGGTGGAACACGACGCATCCCCACGCACGGCCACGCGTCACCATCACCGTTCGCATCTCGTACGGGAGCCCGAACGGCTCGAGGAACTCGTTGTATCGCGCGCTTCGCTCGGGTCTCCCCCGCGTGGTCTCGCTCAGGATCGCGGATGGCCGCCGCCGCGCGGCGAGCGACGTGAAACTGTTGACGTCGTCGCGCTGGTATTCGCTCGCGAGCACCGCGCCGGCGGCGATCGGTTCGGTTTCTGTCGTCATGAAGCCATTGGCCAGGAGTTCGACCGGGTTCGCCGTCGTCATCAACAAGTTCGCCGGATCGAGCCCGTGCCAGCAGGCGGCATCGATCGGCATGACTCGTCGAAGGCGGTCGGTGATGGCGTTGTGCAGCTCGGCGTACGGCAGCGCTCGACTCGCGATTCGCTCGACGTCGTCCACCAACCTCGCTGTTTCAGCGGAGCTCGCTGCCATGGCAGCATCCTGCACCTCCGAGGCCGGCAAGTACAGCCAGATGCAGGAAAATCCCAGGCGGACAGGGATGGGCAGATCGGTGAGTCCGGACGACGATGGCAATGCCACCGACACCGATGTCGACGGCACTCTCACCGAAGGAGCCCGACCATGACCCAGACCATCTGTTTCGCCCTCCCGATCGTTCCCGGCGCCACCGATGCCGATCGTGACGAGATGCTCGCCTGCTGGCGCGGCGACCGAAGCGACGATCACCGGAACTCCCGCATTCGCCATGGCATCACCCGCGAAGCCACGTGGATCCAATCGACACCGGGAGGAGACGTCGCGATCGTGCTGCTCGAATCCGACGACCTGGCAGCGTCGCTGTTCGGAGTCGCGACGTCGAACGACCCGTTCGACGAATGGTTCCGCTCGCACGCAACAGCGGTCCACGGCATCGATCTCGCCGCCGGAGTCAACCTGCCCGAGCAAGTGCTCGACTACGCATCCTGAGCGCTGCCGGCGTAGAACATGCCGACGTAGAACATGCCGGCTCGTCGAGTTGAACTACGTCAGCACCACCGGCACTCGTGCCGAACCAACACGAACCCGGTCGTCAGCTGTGTGTGCTGCACGACCGTACGCGACGGCGGATGTCGTGTCTGACACGTCACGCCACGCCGGAACATCTGCCTGCGAGGTGGCCCTCACCGTTGTGAGTGCCACCTCGCAGGTTCAACGACGAGAGGACCGCCCTGTTCGCCTGGGCTACGGCTTTCCGACGATGGCCACGACGACCGAGCCATCACCCTGGAACACGCCTCCCGAAGCGTCCTCGCCGTACACGTGGTAGTCACAGGCGAGCCGTTCATGAACTCCGGCTTTGTTCGCGTTCTGCACGGCAGGCGGATCCGTGAAGTACTGCGGGGCACCACCTGCGGGGGTGTAGCTGCCGTGGAACTCGCCGAACTCGACCGGTACGAAGACGGTGTGGCCGCGGAACGCAGGCGTCCACGTGCCACTCGACGCACCGACCGTCACGGGGCCATCGTTTGCAGTTCCTTCGCAGTCCACCGTGACCGTGGTCTGGGATTTCGGAGCAGCCGATGCAACCGCAGGAAGGGCGACGATGGTTGCGGCTGCAGCAACACCGGCGATGAGAAGACTGACATGCTTCATGAGAACCCCCTCGGGGAGACTCGACGGGAGGGTCCCGCTTCGTCCAGACCCCAGGCGCGCATCGTGCTCGCCTCTGAGACAACGTCGGGTAAGCGTGGCGCGTGGTGCCCAACAAGGCCTGTCGCACGAATGTCAAGTCCTGGTGGCCGTGGCCATGTCTGCTTCCGAGGCCTGCGTTCGCACCGACGGTTGCCAGGACGTCACCGTCGCCTGACGCGCCATCTGCCCACGCGACGCCGTCCTGCCGTCCAACCGGCTGCCACGCGAACGATCACCGACTCCGTCGGGATTCGTCTGCGCATCGGGACCGGCAGATCGAGGTGTACGGCACACGTCAGACGACTGGGCTGGTTGAAGGGACTGCAGTGGGATGCAATCCGTCGGTCCGGGTCGTTCGTACAGTGAGGATGATGCGGCATCTCGATCGGCTCTCTGATGATGCCCTCCTTGCCGCGGTTGCACTCGAGGAGCGTGACGCGGTTGCGGTGTTCGTCAGGCGATTCCAGCGTCGTGTCTACGGGCTGGCGGTCACGATGCTCGGTGACGCTGCGCTGGCCGATGATCTCGCTCAGGTCACGTTCGAGCGGGCATGGCGGCATGCGGGCACGTACGACGCCAGGCGGGCCTCGGTGGCGACGTGGCTCCTGACGATCACCCGGAACCTGGCGATCGATGCGATGCGGGTGCGGCGTGCCATTCCGTTCGATCCCGATCTCGTCAGCCAGCTCTTGCCACACTCGTCGGCCGTCGACCCGCAGCAAGCTGCCATCGATGCGGATCAGCTCGGCAGGCTCGGCGTCGAGCTCGCTGGGCTGCCTGTAGAACAGCAACGTGCGGTGTTGCTCGCGACTCTGGCGGGGAGGACGGCGTCGGAGATCGCGGACATCGAGGGCATCCCGGTCGGCACGGCGAAGACCCGGATCCGTACCGGGCTGCGCCGCTTACGCATCGCGGTCGCGGAGGTGGCACCGTGAGCGCGCAGGGTTCGGTCGGTTGTGAGCAGTTCGATGTCCACGCCGATGAGTTGGCGCTCGGCCAGTTGGATGAACCGCTGCGAAGTGCACTCCTCGCCCATGCTGCCGACTGCCCACATTGTCGATCCTTGCTCGACAGCCTCGGCACCGTGGCCGACCGGCTCCTGCTCGCTGCACCGCGGGTGGAGCCACCAGCGGGGTTCGAGACTCGAGCGCTCTCGCGACTCGACATGGGCGCCGCGAGACCTCCTCGAAGATCCATCAGCCTCTGGTGGGTGGCAGCGGTCGCCGGGGGGATGGTGCTCGCGGGAGCATTCGTGGCGGCCCGGCTCGACGGCGAGCCGAAAGCGGCCACCGCAACGATCGTCGCTGCCGCCGGTGGCGAGGTCGGATCGGTGCAGCTCATCGCGGAACCGACTCCGCACGTGCTCGTCACGATCACGGCGCCGCGCCCCGGCCCAGCGACCCGGAACTGTGAACTGCAGCGGCCCGATGGCACATGGGTGCAAGTCGGCTGGTGGGACGCGGCGGACGTCGCGTCGGGCGTGTGGGCGGTCGGTATCGATCCGACCTTGCTCGACGCGACGGCGATGCGCATCGTCTCCGACGGTGACGTGCTCGCAACAGCAGCCTTCGACTGATCGAGGAGCCGCCTCCGACGGACCGAGCGATGCATGTCATCGAGCTCCGCCGACAGGGTGCTGAGCATCCGCCCTCACATCCCGACCCGGGCACAGGTGGCCCCGTCACGGTGACGTCTTCCCGGGACGTGCCACAGATCGATCGAGAATCTGCAATCTCCATGCCTCCTCCGGTCGTACTAACTGCCGACCGCTACGACAGGAGAGCACCATGACTAGCCGAAGACTTCTGACCATGCTCGTCGCCACCGGGCTCGTGCTCACCGCCTGCGGCGGCGACGACGATTCGGCCGACACGACAGTCACCAGCACCGCCGCCATCGATACCCCCGACAGCGCTCCCGGCCCGGACGCTTCCGCACCAACTGACCCGACGACGGTGAACGTTGCCACCGACACATCGCTGGGCGAGTATCTCGTCGACGCTGACGGGCGCACCCTTTACCTGTTCGAACAGGACCAGGGGACGGCGACGGCGTGCACCGGCGCCTGTGCCGACAACTGGCCACCGATCGTCGCTGACGGCACTCCGACGGGCGGCGGCGGCATCGACGTTTCGCAGCTCGGCACCGCCGACGGCATACTGCCGAACCAGGTCACCTACCACGGCCACCTCTTGTACTACTTCGCCGGTGACCAGGCACCCGGCGACACCAACGGCACCGGGATTCCCTCGTGGTACGCCGTCAACCCGGCCGGATCCGCCATCGAGATCGGCTGATGGCGCCCGTCCGGCGAACGTGCCGAGCTCGTGAA
>JAHEDX010000127.1 GCA_024641005.1 Acidimicrobiaceae bacterium
AGTGACAGCTCGGCGGCACCGTGGGACTGGGCGAGTTGGCGGGCGTCGGACGTCGGGATGCTCTCGTCGTCCTCGCCGTGCATCACGAGCAGCGGCCTGGGGGCGAATCGCCGCGCCGCGGCCGTTGGCCGGAACCGGCGAAATGCCCGCGACCAGTCGTCCATCGACCTCGGGAAGCCGGGCGTCCGGATCGCCCCGATCTCGCGTGCGTGGTCGAGGAACCGCCTCGGATGCTCGGACCAGTCGTCGAAGTCGGCGCGCGGCGACAACAAGGCCGCAGCGCACACCCTCGGATCGTCGGCACCGACGCAGATCGCGATCGAACCACCGGTGTTGGTGCCGACCAGCACCACACGGGACACACCCGTCTCCAGCGTCAGATGGTCGATCGCAGCGCGCAGATCGTCGATCCAGCCCTGTAGCGAGAAGTCACCCGTGCTGGTGCCGCAACCCCGGAACGTGAACGTCATCGCGGCGTACCCGACCTCGAACGCGATCCGGTCGATCAGCTGGGGAAACGTACCGGCCGACCGCCGGGCATCGATCGGCCCCATCGGAAAACCGTGGCACAGGACGAGCCCTGGAAGGTCGGCATCGTCCGTGGCGGTCGACGGTGGCACCTTGATATGGCAGGCGAGCGTGTTGGATCCACTCTGGAAAGTTTGATCCACGGCGGCGGCCCCGAGACGACCGTCAGGCTCGCGGCTTGCGTTGCATGCGATGCCGACCGGGCCGAGCCAGCGTGTAACCGCGGTTGCGCGCCTCGGCCAGCGTGTCGGGCCCGAACTGGATACCGACACCGGCATCGACGAACTCGGTCACGACGGCGTCGTCGGTCCACTCGTCGAGGTCGTAGACGAGCTGGGTGCGCTTGTCTCCGATGAACCGTGCGTGCTCGAAACGGGAGGGGCGATCCATGAGCGCACATCGTACGCGCCCGGCCGGCGATTGCAGGAACGGACGCGGAACGAGGGAGCGCTGACGCACTCCCCCGTTGCCGTTTTCTGACTGTTTGGGACCGAACACAACCTGGTATTCGCCGATGGGACGAGCTTCGGCAGCGTGTTCGGCGGGGTTGGCGAAGATTCGCCAGGCCGTCCAGCCTGTTGACCTAGCGGCCAACCACCTCCAGGGTCCCGTAAGAACTATCACTCATTGTGTGGACCACCTCCTCTCTCTGGTGCAGCTATTCAAGCACATCGACTCAGATGGGGTGCGACAGGTTTGCAGCAGCACCGTGACCGAGGCAAGCGGGTCGATCGACCGAGCCGGCGATGGCGCGTCGGGAAGTCAGATCACATCGTCGAGCGGCGCCTGCGGGCCGACGGCTCCGATTGCCTCGAAGTATGCGAGATGGGCGTCGACGACGTTGACGGCGTCGACGTCGTCGAGCAGTTCGACCCCGACTCGCTCGGCCTCGGCCAGCAGATACGCGACGAGGTCGTTTTCGCTCACCACGATCGGCTCGTCGATGGCCTGACGGGTATCGACGGCCCGGTCCGGCTGGAGGCCGTGTTCGTGCATCCAGCGCAGATGTGCCCGCAGGAGCTGGTCGACCTCGGCCGGGGTCAACCGGGCCTGGCTCGCCGCCGGGAGCCGGTCGGCCACGAAATCGACGGCTTCGTCGAGTTGGTAGACCGCCCGCGGTGCGACGGAATCGAGTCGATGGGCCTCACGCCCCACCGTGCCGGCGGCGATCGCGAACACCAACAGCACCGCGATCAAGGTGAACACGACCGTCGTTGCATCCATCGGATCGCCAGCCTAGGCCTCGGACGCCGAACCGGTCCGCCGGTGTTCGACCTCGGCCACGATGCGATCCCACACGGCGCGAGGGCCGCGCCGCACGAGCTGAGCGATCCGGACCGCGGCCGACGGACGTGACGCAACGGCATCGTGCTGCTCGTCGGCGGCGCGGTCGAGGGGATGCCGGGCACCCGGTTCACGGACCAACGGCTTGGCGTGCGCGATCGCGACCTTGGCAACCGCTGCGGCGAACGAGGCGTCCGACACGCGACGCGCCTCGGCACCGCTCATGCCGCGTCGCTGGGCCACGTGATGCCAGATCTGCAGATCGGCAGCGTTGCGGTCGTGCACGAGCGCCAATGTGCCAGTCGCCGCCAAGTCGTCGAGGTCGACCGGCTCGCCGTAGGCCAGGTCGGTCTCGTTCAGCCGCTCGCGGATCAGCGGCGAGCCGAACCAGATCTCGAGGTCTCGGTATACCGCATCGCCGCGCTCGAGCACATCGGCGTGGCCCAACCCATCCAGGCGATCGCATGCTTCAGCGGCCAACGTGTCGATGTCGCCGGAGCGGATGTGTGCATCGTTCGGTACCAGTGGGTGCGGGCCGAGGAGCAGACGGGTCACCAGGTTGTCGGCCTGGTGGGCGACGGCGGGCTCGCTGCAGTACTCGCTCAAGCGCAGCTGAGCGAACCGGGCGGCACGATACGGCTCCCACAGATCGTGCATCGAGTCCGGCCACCCCCGCCAGAACGTGTAGTGCGACAGAAACCTCGCTCGCGGTTCACGCAGCACGCACACGATGTCTGATGGATCGAACGCCGCCACGATGCTGGGGAGCGTCCAGTGACCCTCCATGTAGCGGTAGGAGCGCAGGTCCTCTGCGTCTCCGAGAAAGACCGGTTCGCGAACCTCGTCGAGTCGCGGATCGTCGCCGAACAAGTGACGGTCGAACGACCACGGAACGGTGACCGACGGGTCGTAGTAGGCCGAGAACGCGGCCCGGATCGAGGTGCCGGCCGCCTTGGGGAGGTGGAGGTACGCCAGACGCGGCCGCATCCGGCCAGCCTAGGGCCGACCGGATGCGGTCATTGCGAATGCGACGGTGCGGTCAGATGCCGATGCGCTGGGCGAGCAGTTCGCGGTGATAGGTCGGATCGCCGAACAGCAACTCGGAGCTCTTGGCCCGCTTGAAGTACAGATGCGCCGGGTGTTCCCATGTGAAGCCGATGCCGCCGTGGATCTGAATGTTCTCCGCGGTGGCATGGAAGTACGCCTCGGAGCAGTACGCCTTCGACAGCGATGCGACCGACGGAAGCTCGTCGTTCATCTCGCTGGCGCACCACAGCCCGTAGTAGGCGGCCGACTTTGCCGACTCGACCTCGAGCAGCATGTCGGCGCACTTGTGCTTGATCGCCTGGAACGAACCGATCGGGCGCCCGAACTGGACGCGATCCTTGGCGTACTGGACGGCCATCTCGAGCACGAACTGGGCGCCACCGACCTGCTCGGCGGCCAGGCCGACCGCGGCGAGATCGAGCACCGTCGACAGGATGTTCCAGCCGTTGCCGTCTTCGCCGATGAGCGTCGCCGGCGTGTTGTCGAAGTCGAGCTTGGCCTGCTTGCGGGTCTGGTCCATCGTGGACAGCGCCGTTCGGGTCAGGCCCGTCGCGTCACCGTCGACGGCGAACAGGCTGACACCGGCAGCAGTGCGTGCCGCCACGATGACGAGGCCGGCAGTGGATCCGTCGATCACGAAGCTCTTCGTGCCCGACAAGGTGTACCCGTCGCCGGCGGCGGTGGCCTGCATCGTGATGCCTGCCTCGTCCCATTTGCCGGACGGCTCGGTGAACGCGAGTGTGGCGATCGTCTCACCGCTCGCGATGCCCGGCAGGTGCGCCTGCTTGGCGGCCTCGTCTCCCGACTGGAGCAGCGTGTTGGCGGCGAGCACGACCGACGAGAAGAACGGGGCGCACAACAGGGCCCGACCCATCTCCTCGAGCACGATGCCGAGCTCGACGTAGCCGTATCCCGAGCCGCCGTACTCCTCGGGGATGTGCAGCCCCTGAAGGCCCATCTGCTCGGCCATCTGGCTCCACACCGCGGCGTCGTAGCCGTCGTCGGTCTCCATCTGCTCGCGCACTGCCGCTTCGGAGCTCTTGGCTTCCATGAAGGAGCGCACGATGTTGCGGAGTTCTTCTTGTTCCTCGGTGAATGCGAAGTTCATGGCGTGCAGTGTGCTGCCCCTTGCGCGGCGCATGCAAATCTGATTGTGTACGCATGTGGACACATCTGGGATTCGAGAGCTTCGGGCATCGTTGGCCGACGCGGTCCGGCGCGCCGAGGCCGGCGAACGCACGGTCATCACCGCCCATGGCCGGCCGGTCGCACAACTCGCACCGCTCGACGAGGCCGCCCCCGACATCGAACGGCTGATCTCAGCCGGATCGCTGATCCCGCCTCGCCGCACCGGCGCGTGGCGGGCGCCGGCACCGGTGAAGATCTGGTCGGGCGTCCGGATCGATCGTGCGCTCCGCGAGCTGCGCGGATGACGATCGCCCTCGACACGAGCGCCTTGCTCGCACTGACCGTCCAAGGCACACAGCGGGCCGTTGTGCTCGACGCGCTCGCGAACGATCCGGTCTGGTGCGCATCGGCAATGGCGCTCACCGAGGCGCTCCCGGCGATCGATCGCCTCACCGACGAACCGATCCTGCGCGCCGACCTGGAGGACGCGGTACGTCTCGCGTGGGACCATCTGCACGTCGTGCCGGTCGACCAGCGCTGCCTCGACCGCGCCGCCACCCTGTCGCGGTTGCAGCCCGTCCGACTCACCGATGCGATCCACTTGGCAGCAGCGGAACGCCTCCCCGATCCCGTGAGCTTCGTCACCTTCGACCCGGTCCAGATCGGAGTGGCCCTCGGCCTGGGCCTCGCCGTCATCTCGTCCTGACATCGTTCTCGAGCCGGCCCGGTCCGTCGGCACCGCTGGGCATGAGACGCGCGACAATGGAGTCATGACGCATCCATCCACCACGCTGCACTGGACGAACGCCGACGTCGAGGTCCACCGCGTCGTCGTCGGCTCCTACGACAACAACGTGTTCGTGGTGAGGTGCCGCCGCAGCGGCGAGTCGGTGCTGATCGATGCGGCCAACGAGCACGATCTGCTGCTCGACATGTGCCGCCAACTCGATGTCCGCCGTGTCCTCGAGACCCACGGCCACTGGGACCACATCGGGGCCGTGTCACAGATCCGCGAAGCCGGCTACGAGGTCGCCGTCACCGCCGCCGATGCGCCGATGCTGAAAGACGTCGGATACGACGTGTTCCTCGACGACGCCGAGGTGATCGAGGTCGGTCGACTGCGGTTGCACGCGATCCACAACCCCGGCCACACACCAGGATCGATCTCGTTCCAACTCGAGGGCACACCGTTGCTGTTCACGGGCGACACCCTGTTCCCCGGCGGACCTGGTAACACCTCGTTCGACGGTGGCGACTTCGCGAAGATCATCGACTCGATCGACAACCGGCTGTTCGCGTTCCCCGCTCACACGATCGTGCTGCCCGGCCACGGCGTCGACACGACGATCGGCCGTGAACGACCCCACCTCCGGGAATGGGTCGACCGCGGCTGGTGACCCGTTGGGGCGTCGGCCCCGGTCTCAGGACTGTTGATCGAGGTCGCGGCGACGCTCGCGCACCCGAGCCTCGGCCAGCAGGCGCCGGCTCGCGGCCTGCAGGTCACCCAGGAACGCAACCACCCAGATCTGCACCCCGACCAGGGTGAACACCGCCCCCACGAGCAGGCTCGGCAAGCGACTGCGGTACTCGTCGTCGAAGATCCAGAATCCGAGCCATCTCACCAGCAAGGCGGCACCGACCGCCAAGGGGACGAGACCGACGAGGAAGAAGAACCGGAACGGGTAGTACAGCGCGAAACTGCGCACGATCGTCTGGGCCGAACGGCGGACGTACTGGCCCACACTCTTCACCAGTCGCGACGGGCGCGTCTGCGGGTTGACCCGGATCGGCACACCCGTGACCAGCAGACCTTCGGCCTTCGCCTGAACGAGCGTCTCCATCGTGTAGCTGTACTTGCCGTACACCTGCAGTCGCAACGCGGCCTCACGGCTGATCGCCCGGAACCCGCTGGCGGCATCGCGGACGTCGGTGCCCGAGAATCGGCGCACCACCCACGAACCCATCCGCTGGAGGCGCTTCTTCACGCCGGAGAACTCGTTGATCTGTTCGATCGGACGCTCGCCCACCACCATGTCGACGCCGTCGTCGAGCACCGGTCGGATGAGGTCGGGGATGCAGCTGCCGTCGTACTGATTGTCGGCGTCGGTGTTCACGACGATGTCGGCGCCGCAATGCAAGGCCGTGTCGAGCCCCGTCAGGAACGCGGCCGCCAGGCCTCGATTGTGGCGGTGTTGCACGACGTGGTGGACGCCGTGCTCGCGTGCGACCTCGACCGTGCGGTCAGAGCTGCCATCGTCGATCACGAGCCATTCGACGACATCGACACCCGCAACTTCCCGCGGCAGGTCGGCCAACGTCTCGGGCAATGTCTGTTCCTCGTTGAAGCAGGGGATCTGGATGATCAGCTTGATCGGGCAGCGGGCGACTTCGGACATGCGGCGACGAGCATAGGCGCACGCAGCCGCTACCGTCCGGAGGGTGAACGAGAGCCCGAGACCGGCGAACGACGACGACGGGACAGGTGACGGCTCCACGATGTCCGACAAGGTCGTCGGCAACGTCGCCGGCAACACCTACGACAAGTACGCCAGCACCAATCCGATCGAACAGCGGATGATGGACGGGTTCTTCTCCGCCCTCGACGCCATGCTCGACGGCACGGACCCGTCGGTGATCGTCGAGGTCGGCGCCGGCGAGGGGCGCATCACAGAACGTCTGGTCGAGAGATTCCCCAACGCTGCCGTCGTCGGGCTCGACCTGCCCGACACCGAACTGGTCGGCGAATGGGCATCGCTCGACGTGCCCATGTTCTTCGGTGACGTCACCCGAC
>JAHEDX010000059.1 GCA_024641005.1 Acidimicrobiaceae bacterium
GGAGGGCGCCGGCTCGCCGACCTCGACCAGGGCGTCGACAGCGACCACGGCACCGGCCGGGGTGATGATCAACGGGTTGATGTCGACGCTTGCGACATCGGGGCGATCGAGCGCCAGCCTGCCGACCCCCACGAGCAGAGCCGCAACGGCAGCTCTGTCGACCGCGGCCTCGCCGCGGAACTCACCCAGGAACTTCTGCGTCGCGAGCCCATCGATCATCTCGTGGGCCGTGACCTCGTCGACGGGGGCGGGCCGGAACACGACGTCGGCGACCGCCTCGGCGAGGATTCCACCGAGCCCGAGCATCACGGTCGGTCCGAACTGTGGGTCTCGCAACAGACCGACGATCAACTCCCGATTGCCGCGGATCATGGGCGCGACGAGCACCCGGACCGGGCCGTCATCGGGTGTCGCTGCTGCCAACAGCTCGGTGGCCGCCAGATCGACGGCGGCGGCGTCGGCGAGATTGAGTCGCACCAACCCGCGCTCGGTCTTGTGAGCGATCGAGTCACCTTCGAGCTTCGCCACAACTGGGAAGCCGATCTCGGTCGCGGCGGCCACGGCATCGGCCGCGTTCACGACGATGCGCTCGCCGGCCACGGGTAGCCCGTAAGGGGCGAGAAGCGTCTTGGACTCGGATTCGGAGAGTGTGGTACCGGTGCTCATGCGCTGACCACGGTACCCACCGGACCGGTCCGGGAGCCGTCAATCGTGGGTCGAATCCACTCAGGGAAGCAAGGCAGCTCGGAAGAACACCACGATGTGCTCCTCACGGGCGGCCAGGGCGGCGTCCGAGAGCGGAGCCACATCGAGCAGGCCCTCCAGGAACGGCTCGTCGGAGAAATAGCTGAGCAACGCGCCGTACCCGGTGATCAACAGCTGCCGAGCGTCCTGTCGCACGAAGTTGCCGGCCTCCATCTCTCGCTCGAAGTACTCGGCGGCGAGGTCGAACATCGGTCGCAGCACACTGGCGAGATCGATCGCCAGGTGTGCACCACCATCGATCGCTTCGCGACGCACCATCCGTACATAGCTCGGATTGTCGGCGAAGAAACGGAACCCGGCGCGCAGCACCAGCTCGACCTTGTCCCAACCCCGTTCGGGCGACCCGATCGCGCTCGCCAACCTCTCGAACCAATCGGACAGGAGGTGCTCGAACACCTCCTGGTACAGCGCTTCCTTCGACGCGAAGTGATGCAACAGGCTGGGGCGACGGATTCCGACGCCCGCAGCGATGTCGTTGAGCGATGTGCCCTCGTATCCGGATTGGGCGAAGCATGCCAATGCCTCGTCGAGGATCTGCTCGCGAGTCGACCGTTGGTCGGGTTCGGCGCTGTCGGTGGCCGACGCTGGGAGTGAGATGGCCATGCCGATGGGCACGCTAACACCCTGCCGAGCAATATTGCCTACCTACCAGTAGGTAGCCGACAGGCACCGAGCGGGGCTCACACACTGTCTCGGCGAGCCGTGCCGACGGCGCGCGAGAGCAAAGCTGGGCGATCAACTGGGCGGGTAAACGCCCATGCCTTTCGCCTTCTCGGTCTGCCAGAACACGTCGGCGATGCCGTCGATCATGTCGACGAGCTTCTGGCCGGCAGCGGGATCGGTCGACTTCTTCACCTCACCGGCCTGGTGGATGGCGTCCCAGAACATCTGGTGCAGGTTGGGGAACTGGGCGAAGTGGTCGGGGGCGAAGAAGTCGGCCCACAGCACCATGAGGTGATGCTTGACCTCTTCGGCGCGCTGCTCTTTGACGACGATGCAGCGGGTCCGGAAGTGATCATCGGTGGAGTCCTGATACTTCTGGGCGGTCTTCATACACGACAGCGCCTCGATCTTTGCCTGGGCGGGATCGTAGACACCGCAGTACAGGTCGCAATGGGCATGGGCGACAGTCGCATCGGCAAACAGGCGGTTCAACATCGGAGGATCTCCTTCATGGGGTCATTACGTCGAGGGGCGGAACTCTCCGCGAACCTACACTGCCCGATGTGGCAGGTGGGAAACCCTGGGTAAAGCACTTCGTCGTCTCCGAGAATTCGATGCTGCCGATCCTGCATCCCGGCGACGGCTTGCTGACAATTCGATCGTCGCGCCTGCGACGTGGCCAGATCCGATGCTTCGAGCACCCACAGAGGCCGGGCTTCTGGCTGGTCAAGCGGGTCGGCGACGTGCGTGCCGACACGTTCGAGGCCCGTTCCGACAACGATGCACCGGGCGTGACCGACTCCCGTCGGTTCGGGTTCGTGCAGGCTGCCGGGACGTACCGACTGATCGCGCGAGTCCCGCGCCGCCTGATCGGGGGCACGACCCGACCGGCAACCTGATCGTCGACCGGCGACACCTACGCTCACGAGATGGCCATCTATCTGTGTCACGACCAACCTGACCTGTATGTCCACGAGGCGGAGGTCGTGGACGCTCGCCCGGGCGCCGTCGCTCTGACCCGATCGGCATTTCATCCAGGTGGCGGCGGCCAGGTGGGTGACATCGGGAGGATCACGTGGGCGGGAGGCAGCGTCTCGGTCACGCATGTCGAACTCGACGGCGACCACTGGTGGCACATCCTGGGCGAGGCCGACGCCGAGTTGACCGGTGCCGTGTCGGTGACAGTCGACGCCGATCACCGCTTGCTGGTCGCCTCGCTGCACACGATGAGTCATGTGCTCAATGCGTTCGTGTTCGAAGAGTTCTCGGGCGCGCTCGTGACGGGCGCCCAGATCAACGGGGACGGAACGGGCCGAATGGATTTCGACTTGCCAGAGGTCGACAACGATCGGCTGCGATCATTGCAGGATCCCGTCAACGACGTGATCGCGAGGGGACTCGCCGTGTCACCGGTGTACGTCGACGCCGGCGAGGCGCAGCAGACCGCCGGACTCGTGCGGAGCCGGTCGGTCGCTCCCCCGCCGACCCCTGACGGGCGCCTGAGGTTGATCGACATCGCGGGGCTCGACCGTCAAGCATGTGGAGGCACCCATCTGTCGAACACCGCCCAGTCGCGTCCCATCGTGATCACGAAGGTCGAGAACAAGGGTCGCCACAACCGCCGGGTGCGCTTCGCCTTCGCCGACTGAGCCGACCGGCTCACCTCACCGTCGACGGGCAACGAGCGTTGCTTCACCGTCGGCCTCGAGCGAACGCACGATGTCGAGATCGAGTTCGCGAAAGGCATCGATCAACTCGCCGGGCGGTGCATGGAATGCGCCTGGATCACCCGCCACGCCGACCTGGGAGAGCACCGTGATCACAAGCACGCCCTCCGGCTGGAGCATGTAGACCAGTTGCTCGTACAGAGCCACGTCACGGAAGCGCTGACAGACCACGAGTGCGCACGTCCCGGCCAACTCGGCGGGAAGGCCGTCGTCGAGGTCGTGCACGCGGGTATCGATCTGATCCCGGATGCCGAGGTTCATCGCCGCCGAGTTGAGCGCGGTGATGGCCACCTCCGACGCGTCCAGGGCCACGACCTCGAAGCCCTGCTGAGCTGCCCACAGCGACTGCTCGCCCAAACCGCAGGCAACATCGAGGCAGCGCCCACCCCGCCGCAGCTCCAGGCCACCGAGCCCCTTCGGCATCGACGGCGCGCCGGTGAGATGGCCGTGATATCGCCCGTCCCATCGTTCAGCATCGTCACGCATGCCCCGGATCTTCGCAGGTACCCTCGCTGCCATGCAGATCGTGTCGGCCCTGTTCGTCGAGAATTTCGAGATGCGCCAGGCCCCTGGGCCGTCGACGCGCATCGACCTCACGGGTGCGATGTTCTCCATGGCAGCGCCGTCGCCGACCCCCGTCACCATCTCCCCACACCTCGTCGGTCTCGTCTTCTGCCCGCCGGGCGAGTCGGGGCAGGGCGTGTTCGAGGTCGTGTTCCGCACCGAGATGGGCGACCCCGATGCACCCGATGCCGGCGAGCACCTTGCACGCAACGTGAGCCCGTTCAGCGTCGAGCCGGGCAAGTTCACCTATCGCCTCGTGCGGGGCGAACTCGAGTTCAGCGACTACCGGCAGATCTTCGCCTACTGCCGGGTCGACCGCACTCCGTGGCACGTGGTTCCGTTCACGTTGCTGCCTCCGACCGAGTAGCCCGGTGACCGTCCTCCGTTCGCGGCCGACGTCACCCCTCGACCGCATGATCGACCGCCCAGAGCAGGCCGCTAGTCTCGGCGTCGATGACCACGCTCTCCGCTGACCTCGATCAACAGGCCGTCAATCTCATCCGTGGATTTGCCATGGACGGGCCGCTCGCGGCCAAGAGCGGCCACCAGGGAACAGCGATGGCGCTCGCCCCGTTGGCCCACGTGCTCTACAGCCGGGTGATGAAGTTCGATCCAGCCGATCCGCAGTGGGCCGACCGTGACCGCATGATCCTCTCGGCCGGTCACGCGTCGATCCTCCAGTACTCGATGCTGTATCTGTCGGGGTGCGGGCTCGAGCTCGACGATCTCAGAGCGTTCCGTCAATGGGACTCGGCGACTCCCGGCCATCCCGAGGCAGGGCACACCGCCGGCGTCGAGGTGACGACGGGCCCGCTCGGCCAAGGATTCGCCAACGCCGTGGGGATGGCGATCGCCGAACGGATCCTGGCCGACCGTTTCGGCGCCGGAACGATCGATCACCGCACCTACGTGATCGCCGGCGACGGGTGCTTGATGGAGGGCGTCTCGCACGAGGCCGCCTCGCTGGCAGGACATCTGAAACTCGGCAAATTGACCGCGGTGTACGACGACAACCACATCACCATCGACGGGGCGACCGAGCTCACCTATGACGATGATGTTCCGGCCCGGTTCCGCAGCTACGGATGGCATGTGCTCGATCTCGGCGAGATCGCGAACGACCTCGATGCCCTCGAGGCGGCGTTCCACCATGCCGAACAGGTCACCGACCGCCCCAGCCTGCTGGTGTTGCGAAGCCATATCGGATTTCCCTCCCCGGACCACACCGATGACCACGAGGCCCACGGGCTGGCGTTCGCCGCTGACGACGTCACCCGCACCAAGGCCGTGATGGGAATCCCTGACGAGCCGTTCTGGGCCCCTGCCGAGATCGTCGATGCCTACCGTTCACACGCGAGGCAGCGAGGCTCGGCCTCGCGTTCGGCTTGGACCGCCCGAAACACCGACGTCGTCGACTCTGACGTGTGGTCCGCCTGCTGGAACAGCACCGGTATCGAGGGTTGGGCAGACGGGTTGCCCTCCTACGAACCCGGCGAGATGGTTGCGACCCGCAATGCGATCAACGCCGCGTTCAACGCCACCGTCGAATCGATCCCTGGGCTGGTCGCCGGCTCAGCCGACCTGACCGGCAATACGGGCACCAAGCTGGCGGGCCAGACGGCCCAGTCCGCCACCGATCCCGGCGGGCGCCAGGTGTACTACGGCGTTCGCGAGCACGGGATGGGCGCCGCGATGGTCGGTATGGCCTTGCACGGTGGGGTGCTCCCCGTCGGCGGCACGTTCTTCGTGTTCGTCGACTACATGCGTCCGCCGGTCCGCCTGGCCGCGTTGTCGAACGCGAAGGTCTGTTTCGTGTTCACGCACGACTCGGTCGGCGTCGGCGAAGACGGTCCGACCCACCAACCCGTCGAGCAACTCGCAACGATTCGTGCCATCCCGAATCTGCACGTCATCCGACCGGCCGATGCCAACGAGACCGTCGCCGCCTGGAAAGATGCCGTCGACCATGACGGCCCGACCGCTCTGGTGCTCAGTCGTCAGAACATCGAGGTCGTCACCGATGGCACAGCGGTCGCTCACGGTGCCGGCGTGGTCCGGGGCGGAGGCACCCCCGACATCGTGCTGGTGGCGACCGGCAGTGAGGTCTCGCTGTGCGTCAAGGCGTCCGAGCGGCTCGCCGCCGAGGGTGTCAGCGCCCGAGTCGTCAGCATGCCCTCTTGGGATCGGTTCGACCAGCAGACCACCGAGTTCCGGCGTCAGGTCTTCCCGATCGGCGTGCCCGTCCTGTCCGTCGAAGCGGCCGTCACGCTGGGCTGGCACAAATATGCCGACGATGCGATCGGCATCGACCGATTCGGCGCCAGCGCGCCGGGCGGTGTCGTGATGGCCGAACTCGGGATCGATGTCGATCACGTCGTCGAGCGTGCCACCGCGCTCATCGCACACTGACGCCCCCTCTCAAGGAGCACCATGAACCGTCTGACAGCCCTCTCACAGCAGTTCGGGCAGAGCCCGTGGCTCGACAACCTCAAGCGCAGCTATCTCACCTCGGGCGAACTCTCGGCCATCCGGGACCGTGGGATTCGAGGCCTCACCTCCAATCCGTCGATCTTCCAGAAAGCGATCCAGGGGTCTCCCGACTACGACGAGCAGTTTCGCGACCTGGCAGTCGAGGAACACCCGGTGATCGACGACTACTGGGCGATGGTGCTCGCCGACATCCATGGTGCCTGCGACGTGTTCTCGCGCGTGTACGACGAGAGCGACGCTCTCGACGGCTATGTGTCGGTCGAGGTCGACCCGGGGCTCGCCCACGACGGGCCAGGCACCGAGGCCGCAGCTCGGCACCTCCACCAGCGCCTCCGACGCCGCAACCTGATGGTGAAGATTCCGGCCACCGTCGAGGGCCTCGCCCCGATCCGTCAGATGATCACCGAGGGCCGCAGCATCAATGTCACACTGATCTTCTCGCTCCAGCGCTACCAGGCGGTGATGGACGCTTACATCGATGGTCTCGAAGCACTCGCCGCCGATCCCGACGCAGACCTGTCTCGAGTCGCCAGTGTCGCCAGCTTCTTCATCAGCCGCGTAGATGTCGAGGTCGACCGTCGGCTCGAAGCGATCGGTACACCTGAGGCGTTGGCGTTGCGGGGCAAGGCCGCGTCGGTCCAGGGCCAACTCGCCTACGAACAGTTCAACCGCACGTTCAGCGGTCGGCGATGGGACGCTCTCGCTGCCCGCGGCGCCCGGGTGCAGCGCCCGTTGTGGGCAAGCACCGGCACGAAGAACCCCGAGTACTCGGACGTGTTGTATGTCGACGGCCTGATCGGCCCACACACCGTGAACACGCTCCCCGAACCGACGCTCGAGGCCTTCGCCGACCACGGAACGCTCGCCCGCACCGTCGACGCGGACATGGGCGCTGCTCACGCTGTTTGGCAAGAGCTCGCTGATGTCGGCGTCGACATGGACGAGGTCGCCACGCAACTCGAGCACGAGGGCGTCGACGCCTTCATCAAGAGCTTCGACGAACTGATCGCCGCCCTCGAGACGAAAGCTGCCGAACTCCGGGCTTCCTGAGTCAACCTCCGGTGCCTAGTCTCTGGTGATGACTGAGATTCGATTCGATCGCGCACCCAGGTTCGCCGAGCTGAGTGAATGGTTGCAGCAGCTTGCTGCCGACTACCCCGAACTCGTCACTCTGGAGGTGCTTGGTCGATCGCACGAAGGACGCGAACTGTGGATCGCCACGGTCACGAACACGGCAACGGGTCCGCACGACGAGAAGCCCGCCGTGTGGCTCGACGGCAACATCCATGCGACCGAGACCACGGCGTCCGTCGCACTGATCCACCTGTTGCACCGGCTGTGCACGGGCCATGGCAACGACGAACGCGTCACCCGCGCCCTCGACACCCGCACGTTCTACATCGTGCCGCGGGTCAACCCTGATGGTGCCGAGTTGGCACTTGGCGAGGTCCCGTTCGTCGTGCGCTCGACCGTGCGCGAGTGGCCTCGGGCCGACCAGGCCGACGGGCTGATCGTCAGCGACATCGACCACGACGGACGCATCCTTCAGATGCGTGTGCCCGATGCCAACGGAACGTGGAAGGCATCCTCGGCCGACCATCGCCTGCTGGTGCCGCGCGAACCCGACGAGGACGGGGCAGGACCATATTTCCGTTTGTTCCGAGAGGGGCGTGTGCAGAACTTCGACGGTGTCAATGTGCCCGTCGCTCCCCCGATCGCCGGCATCGACTCGAACCGAAACTTCCCGTACGACTGGGAGCGCTACCCCGGCAACGCCCCGACCGGCGCGGGTGATCATCCGATGAGCGAACCGGAGGTCCGCGCGGTCGTCGACGGTGTCACTGCACGACCGAACATCACTGCCTACTTCGCATACCACACGTTTTCGGGGGTCCATCTGCGGCCCTACGGCAACAAGGCCCAGGACGCATATCCCAGTGTCGACCTGTGGACGTTCCAGGACCTCGGCGAGCGCTACACGGCGCTCACCGGATACCCGTCGATCTCCATCCTCGAGGATTTCAGATACGACCCGAAATCCACCATCGGCGGCAGCGGGAGCGATTGGGCGTACGACCAGGTCGGGGTGATCTCCTGGACGACCGAGTTCTGGAACCCGATGAAGGCTGCCGGGATCGAGGACCCCCATCCGATCGAGTGGTTCCGCAAGCACTCGATCGACGACGAACTCAAGCTGCTTGCCTGGGTCGACGAGAACGTCACGGACGGGTTCGTCGACTGGTACGCGTACGACCACCCCGAACTCGGAACCGTCGAGCTCGGGGGATGGAACAGCTCGGCGGTATTCCGCAACCCACCGCCCCACCTCTTGGAGGCCGAGGTCGCACCACACACCGAGCTCGCCATCTTCCAGGCCCTCACCGCTCCCGAACTGCGACTCCGCGACACGCTCGTCGAAGCTGCCGGAGAGGGGACGTGGCGGGTTCGCGTCGTCGTCGAGAACGCCGGCTGGCTGCCCACCAACGTCACCCGACTGGCGGTCGATCGTCGGTCCGTCCTGCCCGTGCGAGCACACCTCCGCCTCCCCGACGGCGCAGCGCTGGTCACCGGCACCGAGCGGCAGGACCTGGGGCAACTCGCGGGCCGCGCCCTCAAGACCAGCGGCATCGGCATGTTCGCGTTCGGCTCCGACGACACCAGCGACAGGGTCGACGCCGAATGGATCGTCCGGGCGGCGGCCGGCGCTGAATGCGAGGTCACCATCCGACACGACCGCGCCGGCATCGTCCGCACCACCGTCGTGTTGGCCTGACGCCCTCGGACGGGGCCGATTAGCCTCGCCGGATGCTTCCACTCGAGGGTGTCAGGGTCGTCGAGGCCGCACAGATGATCGCCGGACCGCTCGCCGGCATGGTGATGGCCGAGCAGGGCGCGGACGTCATCAAGGTCGAGTTGCCCGACGGGGTCGGCGACCGCATGCGGTTCCTGGGGTCACGACGCAACGAGATGGGTGCCCTGTACCACGGGATCAATCGAGGTAAGCGGTCGATCGTGCTCGACTCCAAGTCGACCGATGGTCTCATCGCGATGCGCAAGCTGATCGCCACTGCCGACGTGTTCGTCCAGAACTTCCGTCCGGGAGCGGCCGAACGGTTGGGCCTGGGTGAAGCCGAGCTGCGCTCCGACCATCCCGACCTGATCTATGTCTCGGTGTCGGGGTTCGGTCCCAGCGGGCCAAGATCCACCGAGAAGGTGTACGACTACGTCATCCAGGCGATGTCGGGTATGGCTGCTCTGCAGACCGACAGCGAAGGAAGCCCCACGCTGATCAAGCATCTCGTGGTCGACAAGGTCACCGCTCTCACTGTCTCCCAGGCCATCACCGCCGCCCTGTTCCATCGCGAACGCGGCCACGGCGGTCAACATGTGCGACTGTCGATGCTCGATACCGCGCTCTGGTTCTTCTGGCCCGACGGCCTGATGGACCGGGCCCTCCTCGGCGACGGCGTCACCGCTGCACCGCACTTCGCCGATCTCGCCGAGATCCGCACGACCAGCGACGGCCACGTCTCACTGATCGCCATGGGCGGGCGAACCTGGCCGAACCTCGTGGCGGCGTTCAATCCCGACTGGGCCGACGACCCACGATTCGCGACTCCCCGCGACCGGGAACTGCATCGACAGGCACTGTCCGACGAGTTCGACGCCGTGATCTCGAGGCTCACGACCGAAGAGTGTCTCGGGCGGATGCAGGCACACGACATCGCAGGCGCCGCCGTGATCCCGCTCGACGAGATCGCCGACGATCCGCAAGTCATCCACAACGGCTCATTGGTCGTGCATCACAACGGACCCGTCGGACAGATACGAGAGGTTCGGCCACCGACCAGCTTCGGTGATCATGCTCGCGACATTCCCGGGCCGGCACCGACGCTGGGCGAGCATTCGGTGGAGGTGCTGTCGGAGCTCGGCTACGACTCCGGCGACATCGCGACACTGCTCGAACGAGGCGTGCTCGGCCCACCCGCGTAGCTGAGCGACGGAGGTACCGAATCAGGCGCCGACCGAGAACGCCACCTTGTGGTAGCCCTGGGCGCCGTCGGGTGCGACCGCTTTGGGGTCGCTCGGCTGGGCAACGCCATCACCGTCGAAGGCTCGAACTCTCACATCGTGCTTGCCGGGCGTCGGGTCGGTCCACCGGTAGCGCCACTGGCGCCAGGTGTCGTCACTCGGGATTCCTGCGAGCTCGCACTCGAGCCACACCCCGTCGTCGATCGACACCTCGACCCTGGAAATGCCCCGGTGCACTGCCCATGCGAGGCCGGCAATGTCGAACACCGCATCGCCGGGCATGTCGTAGTCGGCGTTGCGCTTGGGACGGTCGATACGTGCGAGCGTCTTGACCGGGCCTTCCTTCGACCATCCCCGTGGTACCCAATAGCCGTCGAAGTCCTCCCAGCGGGTCAGTTCGATCTCGGTCACCCACTTGGTGGCCGAGACGTAGCCGTACAGACCGGGGACCACGAGACGCACCGGGTAACCGTGCTCGGCCGGCAGCGGCTCGCCGTTCATGGCGACTGCCAGCAGGGCATCTCGACCATCCATGATCGCCGAGGTCGGGGATCCACAGTTCCAGCCGTCGATCGAGCGGCTCACGACCTGAGTCGCCCCCGGCTGGACACCGGCTTCGTCGAGAACGTCCTTGAGTCGGACACCCTGCCACTTGGCGTTGCCCACCAGATCTCCGCCGACCGGATTCGACACGCACGACAGCGTGATGTACCGCTCGATCATGTCGCGTTCGAGCAGATCGGCGTAGGTGATCTCGAGCTCGCGATCGACCATGCCATGGATACGCAGTCGCCACGAGTCCTTCGGCACCTGCGGCACGACGAGGGCCGTGTCGATCCGATAGAAGTTGCCGTTCGAGACCGCCCACGACTCGACGCCGTCGATGCCGAAGTCGGCACCCTGAGCGAGGAGCTCGCTGGTATCGGTCGACGCCGACGGCACTGGGAGATCGGTGGCGCCCACCGCCGGCGCCGTATCGACAGGAGCCGGCAACTGCAGAGCCGCGCGTTCGGCGCCGACTTCGAAGCGACCCTTGAGGATCCGGCCGAGTGCACCGACCGCGACTGCCAGCAAGCTGACAGTGCCGGCACGCTGCAAGAACTCGCGACGCTGCACGGAACCGCTCGTCATCGTCGTGGCCGGCCCGGTGACCATCTCCGGATTCGCACCTGACCGGGCGGCTGATGCGGAGGGTTCGCCACCCGACGGCCGCACAACAAGCCCCGCGTCACGCGGTGACAACCACCAGATCACCAGCATCGAGACCATCGAGCCGACGATCGGAGGCAACATCCTGCCCAGCGTCGGAGCCGGCCTCATCCACACTGCAAACATGCCGATCAGGCCGACCACGAACGTGACGGCATACGCCGCTGCACGATTGCCCTTCACGGCGAGGTTGCCGACTACCGAGCCGACCACGGCCAATGAGATCAACGTGCCCATGATCAGGACCGCTTTGTCGGCCGTCCCGAACCAGCTGATCGCCCAATCCTTCACCTGCGGTGGCACGATGTCGATCACTTCTTGCCCGACCGGCACGACCGGCGAACTGGCGCCGCGCACGAGCCCGACCATCAACTCGGCGGCCGCCAGGCCGGCGAGCGTGGACAGCAGGCCGATCACTGCGCCGTGCCAGCGGGAGCCGTAGAGTCGATGGGTCATGGGCCCAAGTCTGCCGAACGGCGGTGATGAACGCGTCGAGGAATTGCTGCATGAACTCGGAGTTTCGAAGGACTTTCGAATCTCGGAAGCATTCGTTTCCGAAGTGCTCGGCCTGCTGACCGACGAACCCGAAACACTCGACCTCAAGATCGCCAGCGCGGCCATCACCGAGATGCGGGACGCATTCGCGATGTTCGCTCCGTACCGAGGCATTCCCAAGGTGACCATCTTCGGGTCGGCACGCACCAAGTCGGACGATCCCTTGTATGCCCAGACGCGTCAGGTCGCCAAACAGCTCGCCGATGCCGGATGGATGGTGGTCACCGGCGCCGGCCCAGGGATCATGCAGGCCGGCATGGAAGGTGCCGGCGTCGAACGCAGCATCGGGGTGTCGATCCGCCTGCCCTTCGAGACGGACGCCAACTCGATCATCGCCGACGACGACAAGCACGTCAGCATGAAGTACTTCTTCACACGCAAGCTGATGCTGGTCAAGCAAAGCGCAGCATTCATCTGCCTCCCCGGAGGTTTCGGCACCCTCGACGAGACCTTCGAACTGCTCACCCTCACCCAGACCGGTAAGGGCATCCCGGTCCCGATCGTGTTCCTCGACACACCCGGAGACACATATTGGGACAGCGTCCACAATTTCGTCCTACAGCAGCTCGTGCCCCGCGGGCTCGTTGCTGCTACCGACACGTCGCTGTATCGAATCACGGCGTCGTGCGACGAAGCGGTCGAGGAGATCACGCGCTTCTACACCAACTACCACAGCGTCCGTAGCGTCGGAGACGACCTCATCATCAGGCTGCGCCATGCCCCCACCGACGAGCAGCTCCGCCGGCTCAACCGGGAGTTCGCGCATCTCGTGAAGTCCGGTGAGATCCAGCGGACCGAGCCCTACTCGATCGAACGCCGCCATGACGATCAGCTCGACCTCGCCCGCATCGCGCTCAAGTTCAACCGCCGTGGCTACGCGGAACTACGTGCGATGATCGACGTCCTCAACACCTACGCCTGACTCGTCGAGCGCCCGCAGGATGTGGGCGGCTTTCTCGGCCGCCCGCCGGGCCTTGGTGAGTTCTTTGTCGCTCTGGGGGCGAGCGGTGGCGCCGTCGGCGACAGCGGTCCGCAGCCGATCGAATGCCAGCTCGTCGAGATCTTCGACGATCGACTCGAGCCGGCCTGCCAGGGACGCGAAATCGGTCACCGCAGCGCCTCCGCGAGCAGATCGATCGGGTGACGCACGGTGATTCCGCGATCGCCCAGCATCCCTTGCAGATGCATGCTGCAGCCGGGGTTGGCGCTGGCCACCACCGTCGCTCCGCTGCCTTCGACGGCGCGGTCGATCGCAGCCATCTTGCGGTCCCGAATCTGGCCGGCCAGCTCGGGCTCGAGAGCTGAGTAGGCCCCACCCGCCCCACAACACAGCCCATCATCATCGAGCTCGACCACATCCGCGAACCAGCCGACCACCGTGCGAACGGGAAGATGGGCGCGCTGGACGTGACGCAGGTGACAGGGATCCTGGACGATCACCGCTCCGAACCGGCGCTGTGGCTCGCTGAGTTCGTCGAGACGATCGGCGATCCATTCGTTCACGTCGAACACCCGCCCGGAGAACCGTCGTGCGTCGTCGGTGCCGAGCAACCGCCCATAGTCCTTCAACGCTGCGCCGCACCCCGCCGAGTTGACGATGATCGGCGCGTCACCGGGCATCGATGCCATGGTCGCCAGCGCCCGCTCGGCCGTCGCGTCACTCAGGCCGGCGTGGGCGTGCAGTGCACCGCAGCAGCCACCACCGGCACCCGGCACCGCGTACGTGACCCCCAGAGCATCCAACACTGCAGCGGTCGAACGGTGCGTCTCGCGTAGCCAGGCATCCATCACGCACCCGGTGAACAACCAGGCGTCGGTGCCGGTCGAGGCAACCGCCGGCCCGCGCCGGAGCGGCAACCGCCCCAACCCGTAGCGCTTCGGCACCAACCCGACCCGCTGGGCGGCGGCGAGTGCCGTCGAACCCGCCAACAACACCCGGTGATGGGGCAGGGCGCCCAACCCCATCCTCTGCCACCTGGAGGTGATCCGGTGCTCGTCGGCCAGGTGCTCTCGCGTGCCCTCGATGAGATGCCCGTACGGCACACCACTCGGACAGGCCGGTTCACACCCTCGGCATTGGACACAGGTCGACATGAAGCTGACGAAATCGTCATCGATCGGAGCTCCGCGGAGTTGCACCGCGCGCATTGCGTCGATACGGCCTCGGGGCGAGAGCGCCTCCTCCCCCGTCACGCGAAACGTCGGGCAGTGAGGCAGACACAAGCCGCAGGCGACACATGTGTTGAGTTCTTCAGCGTCGAGGTGCAGCGTCATCCGAATCCTCATCGTAGAGCGTCACCGCCGTCAGGTAGCCACGCACCTACCGGCGGCCGCCCGCTCGCTCTCAACCCGAAACCCTGGTAATCGGGCAGCTCACCAGCAAGAAGACCTCGCCGCTCGTCGAGTCCGGTCGTAGTCTGACGCCATGAGCACCGCCGTCGAAGTGACCCCGTCCAGCAGCGTTCCGGACAAACTCGGCAAAGTGCGCGCCGGGTTCGCTGCCGGCGTCCTGACGGAGGTGGCCGACCGGTCGGCCCAGCTGCGACAGCTTCGCCGATTCCTCGTCGAGGAGGAGGCTGCGATCACCGAGGCGCTCCGCTCCGATCTCGGTAAGTCGCCCATCGAGGCCTACACGACCGAGATCGGGTTCGTGATCAACGAGATCGACAACACTCTCAGCAACATCGGTAAGTGGACCCGCCCGAGGAGGGTCGGCATCCCGCTGCATCAACGGCCAGGGTCGGGTCGCATCATTCCGGAACCCCTCGGCACGGTCTTGATCATCGCTCCCTGGAACTATCCGCTCCAGCTCCTGCTGGCGCCGCTCGTTCCCGCCATCGCCGCGGGCAACACGGCGATTCTGAAGCCGTCCGAAATCGCACCAGCGACGGCCCGACTGGTCGACGAGCGGCTGCTCACTTATCTCGACGATCGGATCGTGCAGGTGGTGACCGGCGGAGTGCCGGAGACCACGGATCTGCTCGCCGAGCGGTTCGACCACATCTTCTACACCGGCAACGGCACCGTCGGAAAGATCGTGATGCGAGCCGCCGCCGAACACCTCACACCGGTCACGCTCGAGTTGGGTGGCAAGAGTCCTGCCATCGTCACCGAGTCGGCAGATATCGATGTCAGCGCCAGGCGCATCGCTTGGGGAAAATGCATCAACGCCGGCCAGACCTGCGTCGCGCCCGACTACGTGTTGGTGGCCGAGTCGGTCGCCGACCGCTTCATCGAGCAGCTCGCCGTCGCGATCGGCGAGTTCTACGGCGCGGACGTCGCTGCATCTCCTGATTACGGGCGCATCGTGTCGGCCCGCCATTTCGATCGGCTCGAGGAACTCCTCGACGCGGGCGGCTACGCAAACGTGGCCGTCGGAGGCACGCCAGATCGCGACGCTCTGTACTTTCCGCCCACGGTGCTCGCCGGCGTGTCATCCGACGCTGCAGTGATGCACGAGGAGATATTCGGCCCGATCCTGCCGGTGCTCACCTACGCCACGCTCGACGAGGCGATCGGTGTCGTCATCGATCGCGACAAACCACTCGCGCTGTACGTCTTCGCCGGCGACGACAGCGATGTCGACCGCGTGATCGCCCGCACGTCGTCCGGTGGCGTCACGGTCAATCACACCTTGCTACACCTCGCTGTTCCCGATTTCCCCTTCGGCGGAGTCGGTCCGAGCGGGATGGGCAGCTACCACGGACAGGCGGGATTCGACGTGTTCTCGCACTTGAAGCCGGTACTCCGGCGCGGCACCAAGCCCGACCCGAAGCTCGCCTACCCGCCGTACACCGACTTCAAACAGAAGGTCATCCGCAAACTGCTCTGATCTGTCGCTCCGCGCTCACTGGGCACGCCACACCGGGGCATCCCGCTCGCCTCGCCAGTAACGCAGTCGTCGGTCCGCCTCCTCGGCGGCAGCATGGCTCGACCGCCCGGCGCGCACCCGCATCAGTGTGGCCGACACGTTGCGTAGCTCGGCGAGTGCGACGGTCAGCTCGTCGTCGGCGAGGTTCGCCCCGTATCCCTCCGCGAACGCCGGGTAGCTAGCCGAATCCCCACCCCATCGCTCGGCGTACGAGCTGAGCATCGCGTGATCCCACGCCGGGTGTGCGCGACACAGCAGGTCCCAGTCGATCAGCAACGGACCGGTCGCCGACACCAGAACATTGCCGGGGTGCACATCGCCATGGCAGACCACCGTGCTCACCGACAACGCCGACTGCCAGCCGTCGTGCCGGCGAATCGCCGCCTCGATGCCCCGCAGCGCGCCGGCGTCGAGTGAATCTGCGACGTCGCCGAGCAGGGCATCGAAATCCCACCACGGGAAGCTCGTCGGCGACGGGAGCGGGTACTCGTGGGGAAGTTCGAGGGGATCCACTTCGTGGACCAGCCTGACGCAAGCGCCGACACTGCCCCAATCGACCACCTCCTCGACGGGCGTGACGCGCTCCCACGCCGTGACCGACACTCCCTCGAACGATCCCGCCAACCCATCGATCGGAACGGCCGTCGGTACACCGTGGGCGAGCAACACCGTCACGAGGTCGTGAGCGAGATGAGCAGGTGCTGTCGTATGACCGACACGTAACACGACCTGACCGCATGCGTAGAGCGCGTTCATGCCGCGACGCAACGACTTGGGATCGTCGAGCGCCCAGACTTGGGCAGCGGACGCCGCAGCGCGATCCGCCGTATCGGTGTCGACCATCGGGCGATCGACGAACGGTCGGTCGTGTGTCATCGTCGTCAGCCGAGCGACAACACGTCGACGCCGGGATTCAGACGCTCGGTGGGGTCGAACTCGTGCTTGAGACGTCGATGCAACTCGACGACCGACGGGTCGATCGCGCTGACCGGGCGTGGGTGCTCGTGATGCACGATGCCCACGCCGACCTCGGCAACGAACCTGCCCGAGCCGACCAGACTCGGGATCGTCGAAGGAGCAACCGACCAGCGCCCACCCATCGGCAATTCTGCGGGCGGATCCGACCGGCTCAGCTGCGCACGATCGGCTTGTGCGTCGACGTCTCGATGATCACCCTCGAGCAGCACCCAGGTCGACGTGCCATCCCACAAGACCGAGGTCGGACGGTACAGCTGCAGCATCACCGACTCTGGGTCGTCGGTGGTGACGAACCACTGCTCGTGCTCGGCCCGTGGGCGCGTGCGCAGTATCACGTCTCCCAGAAAGCCGAGAGTGCCGTGCGAGCCGACGAGCAGCCGGCACAGATCGAAGCCGCTGACGTTCTTGACCGTCGGACCGCCGGCCTTCACGATCTCCCCGCGAGCATTCACATAGCGCGCCTGCAGCAATGTGTCACGAACGGGCCCGTACCCGAGGCGGCGGATCCCGCTCTGACCGACGGCGAGTGCTCCACCGACGGTTCCGGTCGGTGGTATCGCGACGGACTGCCCGTGCGCCGCGAGCGCGGCGTCGAGTTCTTCGACGGGCGTACCGGCACCACAACAGACGGTCATCTCGTCGGGCTGCATCCACTCGATCCCGACGGGTGCCATGACCGGGCGAACATCTTCGACCGGCCCACCCCTGGTGGCGAGACCGGCGATCGTGACCGGTCCCGACGAGCCGACCTCCTCGGCGAAGTCGTTCAGATCCATACGCCCTCCGGCACGGAATGGATGTCGCCGCAGCTCGCAGGGCTCGGCAACACCTTGCCAGGGTTGGCGAGGCCTGCCGGGTCGAACGCGCAGCGCAGGGCCTGCTGCGCCGCAAGGTCGATCTCGGAGAACATCAACGGCATGTAGTCACGCTTCTCGAGGCCGATCCCGTGTTCACCGCTCAACACCCCACCCGCCTCGACCGAGACCCGCACGATCTCCTGCCCGGCGAGATGCACCCGCTCGGACGCGCCGATCTCCCGGGCGTCGTACACCAGCAGTGGATGCAGATTGCCGTCTCCCGCATGGAACACATTGAGGACCTGCAGCTCGTACCGTGAGGCGATCTCGTAGACCTTGGCCAGCACCTCGGGCAACTTCGAACGCGGCACCACCGTGTCGTGCAGGTAGTAGTTGGGCTTGATCCGAGCGATCGCCCCGAACGCCGACTTTCGGCCCTTCCACAACAACGCTCGCTCGTCGTCGTCCTGAGCGACGCGCACCGTCTTCACCCGGTGCGTCTGGGCGATGGCGACGATCCGCTCGACATCGGCCTCCAACCCGTTCGGCAGACCGACGACCTCGACCAGCAATGCCGCCGCCGAATCGACCGGCAAGTCGGCATGAATATACGCCTCGACAGCCTGCAGACAGAGTTGATCCATCATCTCGACGGCCGCAGGGACCATGCCGGCGGCGATGATGCCGCTCACGGTCGCCGCCCCGTCCTCGACCGATGCAAAGTCCATGAGCATCGTCTTGACGCCAGGAGGGTTCTGGGTCAGGCGAACGCACACCTCGGTGGCGATTCCGAGCATGCCTTCGCTCCCGACGAAAACCCCCCGCAGGTCGTAGCCGGCAGGTTCGGGTTCCTCGCCGCCCAGCATCGTGATCGATCCGTCAGGGAGGACGACCTGCACCGCAAGGACGTGTGAGGCAGTGACGCCCTCGGCGAGGCAGTGCGGCCCTCCCGAGTTGTTGGCGACATTGCCACCGATCGAGCACGTCTGTTGACTGCTCGGATCCGGGGCGAAATGCAGACCGAGGTGGTGAAGTCGGTTCGAGAGGTCGAGGTTCAACAACCCGGGTTGCACCCAGGCCAGCCGGTTCAGCTGGTCGACTCGCAGGATCTGATCCATCTTCGACGTCGCGATCACGACGGCACCATCCAAGGGAACCGCGCCACCGGACAGGCCGGTTCCGGATCCCCTGGGCACGAACGGGACGCCATGACGTCGTGCGATGCGCACGCACGCCTGCACCTCGGCGGTCGTCTGGGGCAGACACACCACAGACGCCGAGCCCTCCATGTTCGACGCGTCCCGGCGATAGAGCGACAGCTCGCTGGGCCCGGTGCGAACGCGAACCGGATCGAGCGCGGACCTCAGGTCGTCGACCAGAGTGTTCATCTACCGCCTCTGCTTGAGCACGATGACCCTGCCCGAGTCGACGGGTTGGCCGTCGACGAGCAATTGGTCACCTGGTTCGAGATGCTCGTCGAGCGTTTCGACCCGAGCGTCGCGCCTCGCCTTGAGCTCGTCTTCGCGGGCGCGCATCGCTGCTCGTCCCTCTTGCACGGCCGCCACGACTCGGCGGCCGCCACGATTTGCCCGAGCCGCCGCACCCTTGGCCATGTTGGCCGGTGCGAGCTGTGAGGCCGTGCGCTTGATCTTCTTCGTCGCGTAACCGGCGCTCGCAGCTCCGGCTGCGGCACCGGTCACGAACCAGGTGATGCGTTTCACGCCCGCCTCCGTTTGTCGGTCGTCACGACGTGCACGATCTCGGCGCCTGTGTCGCGCCCGCGGAGCCGGCGTACTGCTCTGCTGGTCCCGGTAGCGAGACCAGCCAGCTTGATGACCGGCGCAGAGAACGCAGTTCTCGCCACTCTGCTACCTCCGTCGACGGCGTCGCTGATCGCCTCGGCCGAGCCGAGCACCCGATCGAACCGTTCGAGATCAGAGCGCGCCGTAGCCATCGCTGTGCGCGCCTCCACGGTGCTGTCGCGCAGCTCTGCGAGCAATGGTCGAGTCTCCTCACGCAACGACTCGACCTCGCCGCGCAGCGATTTGAGGGTGTCCAGCACCCGGACCAGCACCACGATCAACGCCGCGAAACCAATCACGCACAACAATGCTGCCAGGGTGACCGCGAGGTCTCCGGCGGTCACGCTGTTCCTCCCGACTCGTCGTCGGGTGTTCGGTCTCGGTTGTCGGGTTGACGTTCGTGCATGCGGGCCGCGATCTCCTGTTCGAATCCGTGCTCACTCGGCTGATACCAGCGGCGGTCGGTCAGCCCGTCGGGCAGGTACTGCTGATCGACCCAACCACCGTCGTGAGCATGAGGGTACTCGTAGCCGACACCGTGGCCCAGTGCCGCGGCCCCCTGGTAGTGGCCGTCTCGTAGGTGGGCCGGTACCTCACCCACGACGCCATCTCGAACTGACGCGCGCGCGTCCCAGATCGCGACAGCTGCGCGATTGCTCTTCGGCGCCGTCGCCAGATGGACGGCCGCCTGCGAAAGATTCAGCTGGGCCTCCGGCAGACCGACGTGCTCGACGGCGTGGGCAGCCGCCACCGCGATCAGCAGAGCCTGCGGATCCGCCATACCGACGTCCTCGCTGGCGAAGATCACCATCCTGCGAGCGATGAACCGAGCGTCCTCCCCGGCCTCGAGCATCCGTGCCAGCCAATACACGGAGGCATCCGGGTCGGATCCGCGCATCGACTTGATGAACGCGCTCACGACGTCGTAGTGGTCGTCCCTGCCATATCGCAGTGCACTCGTGCCCAATGCCGCCTCGACGTGTTCGAGTTCGACACCGCCGGGATGAGCGAGGGCGCACGCGACCTCGAGCGAGGTCAACACCTGACGCCCGTCCCCGCCGGCCCGATCGACCAGCATCCCGACTGCGTCGGCGGATGCCAGCTGCCCCTCGGCTTCGAGCCCGCGCTCGATCAGTACACGCATCGCGGCCGAATCGAGCGGCTCGAGCCGAAACAATGTCGAACGGCTGCGCAAGGGCGGGTTCACCTCGAAGAACGGGTTCTCGGTCGTCGCCCCGATCAGCGTGAGCGTTCCGTCCTCCACCGCCGGCAGCAGCGCATCCTGTTGCGCCTTGCTGAACCGGTGGATCTCGTCGAGGAACAGGATCGTGCCCTGGCCGCGCTCGCCGAGTCGGTGCCGTGCCCGCTCGATCACCTCGCGTACGTCCTTGACGCCGGCGGTCACCGCCGACAGCTGCTCGAATGCCCGAGCTGTCGACCCTGCCACAGCGAGAGCAAGCGTCGTCTTCCCGGTTCCGGGCGGACCCCAGAAGATCGCCGAACTGAGACGATCCTGCTCGACCAATCGTCGCAACGGCCGACCGGGGCCGACCAGGTGGACTTGGCCGACCACGTCCGCCAGGCTCCGAGGTCGAAGTCGCGCCGCCAACGGCGCCGTCGACCGCAATCGCTCTTCGACCGCGGCACTGAAGAGATCAGCCACCGAGCACCTGCCGGTACGGGCCGCGCCGGAACTCGACGACCTGATCGATCAACTCGGCAGGCTGCATCCATCTCCAGGCGCGAAACTCGCTCCCGTCTGGTGACGGCTCGACGTCGAGCCCACGCCATTCGAAGAAGAACCACCGGTGCACCTGCCCCAGTCGATCGCCGGAGCGCATCGCCTTGGGCCACGTGTACACCGTCCAGTCCTCGTGCTCGTCGACGAGTCGGACATGACGCTTGTCGAGCCCGGTCTCCTCTGCAAGCTCGCGCCATGCCGCCGACTCAGGCGACTCACCGTTCTCGATCCCGCCTTGCGGCAACTGCCATTGTCCGGCGGTGTCGGAGCGCTCGAAGGCCAGCACCTGGCCATCGGACCGCCGTACGACGGTTACGACGCCGGCGCGGAAATGGGGTTTCGCCATCGGTGTCGAGCGTAGCGAGCGCCGGCTGCTCAGCGTCCCAGGGTGCGCAGGCGATCACGTACGTCGGCGAAGGCCGGGTCACGCTGGGCGATCTCGCGGAACCAGCGTGACGCTGCCACCGTGTCACCGGCACGATCGTAGAGATCGGCAAGCACGTACCATTGGCGGAGGTGATGGTCGCGTACGCGCTTGGGCGGCTTCTCCGCAGCCCGCATCATCTGGATCGCTTCGCGCAGCTCGCCACGGTCAGCGAGCGAACTCGCGACCACGATCCGCGCCTCGGCCATCACCTCGTGCGAGGGAGACGACTTACGCACATCGGCCCACACGACATCGACGTCGTTCCAACGTCTGAGCGCTCGGTAGCAGTCGGCCAACACGGGTAGCAGCGTGGGGTCGGGTCGCAGCTGACGGGCCAGTTCGAGCGACTCGGCCGCCTGTTTCCAGCGTCCGGTCCGATACGAGGCCAACCCGTTCACCTCGTGGACCGCGGCGACCTGGGGAAGTTCACGCACGAGCGGAGCGACCATCCGTCGGGCCTCGTCGAATCGCTCGCGATCGAGGGCCGCAGAGGCTGACGCGAGCCGCTCGCTCAGGCGAGCCGCCCGTCGGGGATCGACGGCGCCATGGATCTCGGCCACGACCTCCGGGTCCACCTCGGGAGCGAATCGGTCGCGTCCACCGCCCGACGCCCGACTCGTCGCAGCCTCGGCCTCGGTGCGGATCGAGCCCTCGTCGATCCACTGTTCGGTTTCGCGTGCCTCGATCTTGGCCTGTTCGCCCTCGGGGGTGATCGGGGTGCGACGCGGGCCTCGCCGGGCTCGGACGTCGGCGGCGCGGCGTTCGGCCTCATTGCGTGGTTCCGGACGGGTGGGCCGGTCGTACCGGTCGCCTCCGTCGCGTCCTTGACGCCCAGAACTCGGTCGGCCACTGCCCGTGCGGCTGGAGCCGCTCCGCCCGCTTGCGCCGCTGCGTGAGTCGCTTCGCGAGTCGGGGCGTCCGTCGGTGCGACCACGGGATGGTCGGGCAGTTCCGCTGTTGCGGCTACCGCCCGAGCGACCCGAACCGCTCCGTCCGTCGGAACGACCGGACGAGCCGGGGCGTCCACCCGAGCGGGGGCCGCCGCTCGCCGAACCTCGGTCCCCCGGCCGACCGCTGCGACCTGCGCCGGCGCCGCCCGAGCGTTTCCCGGAGCTCGGGCCGCCGGATTGTCGAGGTCGGTTACGGTCGTCAGACATGGCCACCCATGCTACGGCCCCCAAGGCGTGGAACGGCCGAAAACGACGAAGAGCGCCACCCCTGAGGGTGGCGCTCTTCGAGCGTACAAATCCGGCGGCGTCCTACTCTCCCAGGGGATCTCTCCCCAAGTACCATCGGCGCTGAGAGGCTTAACTTCCGTGTTCGGGATGGGAACGGGTGTGACCCTCTCGCCATGGCCACCGGAAACTTGTTGTCAATTGGGTTGCACCCAAAGGACTCCAGAGCAAGCACGAGCGATCGTATAAAATCCAAGCCCTCGGCCGATTAGTACCGGTCGGCTGAATGTGTTACCACACTTACACCTCCGGCCTATCAACGTGGTGGTCTTGCCACGGGCCTTACTACCTTAACGGTATGGGAACACTCATCTTCGAACGGGTTTCCCACTTAGATGCTTTCAGCGGTTATCCCTTCCGGAGGTGGCTAATCTGCCATGCCCTTGGCAGGACAACAGACACACCAGAGCTCCGTCCATCCCGGTCCTCTCGTACTAGGGATAGCCTTCGTCAATGTTCCTTCGGCTGCGGAGGATAGGGACCGAACTGTCTCACGACGTTCTGAACCCAGCTCGCGTACCGCTTTAATGGGCGAACAGCCCAACCCTTGGGACCTGCTTCAGCCCCAGGATGCGATGAGCCGACATCGAGGTGCCAAACCTTTCCGTCGATATGGACTCTTGGGAAAGATTAGCCTGTTATCCCCGGAGTACCTTTTATCCGTTGAGCGACCACGCTTCCACAAGCGATGGCCGGGTCACTATGCCCTACTTTCGTACCTGCTCGACTTGTAGGTCTCGCAGTCAAGCTCCCTTGTGTCATTGCACTCGACGGCTGATTGCCAACCAGCCTGAGGGAACCTTTGGGCGCCTCCGTTACTCTTTAGGAGGCGACCGCCCCAGTCAAACTACCCGCCTGGCGCTGTCCCTGATCCGGATCACGGACCGAGGTTAGAGCTCCAAAGTACGCAGGGTGGTATTTCAACGACGACTCCACACTGGCTGGCGCCAATGCTTCCAAGTCTCCCACCTATCCTACACAACGCAATTCAAAACTCAACACCAAGTTATAGTAAAGGTCCACGGGGTCTTTCCGTCCTTCCGCAGCTAACGAGCATCTTTACTCGTACTTCAATTTCGCCGGGTCTATGGTTGAGACAGTGGGGAAGTCGTTACGCCATTCGTGCAGGTCGGAACTTACCCGACAAGGAATTTCGCTACCTTAGGACCGTTATAGTTACGGCCGCCATTCACTGGGGCTTAGGTTCACAGCTTCGCTCCGAAGAACTAACCGTTCCCCGTGACCTTCCAGCATTGGGCAGGCGTCACAGCGTATACAGCGCCTTTCGGCTTCGCACGCTGCTGTGTTTTTGGTAAACAGTCGCTACCCCCTGGTCTGTGCCACCCTCGCCAGCTCGGAGAGTAAATCTCGTCACCAGAAAGGGTCATCCTTCTCCCGAAGTTACGGATGCAATTTGCCGAGTTCCTTAACCATAGTTCTCCCGATCGCCTTGGTATTCTCTACCCGCCCACCTGTGT
>JAHEDX010000128.1 GCA_024641005.1 Acidimicrobiaceae bacterium
GGCCGAGGTGGGCGTGGCAGTTGGCGCAGCGCACCTCGGTGCGGCTCATGCCGAGCGATCGGTCGGTGATGTATTCGATCTTGTCGGTGCGGAGCGACTCGTAGAAGCTCGGCCAGCCGCAGTGCGCATCGAACTTGGTGTCACTGTCGAACAGCTGCTCGTCGCAGACGATGCAGTGGTAGGTGCCGGGGTCTGTGGTGTCCCAGTACTCGCCGGTGAACGGCCGCTCGGTGCCGGCTTGCTGGGTGACGTGGAACTGCATGGGGGTGAGGCGGAGCTTCAACTCGTCGGTGGTGGGGATGTTCGCGTCACTCATGTGCATCAGCCTGCCGCACGCGCCGCCGGTTCGCATTCCCGGCCGACGATGTTCTCGAATCGTTCAGCGATCGGAGGAGCCGCCGACTGTTCCGTTCCGGGCGTTTTTATGCCCACAGTCGGGGTGTGTCGGGCCCGTCGGGAAAAGCGACCTTCGACGATGGTCTAGGATGTTTGGCCTACATCGGCCCACCGGGGGGAAGGCCATGCTTGTTATAACAACTGTCCACCGCAGCTCAGCTGCAAGATCGACGAAATCCGTCGTCGTCGCCACCGTCGGCGCCGGGCTCGCTGTGCTCCGCTGGGGCGCCGCGGGTGCGCTGATCGGGCTCGTTGTCGCCGTTGCCGTCCTGGCCGCCATCGTGGACGTCAGAACGAGTCGCATTCCCAACCCGCTGATCGCAGCAGCGACGGTGCCGACGCTCGCGGTGATCGCTCTCGAGTCCAGTCAGGGGAGCGGCGCTCGGGCCGCACTTGCCGTGACGCTCGGTGTGCTGGGTGTCGCCGGACCGATGTTCGTCGTGCACATGGTGTCCCCCGCAGCGCTCGGCTTCGGAGACGTGAAACTCGGCGCTGCGCTCGGTGGCGCGCTCGGGTTGATCGACCCTGGGCTCGGTCTGCTCGCCCTCTGTATCGCATCGGGCGCCACGGGCCTCGTCGGACTGATCGCTCGTCGTGAATCGCTTGCGTTCGGACCCGGTCTCGTGCTCGGCGTGATCGTCGCTCTCGTCATCGCCGGGCAACTCGACCGGGAGGTGCTGCCATGGCGGTGATCGATCGGCCGACATCTGGGCCGACAACAGAGCCGACAACTGATGCGGCGACTGCCGTCCGGCCGCGAGGGTTTCGTCCGGCATCGCGTCGCCGGGCGCGCATCGCCGGTGGAGCAGCACTGGCAGCTCTCGCCATCGGCGGAAATGTATTCGTCTATGCGTCCCTCGATGACACCACCGAGGTCCTGCAAGTGGTGCGCAACGTGCGCGCCGGCGACGTGATCACCGGCGCAGATCTTCGGGTCGTCGAGGTCGATCTCGATCCGACGGTGCCGGTCGTCACCGCTGACGAGATGGGTCTCGTGGTCAACCAATACGCCCGTGTGTACATCGCGTCGGGCACCCTGATGGTGCAGCAGTTGGTGCAGCCGTCGCCGGTCGTGACACCGGGGGCCAGCGTGGTGGCCGTCGAGATCCGGCCGACCAGAGTCCCGTCGGGCCTGCGGGAACGATCTCGAGTGATGCTCGTGGTTCTGCGCGACTCGGGCGAAAGCGAGGCATTCGTCACCACCGGTCGGGTCGTCGCCCGTGGGCCCGACGACGACAACGTGACGGGTGTCTTCGGCTTGTCGGTAGAAGTGCCCGAGGCCGATGCAGCGACGGTGGCGGCCGGGGATGACGTACGAGTCGTGGTGCTCGATCCCGGCGTGGACTCGGCAACCGAGGCGGGCGGCTGATGTCGATCATTGCTGTTTGCGGCGACGTCAGCACGACCACGGCGGTCGCGTTGGCCTCGTCGTGGCCGGCGTCGCACGACGTGCTGCTGATCGAGGCTGATCCGTCCGGCGGCGACCTCGCGGCGTGGCTCGACATGCCCGCAGCGCCGTCGTTGTCCAATGTCGTTACCCGGGTGCTCGATGGTGCCTGGCCCGATATCGAACGTCTTGCTCGATATGCCGACTCCGGTCTGCGGATCATTCCCGCGCCGGCCAGTCGTGCCGAGGCGGCTCAGGCCGTCAGTGAATCGGCCCACTCGATCGTGCCGACGCTCGCGAATTCGAGATCACCGGCGATCGTTGCCGATATCGGTCGCGTTCTGGCCTCGCCCCCGGTTCACCCCTTCCTCGCTGCATCTGCGGTGAACGTCTTGGTGCATCGCCAGTCCACCCAGTCGTCCGGCGCGGCTGCGGTTCGGTTGCAGCGCCTTGCCGATCAGGCAGAGGCACTCGGTGTTGAACCCGCCGCACTGATCGTCGTGGTCGTCGGCGCCGTACCGTTCGGCATCGGGGAGATCGAGCGCTTCCTCAGCGCGTCGGTCGGTACGACCGAGGTGGTCGGTCTTCCGGTCGACGAACTTGCCGCATCTGTCCTCGGCGGCCGCTCCGGGGTGTCCGGCCGTCGGCTGTCTCGTCTGCCATTGATGCGAGCAAGTCGAGCCCTTGCGGCAGCGGTCGAGCGTGTACTCGTAACGAGCCCAGGCGGGCTCCGGAGGACCGCCACGTGAGTCGACTCGGCCCGGCATTCCCCGACGAACAGTCCGCACTGGTTCGCTTGGTCACCGACCGCGTTGCGTCGCGGTTGGTCGAGGCGATCGAGCAAGACGAGACAGATCGCCATGACGGTCTGGCGGCCGTGGCCGATCCTCTCGGGGGTGATGCCTGCCGTCAACAGCTGCTGGTCGGGTCGTGGCTGGGCGAGGAGCTCGCGCACGTCAATCACGACCGCATGCGTCGGGGCGATACGCCGCTGACGGCGCTCGTCGATCGCGAGATCCGTTCGAAGGTCGTGGCCGAGCTCACTGGGTCGGGCCCGCTCGAGCCCTACATGGTCGACCCACAGGTCGAGGAGATCGACGTCAACTCGCATCTCTCCACATGGGTGACCTACAGCGATGGCCGCAAGGTCGATGTCGGCCGGCTGTGGGAATCGTCGGCTGATCTCACCGCGTATCAGAAACGCCTCGCCCGCCGGATGACCGGAACAGGCGAGGGCAGACTCGACACTCAGTCGCCGATGCTGACGTTCCAGTCCGATGACGGCTCGCGCGTGGTCATGGTGCTCGGAGGCCGCACCGAGCACGGCATCTCGACGCATCCACGTATCGCCATCCGTCGTTTCGTACTCCGCCACGAGGGTCTCGATGGGCTCGCCCGGCGAGGCCTGTTCCCCATGTCGTTGGTGCCGAAGTTGCACGCGATGATTCGTTGCGGTTTCACACTGCTCGTGAGTGGACCACCGGGTGCCGGGAAGACGACCTTGCTCACCGAGTTGCTCGGTGAGGTGTCGCCGCGTGAGCGCATCATCACGGTCGAGAAGAACCTCCTCGAACTCCAGCTCGAAAACGATCCGCGTCATCCCGATGCTCCGGCTCTGTTCACGCGCCATGCCAACGCGGAGGGTGAGGGCGCTGTCGACACCCGCCAACTCGTCGAACTCACCAGGCGGCTCAATCCGGACCGTGTCGTCGTGGGTGAACTGGTCGAGGACGAGGCTCTCGACATGCTCGACGTGGCCTCGATGTGCAAGCGCGGCTCGTTGGCGACGATCCATGCCCATACCGCCGACGTCGTGATCCAACGGCTCGCGTACTACGTCTCGAAGTCCGACACGAGCCTGCCTGAGTTCGCTGTTTGGAGTCTCATTGCCCAAACGGTCGACTTCGTCATCCATATCGACCTCGTCCGCAACGAGGAGCGCGACAGCGCACCGGTCAGGCGTGTCACCTCGATCATCGAGGTCGGGGGTCTGGGCGAGCAGGGCGGGCTCGCGACCACAGAGGTATGGGGCGTTGGCCCCGACGGGGAGTTGGCACAACAGGCCCCACTCTCGGCCCGGCATCTGCACCGGCTCCGGCTCTCGGGATACGACCCGAAGCTGTTTGCGTTCGCGGGGGCAGGGTGATGCTGCTCGTCGTCGTGTTGTTGTCGGCCCTGTTCGTCGTGGGGGTCGCGATCACGCTCGTTCCGGCCGTACCGGTGCCGCTACCGGCTCCGAGTGCGGCGTCGATCCGGCATCGGTGCGCTCGCTTCCTCAGTGCTGGTGCGGTCGGCCTACTGGTGTTCGTCGTCTCGAGCTGGCTGGTGCCGGGCGTCATCCTGGGCGTCGGTGCCTACTGGGCAATCGGCGGATGGCAGCGACGCCGACGATCGACCGGCAACGAGATTGCCCGTCTCGAAGCGCTGGCGAGCTGGATCGAGAGTGTGCGCGATGTGTTGCTCGCAGGTGAGCAGCCCGTCGGTGCGATCACCTCGACGGTCGGAGCCTGTTCGCCGATCATCCGTCCGCAGGTCAGGAGACTTGCCGTCGGCCTCGGCCGACAGGATCCGGACATCGTCTTCCGGCGATTCGCTGACGATCTCGACGACCCGCTGGCGGACCTCGTCGCCGCGGGTCTGTCGATCGCAGTTCGTCGCGGTGCTCGCACCGTTCCCGTCCTGACGGCACTCGCCGAACAGACTCGCCAGCAGGTCGATCGTCGTCGCTTGATCGAAGCCGAGCGAGCGCCTGCCCGGCGGGAAGTGCAGGCACTCACGCTGATCATGGGGTCACTCGTCATCGGTCTTCTGGTCCTCGGCCGCAGCGATTACCTCGACGCGTACGACGAGCCCGGTGGCCAGTTGTTTCTCGGAGCGTCACTTGTCGGGTACGTCGCCTTGATCCTTCGGGTGCAGAGGTTGGCCATGTTTCCTCGTCCGAGCAGATTCCTCACCGGTGCAGGCGGGGCGCTGACCGATGGTGGTGCGAGGTGAACCCGGTCGGCTCGATCGTGGTCCTGACGGCAGTCGGCGTCGCGGGCATGCTGTTGGCGGTGAGCGGGTGGCTGGAGCCGGCCCCGTCGCTACGCCGCGTGATCGATCACATCCAGCGACCCGGTGTGGCGGACGCATCAGGACCCCACTCCGCCTCGCCATGGTCGGGGCAACTCGGTGCTCGGCTGCTTCATCCTCTGGTCGGGGCGGCAGAGCGGTTTCCTCGACTTCTGCCGAACGAGTTCCAACTGAGGCGGTGCGGGCGATCGCTCGAACAACACGTCATGGCGCTCACCGTCGCCGCGGTCGTCGGCTTCGTCGGGCCGGCGATCGTGCTGGGTCTGCTTGAAGCGGTCGGCGTACTCGGACCCGGTTGGTTCGTTCCGGTGCTGGTCGCGGTCGTCTGTGTGGTGCTCGGACCGATGATCGTGCACTCGGCCATGCTCGAGCGGGACGCGAGGATCCGTACTGACCTGCGATATCAGGTGTCGGCGTATCTCGACGTCGTGTCGATGCTGCTGGCCGGCAATACGGGGTACGAGGGGGCGCTCGAACAGGCCGCCCATGCCGGGGACGGACGATTGTTCCTCGAGCTGAGGCGCAGGATGCGTGAGTCGGGTGCTCGTGGCGTCAGCCTCACGGACGCGCTCCAGCGCACGGGAAGCGAACTGGGCCTCGAAGAACTCGAACAGGTCGCTGCTACCGCAGCGCTGAGCGCGGCGGAGGGTGCCCCGGTTGCGCGAACTCTGGCAGCGAAGTGCGCGACGTTACGTACCGCGCTGGCCACCGAGCAGGAGTCCGAAGCCCGGCTCCGCACCAGTCGGCTGACGACACCCATTGTGGGCATGGCCGTGATCTTCATGGGTCTTGTCATCTATCCGGCACTGAGCTTCTCGTGAGGCGAGGAACAGGCAGACACACAGGCAGACACACAGGGAGACAACATGAATGACATCACCAGCTTGACCACCGCCGTGACGCATCAGATGTACGCCGCGACGCTCACGTTGGCGAAACGGGAGGTGCCGCATGACGAGGTTCGCCCGATGAGTGACCGAGGCGCCGTTTCGCTCGAGCAGGTGCTCTGGTTCGTCGCAGCCGGCGTCAGCGTGGCGGTGATCGCCACGATCTTGTGGGGCCAGATCAAAGACAAGGCCGACGACCCGATCATTTCGCCGTCGTCTCCCTGAGTAGGCGACGGGGCAATGCGTAGCGTTGGCGATGACGACCGGGGTTCGGTTTCGCTGACCATCGTGCTGTTGACGCCGATCTTCGTCGTCATCGCGTTCGCAGCATTCCAAGCTGCGATGTGGTCCCATGCGCGTACGGAGGCGCGGGCGGTGGCGCGCGATGCTGCTGCACTCGTCGCTCGCGGTGGCGAGGCCGCTGGAACCGTCGAAGCGTCTGCCGAGGCAGCGCTGCGGAGCGGCGTCGACATCACTCAGCCTGATGTCGAGATCACCCCGCGCGAGTCGTTCGTCGTCGTGCGAGTCACCGGTCGAGCGCCCGGCATCATTCGCGGCACGTCCGCGCCCATCGATGTCACCGAAGCGCTGCCACTCGAAGGGTTCAGGCCGTGATCGGCCGGCGTGACCGGGGTGCCGCCGAGGCGCTGGGCCTCGTTCTCATCGCCCCCGCGATCATCGGTCTGGCGGTGTTGGTGATCGCCCTCGGACGTGGTGTCGATGCCCGTGCACAGGTTCGGTCCGCTGCCGAAGCAGGCGCCCAGGCCGCCGCTCTCGAACGGGACGAACGAGCCGCGACGATCGCCGCCAACGACGTCGCTCGGGCGATGCTGGTCGACAGCGAT
>JAHEDX010000129.1 GCA_024641005.1 Acidimicrobiaceae bacterium
GGGCACGGCGACCTTGCCCGCGGTCCACAGCAGACCGACCAGGACACCGAGTGCCAGCCCTCTCCATTGACGGCGCAACAACACCAGCAGCGGCCGCCACTTGGACCGCTTGGCCTCTGTTTGTGTCGCCGCTCCGCCGTCTGTCACGCTCGGCTCAGAGTACCCGGCACCGGTTCGTGGCCTCCGACCGACCGATCACGGCAACAGGTCGCGTACCCGCTCTTTCGGGCGACCGATGATCGCCCGGTCGGCGGTGACCAGCAAGGGGCGCTGCATGATCATCTTGTTGTTCACGATCACGTCGACGATCTGGTCGACCGTTTCGACATCAGCCTCGGTCAGCCCGAGCTTCTTGAACAGGCTGTCACGCCGAACGAGCTCGGTCGCCGGGTCTTCGAGCTTCGCGATGATCGCCCGCAGGGTCGCCTCGTCGGGCGGGAACTTGCGGTAGATCACGACATCGGCATCGGTACCCAGTTCTTCGGCAATGCTCACGGCATTGCTCGACGAGTTTCAATTCGGATTGTGATAGATCGTCACCTGGGCCATCGAACCAACCTACCGCTGTCGCGGTAACACTCCAGCACGCATGCCACACCCTGTCGGTACGTTGTCCGGTACCGACTTCCCCTTCGCTCACACCACCCCTCGGGTGGCTTCTCCAGCAAGGGGAACCTGTGCAACTCGTCCCAGTCCACGGCCGCCTCCCACGCGCCGGCATCGATCCCATCACGTCCGCCGATGCCGCGTTCGTCACCATCTCCATGGCCGTTCACCGGCCTCTGCGCGACGAAACGATCGTCGCGCTGCTCGATGATGCCCGTCGTGGCATCAGCCTCGTCGTCGTCGGCGGCACGCGCGATCGCGACGCCGTGGTCGACGTAGTCGACTGCCTGCTCAACCTGACGAGGCACGGTGATCGAATCGGTTCGCTGGTCGTCGCCAGTGTGCGACTCGACCACGATCACGCCGACGAACGCGATGTCGACAGATGGTTGGAGATGAGCGATCTCGCCGAACAATTCGGCATCGAACTGTTGGAGTGGTTCGTCATCGCCGACGACGTCAGCTGTCCGCGTGACCAGTTGGGCGAGCCGCCACGCTGGTGAACGCCCGGCGCTCCCCCGGAGACAACCGAAGCCCGACCGCTTTGAGCCGCCTGATCAGCTCGCGACTCCCGACGACCGAGGCCCCGGCCGCGATCAGGCCATCGCGATACTCCTCCGGGATGTCGTAATGATCACCGTGGAATCCGCGGCGCGGAATGTCGTTGGTATCGGCGAACTCATGCAACTCGTCGAGCGACGAATCACTCACCAGATGACACCAGAGTCGCCCCCTATGTCGCCATCGAGCCTCATCGATCAGGATCGTCACAGCGATGAGACTGGCACACTGGGGACGTGGCCGACGACGTACTCGAACTCCGTGTCGCGTGGGAACAGCACCTCGGCCGGTCTCCGGCGGCGACGGCCTGGTTCGCGTCGGTCGTCACGGGCTATCGCCGGCCCGATCGGCACTATCACAGTGTCCGTCATGTGCGATGGGTGTTGCGGCATGTGGCCGATCTCGGTCCCTCGGTCGAAGATCTCGGCGCCGTCGTCGCCGCCGCGTTCTTCCACGATGCGATCTACGACCCGAAACGTGCCGACAACGAACATGCCAGCGCCCGGCTCGCCGACCGGGCGCTGACCGAGCTCGGCTGGGAGCCGACACGGCGTGAGCGTGTGGTCGCCATGATCGAGGCGACCGTCGGCCACGACGTCGAGCATGCCGACAGCGACACCAGGGTGCTGCTGGCCGCCGACCTCGCCGTGCTCGCCGCAGAACCGGCTCGCTACGGCGACTATGTCGAGGCTGTCCGACGCGAGTACGGACACGTCGGTGACGAGCAGTGGCGGGCCGGGCGTTCAGCGGTGCTGCGCGCACTCCTGGAGCGTCCGAACATCTTCTCACCCGAGCTCGAGTTGCACCACTGGGAGCAGCGGGCGCGGGCGAACATCACTGCGGAGTTGGCGACACTGCGGCGCTGAGCGAGTCAATCGCGCCGAACGACGCGAACGACGCGCCGAGTACGCACCCGAATGGGAACGGCACGAGGCGACCGCATCGCCGTGGCCGTCAGCGCGGCCAGCGAGGCCGTGAGTGCGAACCACGTGAGCAACATCCCGGCAAGTGTACGCACATTTGTTCGACCTCGCCAGTGCAGGGTCGATCACATGGCCGACCCGCCAGCCGATGGCGCCCCCGCGACAAGGCGACGTGCTCGTCGGGGCGCCGTCGTGCGCGGGTCGAACCGTGATGGGCTCCGGAAGTACTCTGAGCTGGTGAGCGAGATCGGCTGGCTGCTCGACGGTGACCCCGCAATCCGCTGGCAGGTGCTGAGCGACCTCGAGCACGCGACCCCCGACAGCATCGCGGCCGAACGGACCATGGTCGAACACCAAGGGTGGGGTTCCCGCCTCCTCTCGTTCGAAGGTCCCGATGGGCTCTGGGACGGCGGGGCATGCTTCCCTGCCGCCTATGCCGGTGGCGAGCCGGGGCAGCCCTGGACCGCCACGATGCACACGCTGCAGACGCTGCAGATCCTGGGGCTCGACCCGACGTCCGAGTCCGCCCGCCGAGCGATCGCACTGGTGGCCGAGCACGGGCGATGGGAGCACGCGGGCCAGCGCTACTTCGACGGCGAGGTCGAACCCTGCATCAACGGCCGCACGATCGAGACCGGTGCGTACTTCGGGGTCGATGTCTCCACCATCGTCGAGCGGGTCATCGACGAAGTGCTCGGCGACGGCGGCTGGAACTGTGAAGCCGAGAACGGCTCCGTACGCTCCTCGTTCGACACCACGATCAACGTGCTCGATGGATTGCTCGAGTTCGAACGCACCACCGGCGGATCCCCCGAGGTGCGCGCCGCTCGACGCAACGCCGAGGAGTATCTGCTCGAGCGCCATCTGTTTCGCCGCAAGACCAACAGCGAGATCGTCGACGCTGCATACCTCGAGTTCGCGTTCCCGTACTACTGGCACTACGACGTGTTGCGAGCGCTCGACTACTTCCGCCGATCGGACGCCGCCCGGGACCCCCGGATGGCCGAGGGTGTGGAACTCGTGCGCTCGAAACGGCAACCGGACGGGCGATGGCTGCTCGACCGCATCCATCCGGGCCGCGTGCACTTCGACATCGAGAGCGGGGTCGGGACGCCGAGCCGATGGAACACCCTTCGCTGCCTGCGGGTGCTCGACTGGTGGGAAGGCACCGTCTGAACCCGACGGCCCGGAACAGCTTCGATCAGGCCTCCCCGACGACGTCTCCTGGTGCCCTCAGCTGTGGCTCGCATCGACGACGCAGAACCTGTTGCCCTCGGTATCACCCATCACGACGAAGTCGGAATCAGCGGGATAGGCCCATGACACGCGGGTTGCGCCGAGGCCCACGAGACGCTCGACCTCGGCGTGTTGTTCGGCCGCGCTGTCGACGACCAGATCGAGATGCACGCGCGGCCGCTCCTGCGCCGGCGTCATGGAGCGGTGGATCGCAACTCGCGTTCCTTCGCCCGAGCGTGGCACCAGGATGGTGAATTCGTCGGCCGCCTCGGGGAAGCGAACGGGCTCGTAGCCGAGTACGTCACGCCAAAACGCAACGGCGCGATCCACATCCTCCGCTCCGAGCACCACCGATCCGAGTCGTATCACGAACATCAGTGTTGCAGCCCCGTCCGTCCCGGCGACAGTGGCGAGCCGGTTCCGCTCATCGTCGCCGACGCCAACCGGCCCGTCACCAAGAAACTGCGAGGGCCGGAATCGGCTGTCCCCCTGACGGGACCTAGTTCTCTGACCGGGCGCCGGTCCGGAGGCGCACAATTCAATTAGCTCACAGGTTCCCCGTGGTGCCCGGATACAGGAGGTGCGCCATGCAAGGTATGACTTGGCCCCAGACACTCGGCGTCGTCGCGCTCGCGTTCAGCGCCGCCGCGTGCACACCACATGGAGGCCCCTTCCGCGACGACAGTGCAGTACCGGACGAGATTCCGACCGCCGACGAGTTGGCTGCGAGTCTCGTGACGACGGACGACTTCGACGGCGATTGGACGATCCTTCAGCCGCCAGAAGGATCCGACGCATCATCGTCGGGCGTCGTCACCGACGACGAGCGGGACATGCTTCCCAGTTTCGAGTTGTGCCCCGCTGCCAGCGCCGAGTCCAGCGCGGCCGCCCTCGGGCTGGAGTGGAAAGCGTTTCGGCAGCTCGATCTGACCGAAGACGATCCGATCGAACCCCCGAACGACCGATCCGGTCACATGATCTTCGTGCAGGAGTTCCTGATGTCAGGTGAGCCGGATGCGATCGAGACCACCTTCGGTCTGCTCAGCAGCGGTCTGCAGGCCTGTCTCGGTGACATTCCCGCCGACGAAGAAGGCCCCGGCACGATGGAACTGATGGCACTGCCCGGCGTCGGCGACGAGCGGCTCGGGACGCTGCTGACGATCGAGGAGGCCGGCGGTTCAGCGGAGTGGCTGCTGCACAATGCACTGGTGCGCGATGGCAACGTGCTGCTGTTCTTCGATGTCGTGGACATTCGGATGGGAGACGGTGTCGAGCCGTACTTCACCATCGACGATGTCGGTCACTTCGTCGAGGTCGCGATCAGCCACCTATGACGCTGCGACGAGTCCAGACGGACTCAACCGACGCAACGTCGAGTGCTGACAGCCCCGACACCTACATCGACGTGCTGTCGATCGTCGACCACCTTCGGATCGTCGGCCCTGTGCCGACCTGCGCCAGGCCGACATCCGAAAGCGGTGGCAAGCTAGCGATGTGAAACCTCATCGATCGCTCCTCACTCGTCGAGCTGCGGCGTTCGGCGCGTGCATCGTCGTCGTCGTCACCGCATGCAACGACGGCAACGGGGACATCACCGCCTCGCCGCCCGAGGCCACTCCCACCGCGGACAGCCAAGAGCCACCGGTGTCGACATCCGCAGGCACCATCGAGCCCCCGACGCCCACGACGACACTGCACACGGATCCAGCGCCCGACTCCGCTCCACAGGGCGCTGGATGTCTCGTCGGCGAATGGACGATCTCCGGTACCGAGCTCAGCACCTACTACGACGCTGTCGCGGAGATCGCAGGATTTCAGATGATGGACGTGACGGGCGAGATCCGGCTGTCGTTCACCGAGTCGACCTATCAGTACACCCAAGACTTCGCGCTGTCGTTCCAGGTCGGTGGCGGCAACGAGAGCGTCCTCACCTCCGGTGCCGACACCGGCTCATGGGTGACCGACGGTGAGATGCTGACCAGCAGCAACGTCCGGCAGAGCCGCCTTGCCAGCGTGAGCGAGGACGGAACGCCGGTCGACGATCCTGGGGATCTGCTCGTGGGAGTGTTCCCACAGGATCCGATCGACCAGATGCCCTACTCATGCGACGGCCCGACGGTCGGGCTGCCCTTGGGGGAGTTCAAGACCGACCACCTGACGGTTCAGCTGACACCCGCGCCATGAGCCCGTTCGGGTTCGATCGCTGAGCGAACCGGCAGAGCCTCCCCTGATCTAGGTTCGACGCTGAGGTGCGCCATTCGGTCGGCCTCAGCTCTCGATCCCGGTCGAGAGGGAGGAGACTCATGCAATTCCATCTCAACGGTTATCGGGCAGGCGATCCCGACGTCGCCCAGGACGCGGAGGCGCTGCCGCCACGCCGACCGGCACGATCCCTCCCGAACGAGGTCGACGTACTGATCGTGGGCTCGGGTCCCACCGGATTGGTGCTGGCAGCACAGCTCGCGGCATTTCCCGACATCTCGGTGTGCATCGTCGACCAGAAACACGGACCGCTCGAGATCGGGCAGGCCGACGGCATCGCCTGTCGCTCGATGGAGATGTTCCACGCCTTCGGTTTCGCCGACAGGGTGCTCAAGGAGTCGTACTGGGTCAACGAGACCGTCTTCTGGAAACCCGACCCGGAGCAACCCACGCACATCCGTCGCAGTGGACGCATCCAGGACGTCGAGGACGGCCTGTCCGAGTTCCCGCACGTGATCCTCAACCAGGCACGAGTGCACGACTTCTTCCTCGAACGCATGCGCCACTCGCGCAGCATGCTGGTGCCCGACTATTGCCGGCGCGTCGACGAACTCGAGCTCCCCCTCGTCGACGATGCGCCCGTGATCGCGCGGATCGAACGCACGGATGCGGGTCACGACGGCGAGAGGGAAACGGTACGGGCAAGGTACGTCGTGGGTTGCGACGGGGCCCGCAGCACGGTGCGACGCTCGATCGGGCGCGAGTTGCACGGCGATGCCGCCAATCAGGCATGGGGCGTGATGGACGTGCTCGCCGTCACCGATTTCCCCGACATCCGGTTCAAGGCGGTCGTTCATTCGGCACACGACGGCAACCTGCTGGTAATCCCTCGCGAGGGCGGCTACATGGTGCGTCTCTACATCGAGCTCGACAAGCTCGACGAGAACGAGCGCGTGGCCAACCGCAACATCACGGTCGAGCGGTTGATCACGGCGGCGCAACGCATCCTGTCGCCGTACACCCTGGACGTCAAGGAGGTGGCGTGGTGGTCGGT
>JAHEDX010000130.1 GCA_024641005.1 Acidimicrobiaceae bacterium
CATCGAGCAGTTGCTCGGCGAGCGCGACTACACCGTGTTTGCCGCCCACACCCACATGTACAACCACACCGTGCGCAACGGGCGCGACTACATCACCACCGCGATGACCGGAGCGATGAACGTCCCCCGCCTCGGCGCGATCGACCACTTCGTCTGGATCACCATGACCAAGAGCGGCCCCAAGATCGCCAACATCCTGCTCAACGGCATTCTCGACAAGCACGGCCCCACCGACGGTGACCTCACCGTCGAACACGGCATGTACCAACCCCAGCCGACCTCGTAGGGGGAGAAGGTGTCGGGCAGGCGCATCGGGAGCTGGATTGCCGGCTATGGCAAGGGGGATCTGCGCTTCGACCTGATCGCCGGCGTCACGGTGTCGGCACTGGTGATCCCGAAGGCGCTCGGCTACGCGGGCATTGCGCTGATTCCGATTGAGAATGGCCTGTACGCCGCTGCGGCGGGAGCACTGCTCTACGGGATGTTCGGGTCGTCGCGGCAGATCTCGACGGGCCCGAGCTCCGCGCTGGCTGCGGTGGCGGCTGCTGCGGTCGTCACGAGCGGTGTCCCGGCCGATGACGCGGCTGCGGTCGTCGCCGCGGTCACGCTGGGGTCGGGGCTGCTGTTCCTTGCGCTGGCGGTGTTCAAACTGGGGTGGATCTCCCGGTTCTTGTCGAAGGCGGTGATCACCGGGTTCCTGTTCGGTGCAGCCATCGAGGTCGTCGTCGGCGAGCTCCCCAAGATCACCGGAACGGGGGGTTCGGGTGAGAACGCCTGGCGCCGCTTCGTCGACTGGATCGACGGTGTCGGGGCGCTCGACGCCACCACGTTGTGGGTCGGCGTCGTTGCGTTGGGGGTGATCTTGGCGTTGCGCTTCATGGTCCCCAAGTTGCCGGGCGCGCTGGTGCTCGTCGTCGGCGGTTTGATCGCTTCGGTCGTGTTCGACCTGGGCGATAGGGGTGTCGCAACGGTCGGTGAGGTGCCACGTGGCATGCCCTCGCCGGAGCTCCCGTCGCTCGAGTTGATCGGCGATCACTACGAGACGATCGCCGTGGCGTCGATCGCGTTGTTGCTGATCGGGTTTTCTCAAACTGCCGGTGACGCCCGAATGTTCGCCAACCGTCACGGATACCGCATCGACATCGGCCAGGAGTCCGTCGCCCAAGGTGTCGCCAACCTCGGGGCCGGAGCGTTCCAGGGGATGCCGGTCTCGACGAGCTTGTCCGCCAGCTCGCTCAACGACGCGGCCGGTGCTCGCACCCAGATGGCGTCGGTGATCACCGGTGTGGTCGTCGTCGCCACCCTGTTCGCCTTCGCTCCGCTGTTCTCCGATCTGCCCAAGGCCGTCCTCGCGGCGATCATCATCGACGCCGTCGTCTTCGGCATGATGGACGTCGTCGAAATGCGGCGACTGCGGCGGGTCAGCCGCTTCGACTTCTGGATCGCCGTCGCCGCGATCCTCGGCGTGCTGAGCGCGGGAGTGCTGGCCGGTGTCGTGATCGGTGTCGCGTTGTCCTTGGGCTGGCTCGTGTACGTGAACGCTCGCCCGACCATTACCGAGCTCGGCCGTGAGCCCGGCACGACCGCCTTCCGGCCCCTCGAGCAACACCCCGACGGGGAAACCTTTGACGGGATCTGCGTGCTGCGGTTCGAGGGTGGGCTCTACTACGTCACCGCCGAGGTCCTCGACGACCGACTCCGAGATTCAGTGCTCACAGCCGAGACACCAGTCCGTCAGGTCGTGATCGACTTCGGTGGAGTGAACTTCATCGACTCCCAGGGCTCGGCCGAGATCAACCGAGCGATCTCGCTGGGCGAGGCGAACGACATCGAACTCCGCCTCGCCCGAGTCAACCCCGAGGTCCGAGCGGTCCTCTCAGTCGACGGGGCCGAGGACCGTCTCGGCGGGGACCACTTCCATGCCAACCTCGACGAAGCGGTCGCTGCCGCGGCCAAGAACGACGGCAGTGACCATCGACCGTGTTTCACAGTGAGGTCTACCGATGCCTGAGTCCTCGTCAGCGACGTCACCTGAGGAGCGACCTCCGACCGATGCTCAGGCCCCGAGCCGCTGGAGAAGCATCGAAGCCGCAGCATTCGCCGGCATCGTCTTCTCCGTCTGTTCCGTGTGGGCGCTGTACATCTTGGCGGCGGGACCGCGAGTGGGCGCGTCGGACGCCGAGATCCTCGACTACTACACCGGCCAGAGCGGCGGATTCCGGGTCATTCTCGGTCTCAACCTGGCCGTGTACGCAGCCACCGGGTTCATCTACTTCATCGGAGTGATCCGACAACGCCTCGGCCCGAACGAACCGCGATTCTTCTCGACCGTGTTCACCAGCGGCGGTCTGCTCTACGTCGCGCTCAACCTGACCGGTCTCGTTGCCCTCGTTGCACCAGCCGTCCTCGTCGAGATCGGTGAACGCGATCTGGACCCTGGCGCGGCCGCCCTCACTCGAAGCTTCGGTTCCACGATGCTGTTCTTCGTCGTGCCACGACTGCAAGCCACGTTCATCGGAGCGACTGCGTCGCTCGCACTCAGAACCGGCGCACTGCCCAAGTGGCTGATCTACCTCAGCCTCCTCCTTGCGGTGTATCTGTTCGTCGACTTCACCTTCTTCAACCCGAGCAGCCTCGTCTTCCCGATCTGGGTCGGAGTGGTCAGCCTCTGGCTGCTCGTGCGACGGCCGGCAGCAGAGGCCGACGAAGCGGGTCGCCCATGAACGACCACTGCCGAAGCTCGCCACCGCCACCACACCAGAAGGGAACCCTTACATGGAAGTAACCATCGAGAACTTCGCAGCCGTCGAGACTGCGTTTCAGTTCGACCGATTCGACGCGATGTGCGGCGGGGTCAACCGGTTCGCTCACCTGCGTACACCGGTACCACTCGACGAACAGAGCGTCATACGGATGCAGAGAGACACGGTGTACAGCGTCGCGCTGATCGACATCAGAAACGGCGCTGAACTGACCCTTCCGGACCCGGGCGATCGCTACCTGAGCGCTCACGTCGTCAACGCTGACCACTACACCAACGCAGTGCTCCACGAACCAGGTGTGCACCGGCTGACCGTCGAGGAATTCGAAACCGACTACGTGCAGGTGGCAGTCAGGATTCTCGCCAACCCGAGTGACGACGAGGACATGCGGACTGTTCATGCCCTGCAGGATGCCCTCGAGGTGCGCGCTGCATCGTCGGTCCGCTACACCCACCCTGACTACGACCAACAGGCCTACGAGCGCCTGTATCGCCTCATCCTCGAATTGGGTGATTTCACCACGCAGTCCAGCCGGGCGTTCGGCGCCCGCGACGAGGTCGACCCGCTCCAGCACTTGATCAACACGGCGATGGGCTGGGGCGGCCTACCCAACTACGAGGCGATCTACCTGTCCGACACCACTCCCCACTCCGCCGACCACTTCCAACTCCGGTTGAACGATGTCCCGGCCCGGGCATTCTGGTCGATGAGCATCTACAACCGCGCCGGCTACTTCGAGCCCAATCCATACGACTCGTACAACGTGAACAGCATCACCGCCACGCGGAACGAGGATGGGTCGTTCGTGCTCGACCTGGCCACCGAAGACGCACGCTACAACAACTTCCTGTACGTGATGGACGGATGGAACTGGGTGTTTCGTCTCTACCAACCCGGCACAGAAGTCATCGAAGGGACCTGGCAACTCCCGGAGATCCAGCAACTGTGAGCAACCGCTCGCGCATAGATCGTCAGGCGACAGGAGACATCGGTCGTTGAGTCCGAGCAGGTCGACATCGGCAGTGCTCTCCATCGACAACGTGTCAGCGTGGGCCCGGGTCGTGCCGATCGAGGCGAAGACCTTCCACGGCGCGGGTCAGTTCGTCGAGGCCGGCCTGGGTGTCGGTGTCGGTGGTCTGGGTGACGAGCAGGCCGACGATTCGTGTAGTCACGTCTCGGAACCCTCACCACCACGCTCAGCAACCTCAAGGCGCAGGGCCGAGTTGCGATCCCTCCGAACGGGAAATCGAAACGCTGATCGAATCGGGCCAGCACCTCGACCCGGCCGACTGCTCAGGCGGGTGACGACTGCCACGTCCTCGGCACAACTACCTCCAGCAGCCGCACCGAATCCATCGATCAGAATGTTCACGATGGGACCACTTCGCACCGCCCATGCCCGGCAACAGGGATCGCCTGGGGCAAGAGGACGTCCTCGAGCGAATCGCTCAGTATCGACGTGCGGGATCACAGAAGGCGGCTGGCGAAGAGCACCGCAGTACGGCCCATACCTCGCGCCCGATAATGCTCAGCGCCGCTCGTGGTCGGAGGGATCACGCGATGTCCAGTCGCTGGGGAGGGTTTGAAAGCCGTCCCTTTTCTTCTTGAGCCCTGCGGCGTGGTCCTCAGAGGGTCGAATCCGGGTGGTTTCGACGCTCTGCGAATGGCCGACGATCCGCTCTGACCCCTGTGCTGCAGTGATTTTCGCGATCTCGAGGTGGTTTGAAAGCCGTCCCATAAGGTCCAGGTTCAGAACAACCGGAGGTCGTCGGGCGCCATACCTCTCAGCGTGTCGTAGTCGACTTCGACCCAGGTGAATCCGCGGGCTTCGGCGAGCACCTTGGCCTGGGGCTTGATCGACTGGGCGACGAAGACGCCCCGGATCGCCCCGAGCGACGAGTCGAGTTCGAGGCGTTCGATGTAGCGCGCGAGCTGTTCGACGCCGTCGATCTCGCCGCGGCGCTTGACCTCGACGGCGACCACCATGTTCTCGGGATCGCGGCACACGAGGTCGATCGGCCCGATCGCGGTCGGGTATTCGCGCCGCACCAGCGTGAGACCGTGTTCGATCGCGTGGGGTGAGGCGGCGAGCAGCTCCTGGAGGTGCGCCTCGACGCCGTCCTTCTGCAGGCCCGGGTCGTCGCCGAGTTCGTGTGCCGAATCAGAGACGACCTCGTGCAACGTGATCGTGAGCGTCTCCTGTTTGGGGTTCGTGATCACCCACTGCGGAGGTTCGGCATCGAGCATCTCGGTGATCGTGTTCGGTGCGTTCATCCAGTTGAGGGGCTTGTAGGCCCCGCCGTCGGCATGGATCGCGACGCAGCCGTCCGCCTTGACCATGATCAGCCGGTTCGCCTCGGGAAGATGGGCGGCGAGTCGACCGGCGTAGTCGACCGAACAGCGGGCAATGACGAGACGCACGGGCAGCGACCCTACTCAGCGTGCCGAACGCATTCGTTTCTGGATGAGCTGACGACGTTCCTGCAGTTCGCGATACGTGAGGCTGTCGACACCGGCGTCGAGCCCGAACCCGGCCTTGACCCCGTCGAAGTCGAACTCCACCTGCATCGCCGCGAGCCCCAGATCGTTGGCGATGCGCTCGCCATGGCGCTGGGCGAACAGCATCGAGATGGTGGCCACCTCGGCCAGGATGTCGAGATCTGGCGCCAGCCGTGCGATCGCTCCGTCGAGGAACACCATGTTCTTCACGTAGAGCATGAGCTCTTTCGGGAGGCGGGCGCCGTAGCCCATCAACGCCTTGACGACCCGCTGGACCTCCTTGATCATCTCGTCGCCGGTGAGCGTCGTAGGGTCGATCGGCGGCCGGTCGAGGCCGAGATCGCGGATGACGGCGTCGAGGTCGGTGTCGTGGGGGAGCGCTCCGAGATCGCGAAGCGCCGTCATCTGGCCCTTGATGTCGTTGGTGGTGGCGCTGAGCATGAGGCGCAGGAACGCCAGACGACGTTCGTGCGACAGACGGGCCACGATGCCGAAGTCGAGCAACGCCGTGCGTCCGTCGGCGAGCACGAACAGGTTGCCGCCATGCAGGTCACCGTGGAAGATCCCGTGGATCATGGCGCCCTCCATGAACGAGATCATGCCGGCCCGGACGACGGCCTCGGTGTCGATACCGGCACCCTGCATCCCGGCGACGTCGTCGAAGTTGAAGCCGGTCAGCCGTTCCATCACCAGGACGCGCCTGGTGACCAGTGTCGGGTGCGGGCGGGGCACGACGTAGCCGTCCTGCCCGAGATCGTGGATGACCGTGGCGACATCGAGCATGTTCGCGGCCTCGAGCCGGAAATCGAGTTCCTCGACGATCGTCTCGGCGAACAACTCGACCAGGGCCGGCGGGTTGGCGAGCGCTGCGACGGGGATCCGCCCGACGAGGTGTGGTGCGATCCAGGCCATCGCCTGCAGGTCCTTGCGTACCAGGCGGGCGACCGATGGGCGCTGGACCTTGATGACGACGTCCTCGCCCGTACGCAGCCGTGCCGCGTGGACCTGGGCGATCGACGCAGCGGCGAGCGGTTCGGTGTCGACATAGTCGAACACGTCGCTCAGCCGGCACCCGAGGTCTTGTTCGATGATCAACTGCACGACGTCGAAGGGTTCGGCCGGCACCTGGTCGCGGCACTTCTTGAACTCGTCGACCAGCTCGCTGGGGAACAGGCCTTCACCGGAGGAAATGATCTGGCCGAGTTTGATGTAGCTCGGTC
>JAHEDX010000131.1 GCA_024641005.1 Acidimicrobiaceae bacterium
CTGCAGATGCTCGACGATCGCTGCTCGGGTGAGGGTCATGATGGATTCCTTGTTGCGTTGAGATCGTGGGTGAGCGACACCCGTTGGGCGACGACCAGTGGAAGTCAGTCAGTGGAAGAGAGGATAGGAACGCTCGAGGAGCGGGTCGGTCGCGTCACGGATCGCGTCGTAGACGGTGTCGTTCATCCGGCGGTACACATCGAGGTTCGCAGGGTCCGGGGCGAACGACTCACGATCCTTCGTCATCCTGGACGCTGCGGTCTCGATGTCGGGATGGATTCCAGCAGCTGCCGCCGCACAGATCGCTGCTCCGAGGCCGGCTCCACCCGAGTGCGTGCTTCGTGAGGCGGGAATCCCGAAGACATCGGCGAAGATCTGCATGAACAGCGGGCTCGACGATCCACCGCCGGAGATCACGATCTCGTCGAGCGTGATCCCGAGCTCGTCGCACATCGCGTCGACGTGGTGCTTCATGGTGAGCGCGATCGCTTCGAGGATCGACCGGTAGAGGTGGCCCCGCGTGTGCCGGGCGTCGAAGCCGAGCATCACTCCTTTGCGGAACGGTTTGTCAGTGGGTGCCAACCAGTCGAGCACGGTCATCAGGCCATCGCTTCCGGCCGGTACCGTCGCCGCCTCGCGCTCGATGTAGGCCTCGCGGGTCAGCCCGAGCGACTCAGCCCGTTGGGCGACCTCGTCGCCGAGCAGGTCGAGGAACCAGGTCAGTGTCCACATGCCGCGGCGAACACCGTTGCTCTCGTACAGATATCGATGTGGGACGCTGGCGAAGTTCGTCCAGAAGAATTCGGGTGCATGATGGTTCTCGCTGCCGTGCACCATGGCCGCGATGTAGGTGCCGAGCGAGATCAGCGCCGTGGTGTCGGTGAGAGATCCGGCACTGAGCATCTCCACGGCCTTGTCGTTGGCGGTGGCGACGACGGGAATTCCGGCGGGGATCCCGGTCGCAGCGGCGGCGCCGGGCGTGACGTGCCCGACGACATCGCCCGGCATGTTGAGATCGACCATCATCTGACGGGTGACCCCGAACTGCTCGAACAGCGTCGGATCGTCGCTCCACTGCCAGGTGTCGGTGTCGATCGGCCATTGCAGGAGGATGTTGTTGGCCGCCGTGTCACAGAACCGGCCGGTGAAGCGATGCCCCAGGTACCCCGACGAAGTCGTCGCGTAGGCGACCTCGGGATCGTCGGGCAGGTATGGCTGATAGGCGCGGTCGTCCATCCAGCTGATCACCGGTTCGACGAGCGAGCCGTCGGCTCTCAGGAATGTCTTGCAGCAACGGATCGTGCACAGGCCGACGCCTGCGATCTCGAGCGGATCGCCCTCGAAGCCGGCCAACGCCTCGCGGCTGGCGGCGGCGATCGAGTCCCAGAGGTCGTCACCGGGGTGGACGGCGACGCCGTGGCGTGGGCGGCTCATCGGCTGCAGCGTTCGCCTCCCCTGCGACACGGCGTTTCCGGCCGCGTCGTACACGATGACCTTTGCGCTCTGGGTGCCGCAGTCGATGCCGATCAGGTAGGGCCCGTGCATGCCGTCGTCCTGTTTCGAGGCCCTATCGGACCAGGTAGCCACCGTCGACGGCGAGGACATGCCCGTTCACGTAGTCGGAGGCGCGACTCGCGAGGAACACGACCGCGCCCATCAGATCGGCGGGCTCGCCCCACCGTTCTGCGGGGATGTGCTCGAGCACCCGCCGGTTCGTGTCGGGGTTGCTGCGCGTGTTGGCCGTGATCGGTGTGGCGTAGTAACCGGGGGCGATGCCGTTGACCTGGATGTTGTGCATCGCCAACTCGTCGCAGTACGCCTTCGTCAGCCCGGCGATGCCGTGCTTGGTCGCGGCGTAGGCCGGGGAGAGCCGGCCACCGAGGAAGCTGAACATCGAACAGATGTTGATGATCTTGCCACTTCGTTGGGGCACCATCCTCTTGGCGACCGCATGGCTCATCTCGAACGCCGCGGTGAGGTTGACCGCGACGGTCGCATCCCAGGGTGTCCGGTCGAAGTCGAGCACGTCGGCGAGCGGACACACACCTGCGCTGTTGACCAGGATGTCGACCGAGCCGAGCGAGTCGACGCAGGCGTCGACCACCCGTTCGGGCGCACCCGCCTCGGTGATGTCGGCCTGCACGAACTCGTACCGCGAACCGGTGGCCTCGATCATCGACCTCGTCGAGCCATCGTCGTCGACGATGCTGGGCACGAACACATTGGCGCCACCTGTCGCCAATGCCAATGCGAAGGCCTGGCCGAGCCCCGTGTTGCCACCGGTGACGATGGCGTTCTTGCCATCGAGCCCGAAGTAGTCCATCGCGAACTCTGTGATCTCCACCGTTCCATCCTTCGACCTGACGGGCGTATCGGGGACGCAGATGCGCATCCGCTGCGCCAGCGGCTGTGCGGGCGCCGTCAGTCCTGCGAGTGGGCAGGCTACATCGGTGCGTACGCAGCCCCAGCGTTGATCGCGAACGCTATGGACGTCGCAGTCGAGTCGGGATCGGGACGTCGGCCGGACAGCTGCCGCCCGGCCACGACCCGACGACGGATTCTCAACCGGTCCTTACATTCGCTCCGTACTCTTCGTCCGATGTTCACCCACTCCTCCGGCGACAGCACCACCCGCCGCGGCCCGTTCCGGATGTCGACGCTCGGCGGCGCGCTCTTCGCGCTCATCCTGATCGCGTCAGGGTGCGGCGCAGGAGACCAGGTCGGTACTCCGACGTCGAGCCCGGACACGACCACGCAGACAACCGACCCGTCGGCGGCCGACCCGACGCCAGCCACCACAGCAGAGCCGACCGGCGACTTGATGGCCGGTTACGAACTGGCCTCGTGGGCACCGAACGTGACCGTCACCTACGAGAACGGGTCGCTGCGCTACGTCTCGGACGGCGTCCCGAACCACGAACGCAACGACGAGTACGCCGTTCCGACGGCCGGGGTGATCGTGCCCGACGCCGGCACGGCCACCGCGGTCGATGATCCGACCGTCGCGCAGGCCTACGACTACACCATTCCGCTGACACCGACGAAGGCCCCCGAGTCGACGCCGACCAACCTCGGCGTCATCGGTCTGATGATCAGCGGCGCATCGCTGTTCAACCCGTACGAGGGCGACAACACGACGATCGCCACACAGTCGAACTTCTCCGTCAAAGACGCGGATGGCAACGACGTGTGGTTCCTCGACGACTGCGCCGGCCATCCGACACCGATGGGCCAGTACCACTACCACGGCTTGCCTACATGTGTGACGGCCACCGTCGACGATGCCGAGGGACCGTCACACGTCATCGGGATCGCTTTCGACGGCTACCCGATCTATGGGGATCGCGACATCGACGGCAACCAACTCACGGCCGCCGACCTCGACGAGTGCAATGGCATCACCAGCCCGACGCCGGAGTTTCCCGACGGCGTCTACCACTACGTGCTGCTCGACGCGGCCGACTCGACGTCGTCGATCCGTTGCTTCACCGGTGTCGTGGACGAGTCATTGATGTCGATGGCTGCGATGCCAGGGATGGGAGGCCCGCCTCAGCCATGACGATCCCGAGCGGCGCCGCCTCAACTCATGGCTCACGCGTCATGAGCTGCTTCGTCATCGGTCGGATCGTGATCTAGCACCTCGACTTCGTCATCAGCGTTGCCCTCGTCGCCCTCGTCGTCAGGCTCGAGTGTCAGCGTCGCATTGACGGCTCCGGTCGGCGCGCCGACATCATCCGGACCGCTGACACCGTCGCGTCCGGGAGCGGAGACACGATCGCTCTTGCTGCCGCCCTTGAGACCGGTGTCACGGCGAGCGGCGCGGACGCACTGCGAGATGCTGTGCCAGAAGTGTTCGGGGCCGACCAGATCGAAGAACCCTGACCTCTCGAGCACGGACTCGACACGATGGAACACGCGTGCGAGATACAAGCTCACGTCGCGTTGACCGAGTTCACCGGCGAGATGCGACAGCACGTCGGCGCTCGTCGTGTCGAGTTGCGTGGTGGCCTCGAGGTCGAGCACGAGCGCTCGGGTACCCGGCCACTTGTCGATCTCCGCGAGCAGACGGTCCTCGATGGCGGTCGCGTTGGCCCAGAAGAGTGGCGCATCGAGCCGAACGACGATGACGCCGGCGACCGGTTGCCGATCGGGATGCCCCCGCACCCTGCCCCATGCAGCCTTCTCGTCACTGATCTTGCCGAGCACCTCGATGCGCGGAGAGCTCGACCGGTAGATGATCACCAATAGCGACACGGCGATCGCGATACCCAGTCCGGGCAGGGGCCCGAGCAACACCACCGCCGCCACCCCGATCACTGCGGCGGCGAAATCGGCGCGACGAACGCGTCGGTAACGGCGCATGGCGGGTAGGTCCATCAGACCCCAGACGGCGGCGATGACGATCGCGCTGAGCACCGCCTGTGGCAGGTCCTCGAGGACCCAGGTGAAGGCCACCAGCACCACGATCACCAGCCCGGACGCCGCAATCCCGGTGACCTGGCTCTTGCTGCCCGCCTGCTCGGCCGCTGCCGTCTTCGAGAGGCTCCCGGCCACGGCCAGCCCGCCCGAGAATCCGGCCGCGATGTTGGCCGCACCCATGCCGATCAACTCGCCTTCGGTCTCGACCCGATAGCCACCCCGCGTGGCGAACAGGCGACTGGCCGCCAAGCCCTCGGCGAGCGCCACCAGGGCGAGCGACACTCCGCCCACCAACACCGACCCGAGGTCGTCGCGAGGGATCATGGGGAGCCCCATCGGTGGGAGGCCTGATGGGACCCGGCCGATCATGGCCACCCCATCGGCCTGCAGGTCGAGCAGGCGTGAACCGACGACTCCGACGACGAGTGTGACGATGCCCCACGGCACGAACGGTGCGATCCTGCGACCAGCGAACAAGATCGTCAAGGCGACGACGCCGACGGCGACAGTGCGCAGGTCGGCTTGGCCCACATCCCGAGCGGTACGAACGAGCACCTCGATGAGGTCTCCAGGCGGCTTCGGGATGCCGAGCAGGGTGGGAGCCTCGCCGATCACGATGGTCAGCGTGAGACCGAACACGAAGCCGGTCACGATCGGCTTCGAGAGGAACTCGGCGAGCCAGGCGATGCGCATCAAGCCGATCGCAGCGAGCACGACCCCGGCGACGATCGCCAATGCGGAGGTGATCGCTACGACGTCTCGAGGGTTGTCGTGGGCGATGTCCGCGACGAGCGACCCCGAGACGATCGCAACCGTCGACGCCGGGCCGACGATGAGTTGGGGCGACGATCCCAACACCGCGTAGGCGAGCAACGCCAGTGGCACCGCGTACAAACCAACCTGCACGGGCACGCCGGCGATGCGCGCGTAGCCCAAGGATTGCGGTACCAGCAGCGCAGCCACCATCGCTCCGGCGAGGACATCTCCCCACAGACGCGAACGGTCGTAGGCCGGCAGCCATCTCAAGATCGGCACCGCACGGGCCACGGACGCCCATCGACGCTGACCAGTCGTCATCGAGTCGCTCAACCGGATGTGCCCCTCTCTGACACGGCGAGATGACCGCCAACTGTACGACACAGTCGGATCGTGTCCGGGGTACTCGTCACAACCCGCCTGACGGCTCGCCGCGAGCGAGGACCGCTGAACCAGCCCACCATCGACGGCGCCCGCCTCGGGAGAACCCGGCACATCGGCCATGTCGCTCGTGCCGGCCGCCGTGCGACAACGTCGCACATGGGTCCAACACCTCCGCAAGATCGGTAACTAGGTTTTCTGCTCGTGCCACCGTCCCCTCGCGCTCCGTTCCGTGTACCGGTCGGCGTCCTCCTGACACTGTCGCTGCTGGTGGTAGGCGCCGCCGCGATGAACTCTGCCTCGGCGGCAGACGTGACCGACCCGGCGGTGTGCGTGCTGGAGACGTCTGGCTCGACAGCAACACTCACATGGTTCGACGACGGCGGCACCCACGTGATCCGGAGAGACAACTCGTGGTTGGCGACACCGGGAAAGGGCGTCTCGACGTTCGTCGATCCTGCTTCACCGGCTGGAGCGACCTATGTGCTGCGCTCCTGGACCGCCAACGGGAGCCGTGACCGGCTCTGTGCACCCGTCGCAGCGACTACTACTACCACCACCACCACGACGACGACCGTTGTTCCGACCACCACGACGACGAGCACGACGAGCACGACGACCACGACGACCACGTCGTCGACCTCGACCATTCCCACCGGAACGACGACGACCACGACGACCACGACCGTTGTTCCGACTACCACGACCTCATCGACCACCACGACCACATCGAGCACCACCACCAGCACATCGAGCACCACCACCACATCCAGTAGCACCACGACGACGACCCTGGCGCCGCCGCCTCCGCCTCCACGAGACGGCTGCTACGCGTCGCGCGATGGTGCGACGGTCACGCTCGAGTGGCTCGA
>JAHEDX010000060.1 GCA_024641005.1 Acidimicrobiaceae bacterium
GATACCGATCGGTAGCTTGTGAATCTATGAACGTGACCGTGTGCGTGAAGCAGATCCCCGACCCGGCCCTGCCGGGCGAGCTGGATCCCTCGACGAACACGCTGAAGCGTGACGGGAAGCTCATCCTCGATGAGTCCGACAGCTACGGCGTGGAAATGGCCCTCCAGCTGGTCGATGCGGCCGGTGGTGGGGAAGTGAGCATCATCTCGATGGCACCCAACGGCGAGGTGTCGGGCATGCGCACGGCCCTCGCGATGGGCGCTGCCAAGGGAGTGCTCGTCTCCGACCCCGAACTCGGCGGTTCCGATGCGTTGACCACGGCCAAGGTGCTCGCTGCGGCGGCAAAGCGGCTGGGCGACGCCGACCTGATCATCGCCGGCACCGAGTCGAGCGACGGCTACACGGGCACCGTGCCCGAGCAGATGGCCGAGGTGCTCGGCCTGCCGTCGGTCACCTTTGCCAAGAGCATCTCGGTCGAGGGTGGCACCGTCAAGGTCAACCGACAGACCGAGAACGGCTACGACGAAGTCGAATGCTCGCTGCCGGTGGTCGTCAGCGTCACGGCTGGAGTCGTCGAGCCCCGCTACCCGAGCTTCAAAGGGATCATGGCGGCCAAGTCGAAGCCGGTCGACACCGTCACCGCAGCCGACCTGGGCGTGGCGCCCGTCGGCTGGAGCGGCGCCAATCAGCAGATCGTCGATGTCGCGAAAGCGCCGGCGCGCGCAGCAGGTGAGATCGTCGAAGACGACGGCGAGGCCCACCTGAAGATCGTGGCGTTCCTCGAGAACCTCAAAGTCATCTGAGCGAAGCTGAGAACGGAGAAACGAATCATGGGTATCAACAACATCTGGGTCTTCGCTCAGGAGGCCAACGGCGCTCCATCGTCGAACACGCTCGAACTGCTGACGAAGGCGGGTGCCCTCGGTGGATCGGTCTCGGCGTTCGTCGTCGGCGACGCCTCGAACATTGCCGCCGCGCTCGGCCAGTACGGCGCGACGAAGGTGTACTCGACCGGCGATCTCGGGGGCCAGCTCCCTGGCGTGGCCGGTGCCGCTGCGATGAAGGCCGTGATCGACGGTGGCGATTCGCCTGACCTGATCATGTTCCCGCAGAACTACGAGGGCCGCGACGTGATGAGCCGACTGTCGGTCAAACTCGACCGCACGGTGCTCACCAACAATGTCGACGTCGCCGTCGATGGCGATGCGGTCAAGGTCACCACGCCCGTGTTCGGTGGTGAGACGATGGTCACCACCACGTTCACCGGGTCTGGGCCGTTCCTCGCTGCATTCCGTCCGAAGTCGTTCGAGGCCGTCGCCGGTGCGGGCGGTGCGGGCGAAGTCGTCTCGGCTCCGGTGCCTGATCTCGGTGCCGCCGGTGGTGCCAAGGTCACCGCAGTGCATGTCGAGGAATCGACCGGACCCAAGCTCGACGAGGCGGCGATCGTCGTTTCGGGAGGCCGCGGTCTCGGCGAGAAGGACAAGTTCGCGATGGTCGACGACCTCGCCAAGATCCTCAAGGGCGCTGCGGGTGCATCGCGAGCGATCGTCGATGCCGGCTGGGTGCCGTACTCGATGCAGGTCGGCCAAACCGGCAAGGTGGTCAAGCCGAACGTGTACATCGCGTGTGGCATCTCGGGCGCTACACAGCACATGGTGGGAATGAAGGGCTCGAAGCACATCATCGCCATCAACAAGGATCAGGAGGCGCCTATCTTCGGAGTGGCCGATCTCGGCATCGTGGGCGACGTCCACAAGGTGATGCCGAAATTGATCGAGGCGCTCCGAGGGCGCTGAGCGCATCAGATCCGAATCCTGCACGATGGGCCGGCGCTTCGGCGCCGGCCCATCGTCGTTGCGGGGCTCAGGTGGCGCCGCGTCGGCCCTCTCCGCGGCCCTCGACCAGCCTCACAACACATCCGGGTGCGATCACCGTGACGGGATACGGTGCGAGGCGTGATTGACGACAACGCGGCCGTCTCGGTCGACGCGCTTCGTAAGGCATTCCAGGTGCCGGTTCGCGAGGCGGGCGTCGCCGCAGCGATCAAGAGCCTCGTGCATCGCGAACATCGGGAGGTCGTAGCGGTTCACGAGGTGACCTTCTCGATCGCGCCCGGCGAGATCGTGGGATTCCTCGGGCCCAACGGCGCGGGGAAGACCACCACCCTCAAGATGTTGTCGGGTTTGTTGCACCCGACCGCAGGTGCGGTGCGCGTGTTGGGACACGAACCGTGGCGGCGTGAACGCGACTACCTGCGCCGGATGACATTGGTGATGGGGAACCGCAACCAGCTCCAGTGGGATCTTCCGGCGCTCGACAGCTTCGAGTTGACCCGCGCGATCTATCGGCTTCCCGAAGCCTTGTTCATCGCCCAACGCGACGAACTGGTCGACCTGCTCGAACTCGGATCGCTCGTCAACAAGCCGGTCCGCAACTTGTCGCTCGGTGAGCGGATGAAGGCCGAGATCGCCAACTCGTTGTTACACCGTCCCGAGATCCTCTTCCTCGACGAGCCGACGCTGGGCCTCGACGTGCCGATGCAGCGACGGATCCGCTCGTTCCTGGCCGACTACAACTTGCGTCACGGTGCCAGCATCATGCTGACGACGCACTACATGGCCGACGTCGAGGCCTTGTGCGAACGCGTGATCGTGATTCATCACGGCTCGATCCTGTTCGACGGCCCGCTGAGCGTGCTCGCCCAACAGTTCGCCGGTCACAAGACGCTCGTGGTGACGCTCGACGAGCCCGCGGACCTGTCCCGATACGGAGAAGTGGTCGAATCCAGCCCGACGCGCACGACGTTGCGCATCGCCCGAGACCAGACCGCAGCGGTGACGGCGCGCTTGCTGTCGGAGTTCTCGGTGCGGGACCTCACGGTCGAAGACCCCCCGATCGACGATGTCATCGAGCTCGCGTTCGCCAGCGGGACGCCAACGTGACCCACACCGTCGTTGTTGCCCCGCGGGACACGATCGCACGAGAAGGCGCGGTCAGGTCGTACCTGCGGTTGTACGCGACGCTCGCCCGGACCTCGATCATGCTGGGGTTCCAGTACCGGGTCAGCAACTACTTCTACATGATCGGGATGATCGCGGAGCCGGTCGTGTACCTGGTGGTCTGGTCGACGATCGCCCGCGGACAGGGCGGTGACATCGGCGGGTACACCCCAGGGACGTTCGCCGCCTACTACATCGTCTGGACACTGGTGCGGAACATGAACATCGTGTTCACGCCCTTCGGCTGGGAGCAGAGAATCCGGGAAGGCGAACTTTCGGGGCACCTCGCGAGGCCAATGCATCCGATCCACTACGACCTGGGCTCGTTCGCCGGATGGAAGGTCGTCGTGATCGTGATGTGGTTGCCGATTGCGGCCGTGCTCTCGTTGGTCTTTCACCCCTCGCTCGACCCCTCGCTCGCCCAGGTGGCCACGTTCGCGGTCGCCATCTGGGGCGCGTATCTGATCCGTTCGATGTTCCTCTGGATGCTGGGCATGATCACGATCTGGACGACTCGGGTCAGCGCCATCTTCGAGGCCTTCTTCGCGGCGGAGCTCTTGCTGTCGGGGCGGCTGCTCCCCGTATCGCTGATGCCCGAGTGGACGCAGACGCTTGCCTCGTTCCTGCCATTCGAATCGACGTTCGGATTCCCGATCACGGCGTTGGTGGGGCCGATCACCGGCCGTGAGTTGGTCACTGGCCTCGTGCTGCAAATGGTCTGGATCGCGATCGGCGTCGGTGGTGTGCAGGTGATGTGGCGGCGGGCCATTCGGGCCTACACGGCGGTGAACGGATGAGCACCGCTGATCATCGAATGCTCGGCGGTATCCGGATCGCATGGCTGCATTTGCGAGTCGGGGTGATGAACGAACTGCAGTACCGCGCCAACTTCGTGATCCAGCTGATCCAGTCCCTCGTCGCGATCGGCACCGGCCTGGTGGTGCTGGCCCTGATCTTCGATCACACGGATCAGCTCGATGGTTGGACCAGGCCGGAGTTGCTCGTGGTCATGGGGGTGTTCACCTTGGTCGGCGGGCTGATCGGCTTCGTGATCGAACCGAACATGGGCCGCATCATGGGCGACATCGAGCGCGGCACGTTCGATTACGTGCTCACCAAGCCGGTCGATTCGCAGCTGCTGGCAAGCTTGCGCGAGTTCCGGATCTGGAGGTTGACGGATGCGATCGTTGGACTGGTGGTGTTGGTGTGGGGCCTCTCGCAACTCGATGCCACCTTCGGTGTCCCCGAGGTCGTCTGGTTCGTGTCCACCTTGTCGGCCGGCACCGTCTTGATCTACTGCCTGTGGCTGGTGTTGACCACGGGGGCGTTCTGGGTCGTGCGGATGGACTCGGTGCAAGAGCTGTTCACAGGGCTGTACCGGGCGGGTCAGTACCCGGTCACGGTCTACCCCGCCTGGCTGCGCTTGATGCTGACCTATCTGGTTCCACTCGGGTTCGCGATCACCGTGCCGTCCGAGTCGCTCACGGGTCGGATGACCATCGAGCGTCTGGTCGTCACGCTGGGGTTCATGGTGGTGGCATTCGCTGTGACCCGTTGGTTCTGGCGAAGGGGAACGCGCCACTACTCGGGCGCATCGGCATGATCCCGAACGCCATGGCCGACGTCTACCGCCGCTGGTGACGCCGTAGCCTTGGGTGCATGTCGTCGCGGCGGGCGTGGATCCTGGGAGGTGCAACGGGTCTGTTGATCCTCGGGTTGTCCACCCTGGCCGGAGGCACCGGATCGGCGGTGAGCACGTTCTCGTTCGCTCTGATCGGTGATGTCCCCTACTCCGACTCGGACGTCGCGTCGATGGGTGACCTCGTCGCCGACATCAACAATGACCCCGATGTCCGATTCGTCGCTCACGTCGGCGACGTCAAGGCCGGCGAACTCACCTGTTCCGATGCGGTGCTGACAGCGCGTTTCAACCTGTTCCAGGCCTTCGAGGATCCGTTCTGGTTCACGCCCGGGGACAACGAGTGGACCGACTGCCATGCGGCCGTTCCGGCGTACAACCCACTGAATCGTCTGACCAAGGTGCGTTCACTTTTCTACCCCGTGCCGACGAGAACGACCGGTGGCACGTCGATGGCGGTCACGCCCCAGGCCTCGCCGTACGTCGAGAACGTCTGGTTCCAACGAGATTGCGTGATGTTCGGCTCGATTCACCAGGTCGGTTCGCTGAACGGCTTGGCGCCGTGGACCAACGAGACCGCTGCTGAGACGCAAGCTCGTGAGAACGAGGTCGCCGCACGGATCGCAGCCGATGTGGCGTGGGTCGATCGCATCTTCGACCAGGCCATCGCCGCCGACAGCGCAGGAGTGTTCCTGCTGATCCACGAAGCTCCCAGCACGGGCGCCGGAACGGTCGACGTGCGGAACCGGGTGGAATCTCGGGCGAGCACCTTCGGCAAGCCGGTGATCCTGGCCAATGGCAGCGAGCACGTCTATCAGGTCGAACCCGGGTTCCTCGGTGTCGGCAACCTGACGCGGTGGCAGACGATGGGTGGTGCGGGAGCAACAGCGAGCTGGCTCAAGGTCGCCGTCGACTGCTCCAGCACCGACGTGTTCAGTCACTCGACCGTGGCCACCGGCACGACGCCACCGACGACGACGATTGCGCCGCCGCTCTCCGGTATCGGTCCTGCCAAGGTCGATGCCCGCCCCACTCGCGGCACGTCGGTCCGGATCCCCTGACCGTTCGCCCGCGCTACCGTCTGCTCACGTTCGTATGGCACCCGTCGCGTGCTGGACGTGGTCTCGAGGCAGATGCCTGCGTGACGAACCTGATGTATCATGGCCTCGTCCAGTGGCGGATCGAAGACGAATACCACGTTCCGTAGAGTTCCGGGGCGACGGTAGGTGGCTTCGGCTGGGTGATGGCAGGAGAGGCGGCGGCGATGGGTAGAGCGGATGTGAGTGGGAGGCGAGGCACAGCGCCGGTCGTCTTCGTGTGCGTCCTGCTGGCCGGGCTGGTGATCGGACTCGTGATGGTGTCCCAGGGCGGGCCCGCAGTGTCGGCCACGTCGCTGGTCGCGTCCTACGAGATGAACGACCGTTCGGGGTCGACGGTGATGACCGATTCCGGTCCGTATGGTCTGGATGGGACGGTGGGTTCCGACGTTCTCACGGGCATGACGGTGATGGACGCCACCGCGTACCGCTGGCCCTACATCAGCTCGCCGACCGCTCCGCCCGCAAAGCCGGGGCGGATCGTGAACGTCCCGACGAACTCGTACCTCAACCCCGACGACGGCGACTTCACGATCGAGTTCCGCTACCGCACGACGCGGAGCTTCGGCAACGTCGTACAGAAGGGCCAGAACGCCTCGCCGGGCGGCTACTTCAAGTTCGAGCAACCCAACGGGTTCATGACATGTCTGTTCAAGGACATCAACGAACGCCAGAGTGGCGTCACCTCCAACGTCGCGACCAACGATGGCCAATGGCACGTCATCCGGTGCGAATTGAGACCCGACGGTGCCCGGTTGTCGATCGACGGCGGCCGTTGGCAGGTCTCGACCCCGAGGAGCCTGGGGAGCATCGCCAACGATCAGCCGCTCTCGATCGGGGGCAAGACCGACTGCAACCAGATCACGGTCACGTGTGACTACTTCGACGGCGACATCGACTATGTGCGATTCGAGAAGTCGCTGTCGACCCCCACCACGACGACGACCGTACGGCCGACCACCACGACCACGACTACAACCACCACGACCACGACGACAACCACCACGACCACGACCACGACGACAACCACCACGACCACCATTCCGGACGGGCCGGTTCAGATCGACGGGCCTGCCACGGTCGGTGCGCGCCCCACCCGAGGCAAGACGATCACGATTCCCCTTCCGTAACCGTCGAAGCAGCGTCGGCCGATCCCTCGGATGGGCCGACGGCACTGGTGTTCCTACGAGCGAACACCTTGCTGCTCGCTCGCCCCATCGCCGAAATCAGTCCGGCTGCCGCCTGAACGCGGCAGGTAGCGTTCGTCTCCCGTGAACCGGATCTCCAACGCGATCGCGCCCCCCAGAATGGGGTCGAGTTTCCGATGGCTGTTGGCATCGTCGTGGGTCAGCAACATCGGTGACGGCATCGCGCTCGCAGCAGGCCCGTTGCTGGTCGCCTCGCAAACGCGTGATCCATTGCTCGTCGCGCTCGCCACTCTGCTGCAACGCCTCCCATGGTTGCTGTTCGGGCTGTACGCCGGCGCGCTCGCAGATCGCGTCGACCGTCGGATCATCATCATCGTGGTCAACCTCGTTCGATCCGCTGTGCTGATCGTGCTGGCGGCGACGATCGTCACCGACACGGTCAACGTCGTCGTCGTGCTGGTGGCGATGTTTGCGCTTGGCACGGCGGAGACCTTCGTCGACACGACGTCGAGCACCCTGCTGCCGATGGTGATCCAGAAGATCGACCTCGGTGTCGGCAACGCCCGTCTGATGTTCGGTGACATCACGCTCAATCGTCTGGCCGGGCCACCGATCGGTGCGCTCTTGTTCGCCGCTGGCATGGCGTGGCCGTTCGTGACACAGGCGGTGTCCGTCGCGTTGGGAGCGCTGCTGATCCGGCGGATCTCGGTGACGATGCCTGCGCGCCCCGCGGTGCAGCCTCCCGTGCGCAGCGAGATCGCGGCAGGCATGCGTTGGCTGTGGAATCACCCACCGATTCGTACGCTGACCCTCACGGTGGTGCTCTTCAACATCACGTTCGGGGCGGCCTTTTCGATCCTGGTGTTGTACTCCATCGAACGTCTCGGCCTGGGATCGATCGGGTTCGGTCTGCTCACCTCGGCGGGCGCACTCGGCGGTATCGCCGGCGCGATCTCGTATGGGTGGCTCGAACACAACCTCGGTCTCGCGAACATCATGAGGGTCGGGTTGATCATCGAGACGGCCACCCACCTCACCCTGGCGCTCACGACGACCCCGTTCGTCGCTCTCGGAATCTTCTTCGTCTTCGGCATCCACGAGGCTGCATGGGGCACTACTGCGGCGACGATTCGCCAACGCGCGGTACCCACCGAATTCCAAGGCCGGGTGGCGAGCGTGTATCTGGTGGGGGTGTTCGGCAGCCTCGTGATCGGGTCGGTGGTCGGAGGGTTGCTCGCAGGCGCCTGGGGCGTCACTGCGCCCTTCTGGTTTGGCTTCGTCGGTTCGGTGTTGATCCTGGCGTTCATCTGGCGCCAGCTCGGCCACATCGCTCACGTCGAGGCGGCCACCGCCTGAGTGACGGTCGAGGGGTCCGAGCGCGGTTCACCGACGATGGTTGGGCGCACTCCGACCGAGATCGGCGATCAGGACTGATCGGTGGCGTTGATCGCCCAAGCGAGACCTTCGGCGTCGTCCTCGATCAGGAGCTGCAGCCGCCATCCGCCCTCGGGTTCGAAGGCGTCCCAGCGATGCCAGCGCAGGTTGGCGAGCAGTTCCTCGATCTCATCGTTGGTCGGCGGCCACTCGTCGTGCAGGTCGCCGAGTGCCCCCAGTAGCCACCACATCGAGAAGCGGCCGATCGCCATGCCGCGGCGCCGTCCTCTGGCGGCTCCGCTCGCGCCGGCCCAGGCGATGCGGGCCAGCGCCTCGGCGGCAGGAATCTCGACCAGTCGGGCCGACCGCACCCCGAGCGCGCCGAGCGCGTCGAGTGCGGTGCCCTCGACACAGGCGACCTCGGCCCTCCCCGTCGACGCCGTGGTCCATGCTTCGACGAGCTGGCGTACGGCGAGTTCGGTGGCATCGTCGTCGACCAGGACGCCTTGTTTGGTGGTGGTCACCGCGTGCAGCACCCCGGAGGTGGTGGGGTCCGGGTGCTCGGCCCCGGCTTCTGCGTAGACCGAGAGCGGGTACGCGGGCTCCCAGGTCTGGATCGTCACGGGGATGTCGAGCACCGGGGGAAGCGCGCCGAGCGACGCAGCGTCGATGCTCTCCCCGCGGATCGAGCGCTCGTGGGCCACGAACAACGCCACTGGCACCGGTGCGAGGTGGGGTGCCAAGTCGGTCCAGCTGTGGTGCACAGCAGCGACCTCGGAGAGCGGACCGATCGTGAAGCGGCCTGCATCGCCATCGAGCACAGTGGCCGCCCACTCAGGTGGGGCCAGCAGCGCCAGTCGATACTCGGCCAGGGTTGCCGCCGGCCATAGCTGGCGCCCGGTGTCACGGGTGGCAGCGAGACATCGCTCGCGCAGTCTGCAGATCCCCGCCCAGTCGTGACCGCTACAGCGGTCGTCGATCAGTCGCACCAGCCCGTCGAGGTCGACCGAGTGGATCAGCGCGTCGAGACGTTCGTCGCGGGTGTCGTCGTGGGTCAACGGCCAGCTCCGACTGTTGGGCCTGGTCGGGCGATCAGACGAGGGGCCACGGGTACCGGTGCCGGTGTTCGTCGTCGGGGAGCACCCGTTCGGTGACGAGCTTGGTCGCTCGGTGACGCATCGCAGCGATCTCGTCGTCGTCGAGCAGCGCAGCGATGTCGACGGGAATCTGCTCGACGAGCGGAGCGACGCGGTCGAGCAGATCGTCCGCGATGTCCTCGCCACCGAACTCCCAGATCACGGTACGCAGTTTGTACGGCGAACTGAAGCACAGCCCGTTGTCGATCGCCCAGACCCGGTCGTGAGCGAGCAGGCAATGGCCCGATTTTCGATCGGTGTTGTTGGCGAGGATGTCGAGAACGGCGATGTGGCGACACTGGTCGTGCAGGTACTCGCGCTGTTCGAAGATCGTGAAATAGTGCTCGCGATGATCTGCGTCGACGAACCACTGGTACGAGCCTTCGCCGAGTGGGCCGTCGCGGATCACCGTCGGGGGAACGACCCCGACGCCGAGATGTTCGGACAGCAGGTAGGCAGCGCGCTCGCGCCGGTGGAGGCCCGGTTCGAAGTCCCAGAGCGGACGCTCGCCGCGCACCGGCTTGTAGATCGCCCGTTGCTCGATCTCGCCGACCCGCATCGTGACGAGAAAGGTGGCGTTCGAACTCCACGGCATTCGCCCCTCGAGCTCGGGCTCGGCGTTCATCAAGAACGCGACCGGGTCGGGAATCGCCTCGGATGCCAGCACGTTCAGTTCATGCGTGGGCATGGGTGGCCATCGGGGTCGATCGGGTAGCTGCACCACTGGCAGTCGGGCCGGCCCGCGGCCACGACCTTGGCGGCATGTTCACAGAATGACGCTGCTTGAGCCCGCGTGACGTACAGCCTGATGTGGCCGTCTCGGCCCTCGATCTCCTCGCCGTCTTCGTCGAAGCTGCTGATCTCCTCGAGCTGCACGATCAGCCGGTCGGAGCTGCGGTCGTATCCGAGGCCGATCGGGCCGAGAACGAACGCCTGGTCGACCGGCTGGGCGAGTTCGAGTGCTCCGGCCATCGGCTTGTCCTCGGGTGGGGGGAGATCGTTCAGGACGCGCCGCAGATAGTCGACGATCGCGGTGACCTGTTGCTTCTCGCACTTGACGGCCACCCGGCTGCGACCGTGGCGAGCTTGCAGGAAGAACGTGCGCGCGCCCGGTTGGCCGATCGCGCCGGTCGTGAAGGCATCGACATCTTCGAATTCGTAGAAGACACTCATGTGGATCGTGGTGCGGGCCTCGAACCCATCACTGGTTTCATGACGGTGCGAGCTCGGACAGCGGGCCGCCCGTCGAGTTGACGGTGAGTGCGACCGGTCCATCGGTCGACCACGCGATCGCGCTGATCGAGCACGTCGAGATGACGATCCTCTGGAACAGGTCGATGTGGGTCCCGAGGGCGTGGGCCATTGCCGCCTTGATCGGGTCGGCATGGCTGACGCAGACGATGATTCCGCCCGGGTGGCGCGCCCGCAGGCGGTCGAGGGCGCTGACGATGCGGACCTGCATCTCGGTGAAGCTCTCACCGTTCGGGAACCGGAACGTCGACGGTGCCTTCTGAACGGTGCGCCATTCGGGCAGCTTCATGAGCTGCTTCAGTTCGGCCCCCGTCCAGTCGCCGAAATCACATTCGAGCAGACCGCGATCGATCTTGGGTCGCATCCCGATCGCGGCGCCGATGGGAGTAGCGGTCTCTCTGGCGCGTTCGAGCGGCGAACAGTAGATCGCATCGACTCGCTCGAGCTCGGCGATCCGTTCACCGGCGCGTTCGGCCTGCTGCACACCCTGTTCTGCGAGATGCAGGCCGGGGGCTCGGCCGGGCAGCAGTTTGCCGGTCGTGGGGGTCTGACCGTGCCTGACGAGCAACACCGTCGTGGGTCGAGTCACCGGTTCTCCGGCTCGCGAGTTGCTCGTCTTCGTCGCCATGTCGACGATCAACCTACTGTCGATCTTCGTGACCCGTCACGCCGAACGTCTGATCAGCCTCGAGTCCGAGGTGATCTCATGCCGCGCCTGCCCACGGCTCGTGGACTGGCGAGAAGGCGTCGCCCTCGAGAAACGTGCCGCCTACCGCGACGAGACCTATTGGGGTCGTCCGATTCCGGGCTTCGGCGACCCAGACGCCCGCATCGTGGTGTTGGGACTGGCCCCTGCCGCTCACGGGGCGAACCGCACCGGCCGGGTGTTCACAGGCGATCGCAGCGGTGATTGGCTGTTCCGCGCGATGTATCGCGCCGGTCTCGCGAACCAGCCGCAATCGGCGTCGGTCGACGATGGTTTGCAGCTCACGGATGCGTGGGTGACGGCAGCCGTGAAGTGCGCGCCGCCCGCCAACCGACCCTCGCCGTCCGAGCGCGATGCCTGTGCCCCGTTTCTCGAGCGTGAGTTCGAGTTGCTCCGGCGGGCGCGTGTGGTCGTTTGCCTGGGCGGCTTCGGCTATGACGCTGCGTGTCGCCATTTCGAGGTGCGGCCGCGTCCGAAGTTCGGACACGGCATGGAGGTGCCGCTGCCCGATGGCCTGAGGCTGCTGTGCTCGTTCCACCCGAGCCAGCAGAACACGTTCACGGGTCGCCTGACCGAGGGAATGCTCGATGACGTGTTCGCGCGGGCCACAGCCCTGGTGGAATGACGTTCAGCCTTCGATCATGCGCACGATCGCGTCGGCGATCGAGCGGTTCGACAGAGGGGCCGACAAAGTGGCTTGGGCAGCATCGACGGTGCGGTCGCCGATGCGCTCGCGACGGCTGTCGTACAACGCCGACACGAGGGCAGGGGTGAACTCCGGATGCGCCTGCATCGTCAGCATCCGCTCTCCGACGGTGAGCCCGGCGATCGGGCAGTAGTCGGACGTGCTCCACACCGTGGCGTCCCGTGGTGCTTGCACGACCTGGTCCTGGTGCGACGCGAGCAACGTGATTCCGTCACCGGGGAGGTAGGGGAGCGGGCGAACGGTGTCGTAACGCTGAGCCCCGATGCCCCACCCGCCGACCGCTTTCTCGACCCGGCCACCGAGCGCCTGGGCGACCAGTTGATGCCCGAAACAGATACCGACGAGCGGGCGTTCCTGGTCGAGCGCGGCTCGTACGATCTCCTCGCCGGTGCGGATCCAATCGAGGTCGTCGTACACCGAATTCGGGCTGCCGGTGATCAGCCAGCCGTCGCAGTCGTCGAGTGACTCGGGGGTCGCACCCTCGTGGACAGGCACGTCGAGCAAGGAGACTTGCTGCCCGCGAAAGAACATCTCGAACAGGTTCGTCAACCCACCGTGCACAGCGAACGCCGCATCCGGCAACTCGGTCATTCGGAGCAGGCCGATGCGAATCACCTGCACATGATGCACGCCCGGCGACCGAACGAAAACTTCGGCTCACCAGATGTTCGATGACGTCGCCGGCAGCGCGCGTGTCAGCCGGACCCGCACCCCGGCGCGGCCCTACGCCGATCGACGCGAGGCTGTCAGTCGTGGCGCTTCGCCGATAGCCTCAGAGCCCTGTGAGTCGCCGTCGAATGTTCATCCCCCTTGCCGTGGTCGCCTTCAGCGCGCTGACCGCCTGTGGCCAGTCGGCACCGCCCGCCAGGGAACTCGCCGATGAGATGATCGACTCCCTCACCGACACCGAGGCGTCGCCCGAGGCCAAAGCGTGCATGCACGCCGAGGTTGCCAAGTTCGAGCTCACCGAGCAACAACTCGTGGGATTCAAGGACTTTGACGACGTGGCCGAAAAGGCCGCGGGCGGCAACGAAACGGCCCTGGAGATCATGGCCGACTTCGAGGCCGCTCTCGCCTCCTGCAACTGACCGTTCGACCCGAAGACCCGCCGACGCCTGGCCGTAAGCTGCCGCGATGCCGCGGCGCCCGCCCGATGTGACCGGTCGTTGATGGGCGCACTACTCGGTGCGTTGGCCGCGTTGTGCATCGGCTTGTCAGATCTGTTCGGACGTCGATCGGTCGCCGCTCGCGGTGCCGTGGCCACGGCGATGGCTATGCAGGCCGTGGCGGTGGTCGTTTCTGCAGTCATGTTGCTGGCGATCGAGAGCAGTTTCGGCCTGCGCGACCTGGCGGTCGGCATGGTGTCTGGACTTGGTCTGGGGGTGGGTCTCGGGTGCTACCTCGGCGGGCTCGCCCGTTCGACGTCGACGGTCGTATCGCCGATCGTGGCGACGATCAGCGCTGTCGTGCCGTTCACCTATGCGGTGGCCCGAGGAGCACCGGCCTCGGCGTGGTCGGTGTGCGGCGCCTCTGTGGCGATCGGTGGGCTGCTCCTGATCACGGTCGGTGGGGGGCGGGTTGCCCACGTGGCTGTCGGCGTGCGATGGGCGTTGCTCAGCGGCCTGGGCTACGGCGTCGGGCTGTCGATCGTGATCGAAGCGTCCGAGGCGAGTGGCGCCTGGCCGGCGGTCGCCCAGCGGGCGACCGCGCTGCTGCTCATGCTCGCAGTTGCGCTGCGCTCGACGGGCGGTGTCCCATCGCTCGCAGGGATGCGGCTGACGGTAATCGTGGCCGGCGCATTCGCGGCCATGTCGACGGTGTTCTACCTCTTGGGCGTGCAGGCCGACACGACTCCGGCGGTCGTGACGGCATCGATGTTTCCGGCGGTCACCGTTGCGGTCGGTCGCGGGTTCTACGGCGATGCGGTGAGCCGTTCACAGCTGCTCGGCCTCGTCGTCGTGTTGATGGGCGTCGCCGCTGTGGTCGCCGCCTGAGTGAGCCCAGCGAAGCCGTCAGCCGGCGGGTGCCGGCGCCGCCGCCTTCTTCTTGGGAGGGGGTACACCGACCGCGGGATTCGGGTCGGCATCCTGGGGCCAGCGGCGACGGCTGACGATCGACAGGAGCCTCAGCAACCTCATGGCGGTCTCGTCTGACTGAGCCGGCTTGGCGATGATCGAGCCGTCCGCGATCATCCGTTCGATGACCGCCTCACCGAGTTCGGTGCGTACGACGGTGAGGGTCCAGTCGTTGTCCTCCCCGATTCCGCCGGTCGAGACGTCGGCGTGTTCGGCGGCGAAGTCGGGGCAGTGCGTGCAGCCCTTGCGGGTCCAGCCGTGGCATTCCTTGAGATCGATCTCGTGGTACGAGCCGTCCTTCATCCAGATCTGGAAGACGCCCTTGATGTTCATCTTCACCATGTCCTGTTTCTTGAGGCCGTACTTGGCCTCGAACAGTTCGGGGAAGATCGCGTCGTCGAAGGTCTTCGAGCACAGCAGCCCGATGTTGAACTGGAACGGTTTCGACACCTTGCCGGCCTTACGGTCCCACATCGTCGGTGGGGACGAGGTCTGACATCCCATCCCGACGAGCGCGAGTCGCTCGTGCCCGGCTTCCTTCGCGTCGCGCAGAGCGAGCGGATTGGCGCAGTAGGTGTACCGGCTACCGGCGGTGGCGAGGATCTCGTCCTTGTTCGTGACGACCGCCGGCTTGGCCTTCCAGGCGTCGTCGGGCTCGACGCCCGAGACGAGTGCGGCATCGATGTAGTCATGCTCTCGCAGCCAGATCAGCATCGCCGAGACGAGCCCACCGTCCTGGCCCATCTTGTGCACCATCTCGTCGCTCGCCCGTGTGAGGTACAACTGGCGCCAGATCCCTGCCATTTCGTCGGGTTCACGCACTCGACCGAACAAATGCATGTCGGCGGACGGCTCCCACGCACCGAACCGAGGGCAGGCGCGGGTGCACGTGGTGCATCCCTTTTCGCCATGCACGCAGTTGTCGAGCCCGAGTTCTTCCTCGAGATGGAACGGGAGGTACTTGCCCTCCTCGTGTTCGTAGCCGATCACGTCGTGTGGGCAGGTGACGACACACCCCGAACACCCGGTGCACAGGCCGGTCGTGATGACCTCGCTGTACAGCTCTTTCCACTGAGCGGTCCAACGTTCTTTCTTGGCGGGAGCGGCAGTGTCGGTGACCGTCATGACCAAGACCGTAGGCGATCAGGGATCACGCCACCTCGTCGTGATGCCGTCGCGAAGGCTCTGTTTCGACAGTGGTACGGGATTGGCTGCGCCTGTTGGCCGCGGGAGCGAGACCAGAACGTGGAGGAACGAGGTCGTGTCAGGCCTGGACGAGGGCGCCGCGCAGGATCGAGCGGCCGGAATGGTCGTGGTTGCCGTCGTGAGGCTCGACGCTGATGTCGACGACCGAGTAGACGGCCGGGTCGTATCCGGCGGGTACCTGGAACGTCTCGTCGGCCGAATGGACGACACCGAGCGAGACGAGGTCGACGACATTGCCGTCGTCGTCGGGCTCGATGAGCCACATCTCGAGGTCGGCATCCTCGGCCATGTCGGTGGGGAGGTCGGCCTGGTCGATCGCGATCTCGAGTTGGTCGTCGACATCGACCAACGAAACCGAAGCCGATGATGTCGCTCCGAGTGGATCGAATTGGCCTGCGTCGTAGTGCAGCACGGCGCTGGCGATCACGTCTGAGTTCGAATCGCCACGGGAGGTGTACAACACGGCTCCGGCAACGGCGAGGAGGAGGGCCGCTGCCAGCCCGAGCGCAGGGGCGAAGGACCGTGAGCGTCGGCTGGAGATCGAGATCACGTTGGGGGGCGTGCTGGCCGCTTCCTCGGTCGTCAGGCGTCGCTCGATGCCGGCCCACACGTCAGCGGGTGGTTCGATGAGTTCGAGGTCGTTCACGTCGAGGTCGCGCAGCATGGCTTCGATGTCGGTGAGGTCGTTGTTGTCGATCGAAGGTTCGTCAGCCATTGGTGGCCTCCATGAGTTCGCGAATCCGGAGGAGTCCTCGACGGATGTCGCTCTTGACAGTTCCGAGCGGCACTCCCGTGCGTTCGGCGATGTCTTGGTGAGTGAGATCTTGCACATATGCGAGTTCGATGATCTCGCGAGTTCGTAGGGGGAGCTGACGCAGCGCTTCGACGAGCACGATTCGCTCGGCCGCCAGCACCACGTCGGTCTCTGCCGTTAGGTCGACAGCTTCGGTCTGTTCGTCTGAGCGCCGGTCGCCGTGTCGTCGTTCGGACCTGAGATGGTCGATGATACGTCGTTTCGTGATACCGACGAGCCAGCCGGCCAAGGTGCCTCGAGCGGGGTCGAACTGGTCTCTTCCCCGCCATGCACTGAGGAAGACGTCCTGGGTGACTTCCTTGGCCGCGTGTTCGTCGAGTGCCTTTCGGCAGATCGCGTAGACGAGCGTTGCGTGGGCGTCGTACGCCGCCTTGAGGTCGGCTTCGCCGGCGGCGAACGCGTGGTCCAACGCGGCTGAGCTCGGGACTGGCGGTCCGGCGGGCATGCTCCGATCGTATCGGCGCGCAACCGTGGGGAGTGGTCGGAATGTGGAGAGGGTCGGTGCGGTGCTCATGAACCTGTCGCCGGTGGGCGTCGGCCGACGGCCGACGCCCACCAGCTCGGTGCTCAGCCTGCGGGGGGAATCAGGACCGAGTCGATGACGTGGATGATGCCGTTGCTGGCCATCACGTCGACGGCGGTGACGGTCGCGTCGTTGACCATGACGGTGTCCCCGTCGACGGTGATCGCGACCTCGGCGCCATTGACCGTGGCGACGGACTGCCCGTCGAGCGTCACGACGTCGGCGGCCGGGACGGCACCTGCGACCACGTGATAGGTGAGGATCGAGGTCAGCAGTTCGGTGTCGGCAAGCAGGTCCTCGGCAGCGATACCGAGCTCGGCCAACGACGCGGCGAACGCTTCGTCGGTCGGGGCGAACACCGTGAACGGGCCGGGGCCCGACAGGGTGTCGACGAGACCGGCGGCCTGGACTGCGGCGACCAGGGTGGTGAACGAGCCGGCGGCGACAGCGACGTCGACGATCGTTCCCGGATCTGCCATGGCATCGGTGACGGTCGTCTCGACCGGAGCGGTGGTGGTCTCGACCGCTGCTGCGACTGCCTCGTCGTTGCCGTCGTCGCCGCAGGCGGCGAGGGTCAGTGCCAGGGCGCTGGCGATGGCTGCGAACTTGATGGTCTGATGACGCATGATGGGATTTCCTTCGTGTGGGGGAGTGTGTTTGTCACTCATCCCTACGAAGCGTGGCCCCCGTTCAGATGCAGCCTTCCCGAATTTCTCCGAATATCGGTTCGGCAGCCAGCAGCGCAGCGCCGGCTCGCTGAACCGTTCGTCAGACCGCGTCGGTGCCTTCCTCGCCGGTGCGAATCCTGATGATGCGCTCGACGTCGGTGACCCAGATCTTGCCGTCGCCGATCTTGCCGGTCGCCGCGGATTTCGCGATCGTGTCGACGACCAGGTCGGCCTGGCTGTCGTCGACGACTGCCTCGAGCACGACCTTGGGCACGAAATCGATCTGGTACTCGGCTCCACGGTATGTCTCGGTGTGGCCGCCCTGGCGGCCGAATCCTCGCACCTCGCCCACGGTCATCCCCGCGATGCCGGCTGCCTTGAGGGCATCCTTCACCTCGTCGAGCTTGAAGGGTTTGATGACGGCGGTGATCAGCTTCATGGGAGCAGCTCCTGGGTGAACGCGCTATGACGACGGGTCGGTCGAGTTTGTCATCTCCATCATGCCTGATACGCAGACTCGGCGTGTTGGCTCTGGTCGAGTCCGATCAGTTCCGAGTCCGAGTCGACTCGAAGCCCGATCGTCTTGTCGACCGCTACGGCGATCCCGTACGACAGCAGGCCCGAGAAGATCAGGACACCTGCGGCAGCGACGGCCTGGTCCTTGAGGAGCTCGAGGCCGCCGCCGTAGAAGAGCCCGTCGGCTCCGTCGGCGTTGATCGCCGTGTCGGCGAACAACCCCAGCAGCACGGTGCCCAGCAGCCCGCCGACGAGGTGCACGGCGATCACGTCGAGACTGTCATCGAGCCGCAGGCGCTCCTTCAGTTGGAGCGCGAGGTAACACACGATGCCCGCCGTCAAGCCGATCAGGATGGGTGACATCTCGCCGACGAAGCCGGCACACGGCGTGATCGCCACCAGCCCGGCGACCGCACCGGAGCATGCGCCCAAGGTCGTTGCGTGGCCGGTCTTGAGCTTCTCGATGATCAACCAACCCAGCATTCCCGCTGCAGCCGCGAGATGGGTGTTGACGAGCGCCTGGGCCGCTACTCCGTTCGCCGCGAGGGCCGATCCGGCGTTGAACCCGAACCAGCCGAACCACAAGATGCCGGTGCCCAGCACCGTGAAGGGCAGGTTGTGGGGCGGCATCGGCTCGCTGCCGTGGCCTCGCCGGCTGCCGATCACGGCCACGACGGCCAGTGCGGCGATGCCGGCGTTGATGTGGATGGCGGCCCCACCCGCGAAGTCGAGGGCTCCCATCTCGAAGATCCAGCCCCCCTGATCCCACACCCAGTGGGCCACGGGCGAGTACACCAGCACCGACCAGATCGCGATGAATGCCGCGTAGCCGCTGAACTTGAGACGGTCAGCGGTGGCGCCCGTGATGAGCGCCGGCGTGATGACGGCAAACATCATCTGGAACGCGAAGAACGCCATCCCCGGGCCGGTCGCGATGTCGTACACGAACGCGTAGTCGAAGTTCCCGATCAGCGGCCCGTCGCCGCCGAACGCGAGCGAGAAGCCGATCACCGCCCAGATCACGCTGATGATGCCCATCGCGAAGATGTTCTGCATCAACATCCCGAGGATGTTCTTCGACCGGACCATGCCTCCGTAGAAGAAGGCCAACCCGGGGGTCATGAACAGGACGAGGGCTGCCGACGTGAGCAGCCAGGCGGTGTCTCCGGAATCCATACGAGCCGGGAACCTAGGCACGCTTTGTTTCAGGAATGTGAACGGAAGGTGTGAACCCTGTGATGCGCGGTCGCGATGATGGGCTGATGGTGCCGTCGTGTCGCCTCGGGTGGAATCGCGCGGATGTTCGGTTACGGTTCATCCGGCTCCGGCTTCCGCAAGGTCGCCGTTGGGTTCGCAGACGGGTCTGGTTCTTTCTGTCATCGTGAACCATCGAAACCCCCGAACCCCCTGAAACCGCACGCGGACGCCGCGTGCCAGAAAGCGACACCATGTCCACCACCTTCGCCCAGCTGGGCGTTCCTTCGTTCATTTGTGATGCCCTCGCCCGGCGCGGCATCGACGAACCGTTCCAGATCCAAGCCGCAACCATCGCCGACGGCCTCGCCGGCCGCGATGTGTGCGGACGTGCACCCACCGGCTCGGGTAAGACCCTCGCGTTCGGCGTGCCGCTCGTCGCCAATACGGCGTCGCTCGGCAAGTCGGCGCCACGGCGCCCGGTCGCGTTGGTGCTCGCTCCCACTCGCGAGCTCGCCGAGCAGATCACGACCGAGCTGCGCAGCTTCTCGGGCAGCGTGCGGGTCGATGCCGTGTACGGCGGCGTGGGCTACGGCGGTCAGCTGAGTGCGCTCAAGCGCGGCGTCGACATCCTCGTGGCGTGCCCCGGCCGTCTCGAAGACCTCATCGAGCGTCGTGACGTCGACTTGCGCGATGTGCGCCAGGTCGTTCTCGACGAGGCCGACCGTATGGCCGACATGGGATTCATGCCGTCGGTGCGACGCCTGCTCGATCAGACACCGGCCGATCGCCAGACGGTGCTGTTCTCGGCCACGCTTGATGGCGACATCGCCAAGCTCACCGCCGAGTACCAGCGTCATCCGGTGCGTCACGAGGTCGGCGAGGAGACTCCTGACATCCAGGCCGCCACCCACCGCTTCTGGAAGGTCGACCGCGCCGGTCGCAATCCGATCGTGGCCGAGGTCGTGAACGCGGCGTGGCCAGCGATCATCTTCTGCCGCACTCGTCATGGTGCCGACCGCCTCGCCAAGCAGCTCGACAAGCTCGGGTTCGCTGCTGCGCCGATCCATGGTGGCCGCAGCCAGAGCCAGCGCAACCGCGCCCTCGACGACTTCAGCAAGGGTCGCGTGCATGCGCTGGTCGCCACCGATGTCGCAGCCCGCGGTATCCACGTCGATGGCGTCGCCTCCGTCATCCACTACGACCCGCCAGAAGACCACAAGGCCTACGTGCACCGCTCCGGTCGTACCGCTCGTGCCGGGGCCGACGGTCTCGTCGTCTCGCTGGTGTCGCCCGAGCAGGTGAAAGAGCTGCGCAAGATGCAACGGATGATCGGGCTCGACCATCCCATCACCGAACCCGTCATGGGCCAGCTACACGCCGACGTGCCCGATGGTGCGCTGTCGGGCGACCGCACGCTGGCACCTGCCGGCCCGCCGCACCGTGAGCCCCAAGAGCGCAACCGGCCTTCGAACCGATCGAATCGTTCGCAGCGCAAGCACGGTGGCAGCCGCGGGTACCGCGAGCAGCGGAATCGCGACGATCGCACCGGCGGTGCCCGGCGCGACGATCGTTCGCCGGGCCGCCCCGCCTCCGACACCGGTGCTGCGTCACAGACCAGGTCGCCCGCCAAGTCGACCAGTAAGTCGTCCGGCCGCGACGATCGAACGCAGGGCGCCCCGTCGGGCACCCGCTCCGGCAAGCCGCAGGCCAACAACCGCAAGGCGCGTCGAGCCCACCTGCAGCCCGGCCACTGAACGGGGCACTGCACGTCTCGCAGGTCGAAGTTTGTCGGGGTCCTGAAAACGGAACGATCCCGGGTCACGGCTGTGTGACCCGGGATGTTCCTTCCCCGCAACGTCCCTACGCCGCAGCGGAGAGGTGTGTCGCAGCGAGCTGCGTGCTCGGCGTGGTGGTTACACCGCGTCGGCACCTTCCTCGCCGGTGCGGATACGGACGAGCCGATCGACGTCGGTGACCCAGACCTTGCCGTCGCCGATCTTGCCGGTGGCGGCTGCCGTGAGGATCGTGTCGACGACGAGGTCGACCTGGGCGTCGTCGACGACGAGGTCGATGCTGACCTTGGGTACGAAGTCGATTTGGTATTCGGCGCCTCGGTAGGTTTCGGTGTGACCGCCCTGGCGGCCGAATCCGCGGACTTCGGTGACCGTCATGCCGGCGATGCCGGCGGCTTTGAGGGCGTCTTTGACATCGTCGAGCTTGAACGGCTTGACGACTGCGGTGATGAGTTTCATGGTGTCGCTCCTACCGTTCAGTTCTTCACGAATTCCGGGTACGCCTGGACGCCCATCTCGGGAATGTCGAGACCGGCGATCTCGTCGTCCTCCTTCGAGCGGATCCCGCCCTTGCCGATCCGCTTCGACACGAGGTCTTGGATCTTGAAGAACGCAAACGCGATGCCGAAGATCACGGTGCACAGCACGACCGCTCCGAGCAGTTGGGCGCCGAACTGGCCGGTGTCGCCCTTGATCAGCCCCTCGACGCCGTGCCCCGTCGCCGGGCTGCCGTTCCAGCCCTCGCCGTAGCTCCCGTTGGCGAAGATGCCGACCGCGAGCACGCCGAAGATCCCGCACACGCCGTGCACGCTGATCGCTCCGACCGGGTCGTCGAGCTTGAACTTGCGTTCCACCAGGAACACGCTCTCGATCACCAGGACGCCGGCAACGATCCCGATGACGGCGGCCGCCCACGGGGCGACGAACGCGCACGGCGCCGTGATCGCGACCAGTCCGGCCAGCATGCCGTTGGCCATCATTCCGGGGTCGGGCTTCCCGGTTCGCTTGACGATCCAGGCCATCGCGGTGATGGCGCCGAATGCAGCAGCGATTGCCGTGTTCGTGGCGACGGTCGCGAACTGGATGTCGGTGGCGGCGAATGTTGACGCCGCGTTGAAACCGAACCAGCCGAACAGCAAGATGAACGTTCCGAGCATGGCCATCGGGATGTGATGGCCGGGCATCGCCCTCGGCTTGCCGTCCTTGTCGAACTTGCCGATTCGGGCGCCGAGCACCATCGCTCCGGCGAGTGCAGCGACGCCTCCCGCGGCGTGCACCACGCCCGAGCCGGCGAAGTCGACATACCCAGATCCGAGGCTCATGGTGTCCCACGTCTTGTTGAGCCATCCACCTCCCCAGGTCCAGGCAGCGAACAGCGGGTAGTAGACGCCGCCGCAGAACAGGCCCCAGATCACGAAGCTGCCCCACTTCCAGCGTTCAGCCATCGATCCGGTCGGAATCGTGGCGGTGGTGTCCATGAACGCCACCATGTAGAGGAAGAATCCGAGTAGTGCCGGCGTGATGTTGTCACCCGACAGCGCGAACCCGCCGTGCCAGAGAAATGTCCAGTTGCCGGATCCGATCAGGGATCCACCCGGTGCGGGGGCGTTGCCGAAGTAGGCGCTGTTGTCGAGACCTCCGAAGGCGAACGCGTACCCGACGAAGAAGAACGCGACGAAGCCGAGGCCGAAGATCGCAAAGTTCGTCGTCACGACGTGAGCGGCGTGTTTGGCTCGACAGAAGCCGGTTTCGACGAGGGCGAAGCCGGCCTGCATGAAGATGACCAGAGCGGCACCGATCACGATCCACAGCAGGTTGACCTGCTGGCCGAGCACGGTGGTGGGGTCGGGGCTGTCTTGGGCGAACGCCACCGACGGGATGAACGCGACGAGCGCAGTCATCCCTCCGATCGTGGCGATGACCCGAAGCGCATGAGTGCGCACGTCGTCCTCCTCAGGACTGGGTATGTGGGTAGGGATGCCTCGGCTGTTGATCGCGACCGGGCTTGCGGATCGTGCGCCTCGCGTGTTTCGCTGCGATCGCCGCCGTGTTTCGTACGCGTGACGTGCATGTGCGCTGCACGTCTCGCAGGTCGAAGTTTGTCGGGGTCCTGAAAACGGAACGATCCCGGGTCACGGCTGTGTGACCCGGGATGTTCCTTCCCCGCAACGTCCCTACGCCGCAGCGGAGAGGTGTG
>JAHEDX010000061.1 GCA_024641005.1 Acidimicrobiaceae bacterium
AGCGCCATGCCCTGCTATCTCGGATTCCTGTGGCCGTTGTGGGACTCCGAGAATCGCACGTTCCACGACATGATCGTGCGAACCCGCGCGGTGCGCGTCTGAACGTCGCGGTTGGACGCCGCCGAGGCGGGGGCCACTACGCTGCCTGACGTGACCTCCCACGAGCCGTTCGTCACCATCAGCCCAGCGCCGACGCGCGAGGAGGCTGCGGCGATCGTCGCGTCGGTCGAGGCGTTGTGGCCGAAGCCGATGGTGGCGGCCCACCCGGATCGGGATCGCACCACGGCGTGGCGGTTCAGCGGGCGCTGGTGGCAGCGCGACCGGTTCGCCGGCTCCGACCGACCCTGGAGTTGATCTCGTTGAACAGCAGGGCGATCGAGCTCACGACCGTCGCCGACGACCTGGCGGTGTTCCACCAGGGCATCGACACCTATCGCTACGACGGCTTGTCGCCCGACTCGGCGATCGAACTGCACGGGATCACGGTGCGAACGTTGGCTCGCCCGCCCGGCGAACTCCTGGCCCGGTTCGCCACGGTCAACGATGTGCACTTCGGCGAGACCGAATGCGGCGTGATCGACCAGCGCACCGACGGTCCGATCGTGCGCCGCGAGCCGGGGGAACCGCCCTACCCGGACGTCATGAACAGGGCCGCGGCAGCGGAGATCGCGTCGATCGGGCCCGATGCGGTCGTGGTCAAGGGCGATCTGTCGGCCGATGGTCGCGATGACGAGTGGGCGGCGTTCGAGGCATGTTGGCGCGAGCCGTTCGGTGACCGACTGCACGTGGTGCGCGGCAACCACGACGCGTATCACGGTCAGCATCGGTACGCCGGCGACCGATGGATCGAACTCCCCGGGCTGATGGTCGGCCTGCTCGACACCACCATTCCGACACAGACGACGGGGACGCTTCGGGCAGCGCAACTCGCCGAGATCGACGATCGTCTCGCGGTGAGCACCGGTCGCGTCCTGCTGATGGGACATCACCAGCAATGGGTGCCCACGTCCCCGTCGTCGAACCGCAGCGATGATTATTTCGGGCTACACCCCGACGCGAGCGACGCACTCGACGACCTGTGTCTGAGGCACAACGAGGTGATCGGCTACGCGGCGGGGCACACCCATCGTCACCGGGTACGCACGATGATGCGCAGCGGCATCCCGTCGATCGAGATCGGCTGTGTCAAGGACTTTCCTGGGACGTGGGCCGAATACCGGGTGTACGAGGGGGGAGTGATGCAAGTCGTGCACCGCATCTCGTCGCCCGACGCGCTGTCGTGGAGCGATCGCTGTCGCGTGATCTACTCCGATTTCGGTATCGACTACCAGACGTATGCGCTCGGCACGCTGGCCGACCGTTGTTTCGTGTTCCCGGAGCGGGCCTGAGCCCTGCTGCGCCCCTGGTCAACAGGGGTCCGCGAACTCTGTGACACCCCGGCGTCATCATGGTTGGTATGAACATGTTGTTGGTGGTGTTGCTCGTGGCGGCCGTTGGGGTGGCCGCCGCACTGGTCGCTGTCGAGGCCACTCGTCGGCGCTATGAGGCCTCCGACCCCTACGCCGAGTCACCGGTGCCCGTCGACGAGGTCGTGCACGAGGCGATGGCCGCTGCGCTGGCTGCGATGCGCGAGCAGACGGCGGCCGATCGCGATGCAGCGGTCATGGCAGCGCTGCAGCAGGCGGCGGTGATGCAGCGCGAGCAACTCGGGTCCGCCGCCCAGCAGGCGCGCGATGCGTCCTCTGCCGAACTCACCGCCAAGAAGGATGTCATCGACACCCGGCTCGACCAGGTGCACACCGAGATGCGCACCGAGCTGACCAAGCTCGGGGCGCTGGTGGCCGATCTGGCGAACACGAGCGCGCAGAAGTTCGGACAGGTCGACCAGTCGCTGCGCAGCCACGCCGAGGTCACCCAAACCCTGTCCGAGTCGGCCCGCGCACTTCGCGAAGCGATGGCCAGCCCCACCGCGCGTGGCCAATGGGGTGAGCGGATGGCCGAGGACGTCCTGCGGCTGGCCGGGTTCGTCGAGAACGTCAACTATGTCAAGCAAACCCAGCTCGACGGCGCGACGGGCCGACCCGACTTCACCTTCCCGCTGCCCAAGGGGCACGAGTTGTACATGGACGTCAAGTTCCCGATGGCGGGCTATCTCCGCTTCCTCGATGCCGGCACCGACGCCGAGCGTCAAGCCCACCGGGCGGCATTTCTGCGCGATGTCCGGGCGCGGGTCAAAGAGCTCGCGAAACGCGACTACGCACGCGAATCGGCCCGATCCTCGGTCGACTACGTGTTGCTGTTCCTCCCCAACGAGCAGCTCACCGGGTTCATCCACGAGGGCGACCCCGGCCTGATCGATGACGCGATGTCCCAACGCGTGGTGATGTGCTCGCCGCTCACACTGTTCGCGTTCCTGGGTGTCATCCGCCAGGCCTACGACAACTTCGTGGTCGAGCAGACCAGCGACCAGATCCTGGCATTGATCGGCAACTTCGGCATCCAATGGCAGAAATACTCCGAAGCGCTCGACAAGGTGAAGAACAAGTTCGATCAACTCGATCGGCAGTTCGATGACCTGGTCGGCACGCGCAAGCGCCAGCTCGAAAAGCCGCTTCAGCAACTCGAGGCGGTTCGGCGCGAGCGCAACTTGCCGATCGACGGTCAGCTGTTCCCGATGCTCGACGAGGCAGACGCCGACGTCACGCCGGCGAACGTGCGGCGGCTCGGGGCCTGAATCCCACCGCATTCTCCGGCCGGCCGGGCTTTGGCGATGGCGCGAACCGGCGATCGCTCCGATCATCGGGCAGACTCAGGTCGTGAGTCAGCCAGCGTTCGACTTCGGTGACGAGCCGCACGACGACCCGACCAACCCGACCTACACGGTCGGTGAGCTGGCTGATGCCATCAACGACCAGCTGCGCCGCGGGTTCTCCGATGGGGTCTGGGTGCGGGGCGAGATCGACGGACTACGGCACAGTGGCCCTCACACCTACTTCGCACTCGTCGAGCAGGCAGACCAGGGCAAGGCGGTGCTGAACGTCTCGCTGTTCGCCCCGATGAAGCGCAACCTCACACCACTGCTGAGGAAGAACCGGCTCGAGCTCGCCAATGGCATGAAAGTGCGAATCTTCGGCCAGCTCGACTACTACGCCCCCAACGGTCGTCTCGGCCTCAAGATGGCCGGGATCGACCCAAGATTCACCCTCGGTGAACTCTCCCAGGCGCGCGATCAGGTGGTCCGACGACTCGTCGCAACCGGCCTGTTCGATGCCAATCGCGGGCGAACCTTGCCGGTCGTGCCCCTACGTGTCGGTGTGGTCGCCAGCGTGGGCACCGCTGCATGGCACGACTTCCATGAGGAGCTGGTGGCGAGTCGGCTCGGCTTCCGACTTCGGGTGTGTGACACCCGGGTGCAGGGCGAGTTCGCCGAACTCTCGGTGGCCTCCGCCATTCGCACGCTGACACGACGAACCGATCTCGATGTCGTCGTGGTCATCCGAGGCGGCGGGGCCCGCAACGAGTTGGCGACGTTCGATGCCGAGTCGATCGCCGTCGCGATCGCGACCAGCCCGCTTCCCGTGCTCACCGGTTTGGGCCACGAGATCGACACCAGTGTTGCCGACGAGGTCGCCCACCGGTCGTTGAAGACTCCGACCGCGTGTGCAGGCGCTCTGATCGACATGGTCGGGGCGTACCGCGACGCGACCGAGCGACGCTGGACCGCGATCGAGTCGCTCGCTCGACACGAGTTGTCCGCCGCTACCGGTTCGCTGTCCGAGCGTGCCCACCGCATTGCACGGCGCACCCACGCGGCGGTCGAACGCGCTGACGAGAGACTGGCCACACGGAGCGACCGTCTCCGGGTGGCGCCGCACCGCCAACTCGCCCACTCACATCGGCAGCTCGTCTCCACGGCATCGCGCATCACCCGGCTTGTCCCACATGTCGTCGATGCCCGTCAACGTGACATCGACGCGGCAGCAGCTCGGCTCGCGCTGCTCGATCCGGCCAATCTGCTGCGTCGCGGGTGGAGCATCACCCGCGCCGCAGATGGCGCGGTGGTCCGATCCGTCGCCGATGTGCCCCCGGGCGCAGTCATCACCACCCAGGTCGCCGACGGCAACCTGACGAGTCGAATCGAGGAACCGTGAACACTCCATCAGACGATGATGCGATCGGGTACGCAAGCGCGCTCGACGAGCTCGACACCATCTTGCGCGAGCTGGAAGGCTCGGACGTCGACGTCGATCGGCTCGCAGATCGTGTCGCCCGCGCCGCCGATCTGATCGCCCTGTGTCGCGATCGCATCGGCAATGCCCGGCTGCGCATCGACGAGGTGATCGCAGATCTCGACGCCGGAACGCAATCCAGCGACGCGGCCGACCCCGAATCGCCCTAGCCTCAGTGGCGTGTCCGCGGAAGCGCCCCCCAGCCTGCGCCCGATAGCCGATCGCGTCGCAGCACGTCTCGACGCGGTGCTCACGCCGGAACTCGAGCGGTGGGCTGCGCTCGATGCCGACCTGCTCGACCCGATGGCCGAGATCAGGCGGCTGGTGTTGTCGGGCGGTAAGCGACTTCGGCCGGCATTCTGCACGTGGGGATACGTTGGTCTCGGCGGCGAACCCGATGCGCAGATCGTGACCGATGCCGGAGCCGCGTTCGAGCTGATGCACGCGTTCGCCCTGTTCCACGACGATGTGATGGACGATGCCGACAGCCGGCGTGGCGAGCCGACGACCCACACGGTGTTCGCTCAACGGCACGCTGCCAATGGTTGGACGGGCGAGTCGCGTCGATTCGGCGAGGGCGTCGCGATCTTGATCGGCGACCTGGCGTTCGTCTACGCCGATCGGTTGCTCGCTGACGCCAATCCGGTGGCGTGGAGGATCTGGAACGAGCTGCGGATCGAACTCAATGTCGGGCAGGTGCTCGACATCCTCGGGTCGGTCAGCGGTGTGCGCGATATCGCGCAGGCCGAACGGATCTGTCGTTACAAGTCGGGCAAGTACACGATCGAACGACCGCTCCACCTGGGTGCCGCGCTCGCGGCACCCGATCGGTTCGACGACATCGCTCCATCGCTCAGCGCGTACGGTCTGCCGCTCGGCGATGCGTTCCAGATGCGAGACGATGTGATGGGTGCCTTCGGCGACACCGTTGCGACGGGCAAGCCGGTCGGCGGCGACTTACGCGAGGGCAAGCCGACGCCCTTGCTGGCCCGAGCTCTCGCTGTTGCAGATCGGGCTCAGGCTCGCGTGCTCGCGAGGGTCGGGACGCCCGGGCTCACCGACGCCGGAGTCGCCGACATCCAGCAAACGATCGTCGACACCGGTGCGTTGGCCGATCTCGAGTCGACGATCGCTCGACTGACGAACGAGGCGATCGACGCGATCGAGTCGGCCGACATCGCCTCCGCCGCCCGGGACGAGCTCGTGGCGCTCGCTGCGTTCGTGAGTCAACGGGTGACGTGACGATGCGCGTGCTCGTGATCGGTGCCGGGCTGGGTGGGTTGTCGGCTGCGGCGCATCTCGTCGGTGACGGCCACGAGGTCACGGTGCTCGAACGCGGTTCCAGTCCGGGGGGTAGGGCGGGCATCATAGAACAGGACGGCTTTCGGCTCGATACGGGGCCAACGGTGCTCACTATGCCGAACCTGTTGGCCGACACGTTCCGGGCCGTCGATCGCGAGATGGCCGACTATGTCACGATCGACACGGTCGACCCGATGTACCGCGCGGTGTTCGACGACGGATCGGTGTTGCACGTGCGCCACGGCCGCGCTGCGATGACCGAGGAGATCCGTGAGTTCGCCAACGCCCGCGAGGCCGGAGCGTTCAACGAGTTCTGCGAGTGGCTCACCGAGCTGTACGAGCTGGAGATGCCCCGCTTCATCGAGGCCAACTACGACTCGGCGTTCGACCTGCTCAAGCCATGGCGCGCGATGCTCGACCTGGTTCGTCACGGGGCGTTCGGGGCGCTCGACTCGAAGGTGGCCACATTCTTCGAGGACGAGCGTCTCCGTCGAGTGTTCAGCTTCCAGTCGATGTATGCCGGGCTGGCGCCCCGCGAGGCGCTCGCGTTGTACTCCGTGATCACCTACATGGACACGGTTGCGGGAGTGTTCGCGCCGCGCGGCGGCATGCATGCCGTCGCGACCGGGCTGGCCCGAGCGGTGACCGAGGCGGGTGCAGCGATCCGCTACGACACCGACGTGCTGCGGATCCTTCGCAACGGCGAAGGAGCAGTCAGTGGTGTCGATCTGGGTGGCGACGACCGCCTCCCGGCCGACGCCGTGGTGTGCAACGCTGATCTGCCCGTCGCGTACCGGACGCTGCTGGGAGGGGTCGAGGCACCTCGTGTCGCTCGACGCGGTCGGTACTCGCCGTCCTGTCTCTTGTGGGTGGCGGGCGTTCGCGGAGCGCCTCCCGTTTCGGCGGCGGTACACAACTTCCACTTCGGGGAGGACTTCGACGAAGCCTTCAAAGCGGTGATCAAGCGCGGCGTTCGGATGCCCGACCCGTCGACGCTGGTGAGCATCGCCTCGATCGGTGATCCCACACGCGCTCCCGAAGGCTGCTCGACTCTCTATGCACTCGAGCCGATGCCGAACCTCGACGGGAAGCTCGACTGGAGTCGTAACGGTGCGCGCTACGTCGACGACCTCAAGCACCGCGTCGGCCAGCTGGGCTATCCGGTCGACGATGTCGTCGTCGAGCGGACCTTCGACCCGCTCGATTGGGAATCGATGGGAATGGAGCGCGGCACGCCGTTCTCGCTCTCGCACACCTTCCGGCAAACCGGTCCGTTCCGGCCGGGCAACATCGACAAACGAGTCCCCGGTCTGGTGTTCACCGGGTCGTCCACCCTTCCCGGAGTCGGAGTACCGATGGTGCTGATTTCGGGCAAGCTTGCCGCACGACGCGTCGACCACTACGCCAGAACGACCTCGCTGCTGCGCCTTTGAGCCCCACGTGACGACGCTCGATCAGTCGTATCGCCACTGCCGCAGGGTCAGCCGGCGCCACGGAACCACGTACTTCTGGTCGACGAAGTTGTTGCCTCGCTCGAAGCAACCGCACGTCCACGCGTTGTACGCGTTGGCGCGCACCGCAGACGACATCGTCGACCGTCCAGCGGCATCCGGGATCGGACCCGGCGATGCCCTCGCCGGGTTCGCCGAGCAATTCTTCGACGACATCGACGCAGGCCGGTCCGACCTACCGGTTCTCGCCGCGGCCGTCGACACGGTTCGTCGCTACGACATCGACGCCGGAATCTTCCGTCGGTTCTTCGGTGCGATGGCGATGGATCTGACAGTCACGACCTACGCAACCTGGGACGAACTGCTCGTGTACATGGATGGTTCGGCAGCCGTGATCGGCGAGATGATGCTGCCGATCCTCGAGCCGGTGGATCCTGCTGCAGCGCTCGGACCCGCCCGTGATCTCGGGCTCGCGTTCCAGCTCACCAACTTCCTGCGCGACATCTCGGAGGATCTCGATCGTGGCCGCCAATATCTCCCACAGGACGAACTTCAGGGGTTTGGTGTCGATCTTGCCGAACGTCGCGCCGGTCCCGAGTTCGTCGCCCTGATGAGATTCGAGACGGATCGGTGCCGCGAGCTCTACCGCAGTGCCGAGGCGGGGATCGAGTTGCTGCCGCCTCGATCTGCTCGGTGCATTCGGGCTGCGCACACCGTGTACGGCCAAATTCTCGACCGGATCGAACGACTCGACTACGACGTCTTCAACACGCGAGCCCGCGTGCCGACCGCGACCAAACTGGCGCTGACCGCTCGACAACTCGTTGGCTGAACGACCGCCCGTAACGGAAAGTTGCCCGGCACCGTTCCGTTGCGCGGTGAGTCAGGGGTTGCCGGAGTCTGACCCGACACCGAAGTTCGGGTTGCCGGGGCCGTTCCATGCGGGGGTTTGTTCGAGCTTCTCGATGATGTCGTCCGTGGTTTCGCCAGCACGTTGACGTTCGATTTCGGCGACCCGACGATCGGTCTCTTCCTGCTCGTTCGTGTTGTGTTCGACGTAGGCGGTGTATCCGAACCAGCCCGCGCTGCCGACAGCCGTGAGGGCGAGGATCGCCATGACGACGGTGAGGATGCGGTCGCGCCGGCGACTGCGACGCTGGGCTCGTTTTGCGTGCACGCGACCCTGGTCGAGGCCGTGGACGGCTCCCGCAGCGTACGGATTGCTGCCAGGTGTCGCTGCCTTCGTCTTGCCCCCCATGGTCCCCGTATCGGCACGCGGGCCGCCCGACTTGAGCGCTTTCTGGAAAAGATTTCTGCTACCGGACACCGATGACCGGCGGGCGATCAGGCTGGGGTGAAGTCGACATCGGCAGTCGGCACGATGCCACCCTTGCGCCCCGGAGCGTTCGACCAGCTCCAGTACATGTTGGTGTGGGCGATGGCTTGCTCTGGGGCGAGCGGTGCGCCCCACTCGCGCATGTCCTCGGTGGTGTGAGCGTCCTCGACGAGCGTGGCGTCGTAGCCTCGCACGAGTGCGCCGTGCAGCGTCGAACGGATGCACGCCTCGGTCTGGGCCCCGGTGACGACGAGGCGGCCGATGTGACCCTCGCAGAGCAGCGATTCGAGGTCGGTCTCCTCGAACGAGTCGCCGTAGGACTTGTGGACCACCGGCTCGCTGTCGGCCCGCTGCAACGCGGGTATGTACTCCCAGGCCTCGGTGCCCGATGGCATCTCGTCGTCGGAATGCTGCACCCAGATGACTGGCACGTTCTCGGAGCGGGCCTTGTCGACGAGGCGGTTGATGTTGGCGACGACACGGTCGATGTCGTACGCGTTACCGACGACACCTCGCTGCATGTCGATGACGAGCAGTGCGGTATTCGGGCGATTGCTGAGAGATGTCACGGATGCCTCCTGGGTCGGTCGCATCAGGCTAGACACCAGACCGCCCTGACGAACCGGCGGACAGCCGGAGGAGATGCACCCATCGGTCGCTGATCGACGTTGCGTCGATCCAGTGTGACGCCGGGTGATCGCCGGGAGGGGGAGCGGTGACCTGGCAATGTGGTCGTGTGCGATCGGGGAGGACACAGCTGGTCGGCTCCGCGGTGGCGTTGGGGACGATGTTGGCGATGCCGTTCGCCAGGCGGGGCGGTGTCGTACGTCGCGTCCTGTCGGCGGGCGTGGTGACCGGAATGTTCACAGCGACCACAGCCTCGTCCGGCCGGAGGTGGGGTTCGCCCCGGGGTGTGGCCGCCGCTGGTGCGACTGCCGTCCTGGCTACCGCCGCCGAGCAACTCGGGACCCGCACCGGACGGCCGTTCGGTCGATATGACTACACAGGGGCGCTTCGGCCACAGGTTGCCGGTGTACCGGTGCTGGTGCCGATGGCGTGGTTCGCGATGTCGGTCCCGGCGCGTGAGACCGCCCATGCCGCGTTGGGTAGTCGTTCGACTCGCACCACGCGTCTCCTCGCCGGTGCGGCGACGCTCACTGCCTGGGACCTCTTCCTGGACCCACAAATGGTCGGCGAGGGCTATTGGCAGTGGACTCGACGGGGTGCCTATCGCGGGATCCCGTTGTCGAACTATGTCGGATGGTTCGTGACGAGCCTGGGCGTGATGGCCGTGTTGGAGGTCGTCCTGCCGCCGGCCGAGCCCGCCGTCGATCTCGTCGCAGAGTACGCAGTGATGGCTGCGATGGAGACCACCGGCTTCGCAGCGCTCTTCGGGGATCGTCTGGTCGCCGCCATCGGTGGCCTCGGGATGTTGCCGGTTGCATCCTTGGCGTTGGCACGTCTGGTAGGACAACACGAGTGAAGGTCATCGTCGTCGGAGCAGGAATCGGAGGGTTGGTGAGCGCCATTCGGCTCGCCGCCGCCGGACAACAGGTCGAGGTGCTCGAACGCAACCCGATGGTGGGCGGCAAGCTCGCGACTCTTGAGGAGGGCGGTTACTCGTTCTCGCTCGGTCCGACATTGCTGACCCTGCCCCACGTCTTCGACGAGGTGTTCGGGTTGGCCGGTACGACGCTCGCCGATCAGGTCGAACTCGTGCGACTCGATCCACAGTTCCGCTACCGATGGCCGAACGGGTCGACGTTCGACATGCCCGACGATCGCGACGCGGTCCCTGCGGCGCTCGAGGGGTTCAGTCCTGGTGCCGGCGACGAATGGCAGGGCTTCGCCGCCCACGCAGCGAAGCTCTGGGACCTCAGCGAGCGCACCTTCCTCGCCGGCCCGATGAACTCGCCGCTCGCGTTGCTGTCACGTGTGCGATCCCCACTCGATCTGGCGCGTATCGATGGCAACCGCACGCTGGCCAAGTCGGCTGCCGCGCACTTCGACGACCCGCGCCTGCAGCAGATGGTGGGTCGATACGCGACCTACTCGGGTTCGTCACCGTTCAAGACCCCTGCGACCTTGGCGTGCATTCCGCACGTCGAGCAGGCCTACGGATGCTGGCATGTGATGGGTGGTTTCGGTCGCCTCCGGGACGCGCTCGAACGCGTCGCGATCGCAGCGGGGGTCGTCATCCGAGTCGGGGTCGACGTGGGCCGTATCGCAGTTGACCGCCGCAGAGTGACGGGGGTCGAGCTGGCCGACGGTGGCTCGGAACCGGCCGATGTGGTCGTCGCGAATGTCGACGCGGCGCATCTGTACACCGATCTGCTGCCCCACCCCAAGCAGGCCAAACGACTTGACCGAGCAGGTCGCTCCACGAGCGCATTCGTGGTCTGTGCGGCGGTCCGCGGTCGAACCGACGGAATCGCCCACCACAACGTGTTCTTCTCGTTGCACGATCGTCAGGAGTTCCAGTATCTCGAGGCCGGTCAGATGGCGATCGACCCGACCGTGTACGCGTGCGTGTCGTCGGTCACCGATCCGAGTCAGGCCCCACGCGACTGCGAAAACTGGTATCTGCTCGTCAACACGCCTGCCGCAGTCGGTCTCGACCGCAAGTTGACCACGGCGGCGGTGTTGAACCGGTTGGCCGAGCGCGGTTTCGACATCCGGTCCCGCATCGATTACACGCGCACACTCGTCCCGGCCGACTTCGAGGCCCGCTATCGGGCGGTCGGTGGAGCGATCTATGGCACGTCCTCGAATGGGAAGGGGGCAGCGTTCGCCCGCCCTGACAACGCGGGGCCTGTGGAGGGGCTCTACCTGGTGGGTGGGTCGGCTCACCCCGGCGGGGGGCTTCCGATGGTCGCGATCAGCGCGCGGATCGTCGCCGACCTCGTCGCCGAGCGCCACGGGTGAAGCTCGCCGCCGGTGCGCTCGTGCGCTCCGCCGCGACTGCGGTGGTGGTGGCGCGGCTGGGACGAGTCGCCCTGGCCCGCCGGCCGATCACACCTGCTGTGTCGCCGCACGACTGCACGGTCTCGATCGTGATCCCCGCACGGAACGAGGCTCACCGCATCGGGCCGTTGCTCGATGTGATGATCGATGCCCCCGGCATCTCGGAGGTCATCGTGGTCGATGACGAATCCACCGATGGCACGGCGGCCATGGCGGCAGCGGCCGGGGCGCGGGTCGTCCCGGCCGGTGGGCGGCCATCTGGTTGGGTGGGGAAGTCGTGGGCGGTGCAGTGCGGCCTGCACGCCGCGTCGAGCGACTGGATCGTGACCCTCGACGCCGACGCGCGACCGGATCGCGGGTTGCCGTCCGCTGTGGTGGCGCGAGCCGAGCTCGACGGAACGGATCTGCTCACCGTGTCCGGCCGATTCGATGGCCCCTCGGCCGGGGCGCGCTGGCTGCACCCGGCCATGCTCACCACGCTCGTCTACCGTTTCGGTGCCCCGGGCAGGTCGCCGATTGCGCCGCCCCATCGACTGCTGGCCAATGGCCAGTGCATGGTGTTCCGCAGGGCGACCCTGCTCGAGCTCGGGGGCCTGAGCCCGGTCGCCGGCGCCCTGGTCGAGGATGTCGCCCTGGCTCGACACGTTGCACGCGCCGGTCGACGAGTTGACTTCCTCGACGCCAGTGACCTGTTGCAGGTCGAGCTGTACGAGTCGTTGGGTGCAACGTGGGCCGGCTGGGGGAGATCGATCGGTTTGCCGGGGGTCGAACCCCGTTGGCGGCAGCTCGCGGACGTCGTCATGCTCACGCTCACGCTGCCGGTACCGGCGCTGCGACTCGCTGTCGGTCGCGTCGACCCGATCGATCTGGTCGCGCTTGCGGCTCGCCTGGGAACGCTGGTCGGCACGAGCCGTGCATTCGCTCGGCGGGATCTGGCCTACTGGCTGTCCCCGCTCGCCGACGCCGTCGCGATCGCTGCTCTGGTCCGCAGCATCTTCGCCAGACGGCAGGAATGGAGCGGCCGCACCTACGAGCTGTGAGCAGGCGACCGTGCCGTCACGAAGCGCACGCCGATGAACGTCATCAGCACACCGGTGAGCGCCGTGCGAGTCGGCCCCTCGATGAAGATCTGGAATACCGGGAACGCGGCGACGCCGGCCCGAGCCCCCCACGCGAAGTCGCGGGAGACCATCCACACCACCGCGAACAGAGCGACGGCTGCGAATGCGGGGCCGGGCGCGAACACCAGCGCCGCCCCGACGAATGTCAGCACGCTGCGCCCACCCCGGAATCCGGCGAACAACGGCCAGGCATGGCCGACCATCGCCGCCCCTGCGGCGAGGTAGGGCAGCCACCACGGACCGTTCGTGGCGAGCAGCACGCCATACCCGGTCGCGGCGGCGCCCTTCGCCGTGTCGATCACGAACACCGGTATCGCTGCGGCGACGCCGAGTTGCTCTTTCGCATTCCAGAATCCTGGGTTGCCGTCGCCGATCGTTCTGAGGTCGGCCACCCGGTGGCGACGCGCCACGCGGTTCGCCATGCTGATCGAGCCCAGGAGATAACCGGCGGTGGTCACCAGCATGATCGCGACGAATGTCGGCACGGGTGCCAGCATGGCCCACCGTGGGTCGGATTGCGTCGTTCCACCTGGTTCGAGAACGCCGGGGTCGGCAACTCCTGGTGCTCGCGCGGCTCGCCACCGATCGCCATCGTCTGAACGACGTCGACGGGCTGCTCTTCTGGCGCCTGTTGGGTACCGGGCGCGGCGAGCGCACGAGTCCAGGTGCCGACCTGCGACGATCGGCGTTGTTCGCGGTGTGGCGCGACGAGGCGTCGCTCGATCGGTTCATGAACAGCGATCCGATCGCAGCACGCTGGAACCGCGCCAGTGAGGTCTGGCACGTGCGCCTGCGCGGGCTCGGCGGCCACGGTTCCTGGAGCGGGTTCGAGGTACTCGACGGACTCGTCGCCGGAGCGGCAGGCGGGGCGGTGGTGATCCTGACCCGGGCGAAGGTCAGGCGACGGTCGTGGCGGTCGTTCGTGAAGGCTGCCCGTACTGTCGACCAGACGCCGAGCAGGTCAGCGGGTCTGCTCGGGGTGGTCGGCATCGGCGAATCCCCGATCGGCCGGCTGGGCACGCTCAGCGTGTGGGCATCGCTCGAGTCGGCTCGCGAGTTCGCCCGTTCGGATGCAGCGCACGTCCATGCGGTCGCGTCCGCCCGTGCCGACGACTGGTTCGGTGATGAGTTGTTCGCTCGATTCGAGCCCTACGGAGCGTCGGGTTCGTGGGGTGGGACCGACCCGCTCGCCGCGACTCAGGCGCGGTAGTTGGCCAGGGCTTCCGAGATCGACGCGGCCTCGGCAACGCCCAGTTCTTCTGCGACGGCGCGCAGCCAGGCCGGCCGGAACCTCGCGGTCAAGGTGATCGGCTCGTCGAGCGACGAGCGCTGCACCGCCATGCGGGTGAAGATGACGGCGTAGTCCGGCGGCCGGAGGTCGCGGCCTAGTTCGACCAGCGCATAAGGGTCGGGTGTGGCACCGACGGCCGTGAGCGAGAACACCGGCTGTGAGGTCGGCACGCTGGGCCCGCCTGACAACCCCGGGCCATCGGCGAGCACGGTGCCGTGTACCTGCTCGGCCCGCGCTCCCGCGAGCAATAGGCCGACATAGGCGCCGAGCCCACGACCGACGATGGTCGCCTCGCCCAGATGGGCGAGGGCCGCATCCGCGTCGGCCAGCAGTATCTCGGCGGTGTAGCCGCCACCGACGGGCAGCGTGGAGGCGCCGTGCCCGGTGAAGTCGAGCGCCACCACGGGGCCGGTCCACTCGGCGGCGAAGGCAGGAGGCTCCGAGGGTGACTGCTCTCCGAGACCGTGCAGCAGCAGCAATGCCCTGCCGTTGCCCTCGCGCAACATGTGCAGCGCCAGACGCACCCGGTTGTGGACGAGGACCTCACAGCTCACGCAGGTGCTCCTAGGAACTCGAGCACGCGCTCTGCCATCTCGTGGGGTTGTTCGATGTGAGCGAAGTGGCCGACGCCCGCGAGCATCTCGAGACGGCCGCCCTCAGGGAGAAAGGGCCGGATGTCGTCGGCGAGGGTGCTCCAACCCATCTCTTCCTTGATCTCGACGAGCATGCCGTAGAAGGGGACACCGAACCCGGACAGTCGCATCAAGGCCCACTCGGGCCGCCATGGGCCGAAACCCCCGAACCGCATCGACGGATCGAGCTTCCAGCGCCACCCCTCCTCGGTCTCGGTGGCCCCGACGGTCACGAGATACCGCAGCCAGTCGAACGACAAGCGGGGGTTCATGCGCCCGCGACGTCTCGCCAGCTCGTCGATCGTGCCCGGCTTGCGCTGCGACTCGGCCGTGCGGTGTCGGTGGTCGAGCCAGCCGGTCAGCTCGCCGGCGAGCATCTTGGTGCGCTCGTGTTCGGCGACGTCGGGGATCGGTCGTTTCGACGGGATACCGTCGATGTTCACCAGCCTGGAGAAACGGAAGGGGTGCGCGTCGGCGAGCTGGATCATCATCGCCCCGCCCTTGGAATGCCCGACTACCGGAACGGCCCGGCGATCGGCGGCATGATCGAAGACCGCGGACGCGTCGCGCAGGTCGGCGTCCCACGAATACAAGTAGGCGTGATCGCTGTCACCGTGACCGCGATGGTCCCAGCTGACCACCCGCCACCCAGCGTCGGCCAGCAGCGGGGCGAATGTGTCGAACGTGCGGGCGAAGTCGAAACCTCCATGAGCGAGCATCAGCGGCGGGGCATCGGCATCGCCCCATTCGTGGATCGCGATGCCCACACCGCCGGCATCGATGCGATACTCGCGGTCGGGTGCTCGGCCGCCTGGAATGTCGGCGAGAGTCGGAGAAGTGGTCGGCACCATGTGGAGGCTATGCAACGCGGCCTACGATTCGAGAACCTGATCGATTGACCCTCTGATACCGATGCACCGACTCATCCTCTTCCCGACTGTCGCCGGCCTGTTGGCCGTGGTGGCGGCCGGCTGTGGGCCCGCCGACGGCGACGCGTTCGACACGCTGCCTCCGATCCGCACCACTACCAGCACCACGACCACCACGACCCTCGCCGACAGCCGGCGCATCTTCTATGTCGTCAAGCAGGGTGACAATCTCAGCGACATCGCCAAGCGGTACCAGGTGACCCGCCAGTCGATCGTCGATCTCAACCGGCTGCCGAACAACGGCGAGGTGATCCAGATCGATCAAGAACTCGAGATCCCCAACGACATCCGAATCGACGACACGTTGCCGCCGCTGCCGGATTCGAGTTCGACCGCTCCGCCGTGAGCCGCCTCCGATGTGACGAAGTGCTCTGCGTCGGACCCCCTGGTGTTCCTACACTGGTTCCATGACCTTCTGGCCGAACCAGGATCACTGGAGCGTGAAGATCCCGCTCACGACCGATCACTATCGGATGCCCGTTCTGGCTGATACCGGTGTCGTCGAGCTGTCGTCGATGCCGACCGATGTCCCGGCATCCGAATGGGAGTCGCTCGAGTACATGGACTGGAAGTCGGGTGGTGACACCAACTTCGCGCCGATCGCGTCGGCCGATGGCGAGCTCGACTGCCGGGGTTTCTGGGACAAGGGCAAGACCGACAAGGACGCGCTCTGGACCTCGAACGCCGAGATCGCCCCGACCCTTCGCGACTATGTCGACGCGGTGGGCGCCAACTTCGGACGTGTCCGCATCATCAAGCTCGAACCACAGGACCGTGAGCAGGCGATCCGTTCGATCCATCGCGACGACAACAACCGGTTCAACCCCGACGGTGAGGGCTGGGTCGTTCGATCGTGGGTCGAGCTCACCGACAATCCCGACAGTTACATGCTGTTGATGGACAACGGCGCCGATGGTCTGCCTGACCCGTCGACCGAGCGCCGCGTGCCGCTGCCCAAGGGTGCCCGCTTCGTCGTCGACACCCAGCGTCTCTGGCACGTCGTCGTCCACAACGGCGATGCCCCCCGCTATGCGTTGATCATCAGCTTCGAGTCCGGGCCGGCGCTCGAGACATGGATCGGCAACCAACGCGCTCAGGTGTCGGCGCGCTCGTAGCGCCGCCCCGCCGGCATCTTTCGGCGAGCCGTCACGAACCGTTGCGGCGGCGTTCGGTGAGGGTCGCGATCTCCGACATGATCGTCGCGAGCTCGAAATCTTTCGGGGTATAGACGGCTGCGACCCCGGCGTCGATCAGGCGAGGCCGATCGTCCTCAGGGATGATGCCGCCCACGATCACCGGGGCGTCGACGCCGTCCGAACGAAGCCGTTCGACGAGTTCGGGCACGAGTTCGAGGTGCGACCCGGACAGGATCGATATGCCGACCACGTCGGGGTCCTCGTCGCGCGCCGAAGCTGCGATCTGGTCGACCGTCAGGCGGATGCCCGAGTAGATGACCTCCATCCCGGCGTCGCGGGCTGCGACGGCGATCTGTTCGGCTCCGTTCGAGTGACCGTCGAGGCCCGGCTTGGCCACGAGCAGCCGCGGCGGCCCGCCCGCCATCGACCGGACGCGGTCGGCGACCGCCGACAGGGTGCCGGTCGTACCACCCGTGGCACCGGCGACTCCGGTGGGAGCTCGGAACTCGCCGAACACGTCTCGCATCAGCGTGCCCCATTCGCCGGTGGTGCCACCGGCCTTCGCGAGCGCGATCGTGGCCGGCATGATGTTCTCGTCGGTCAGGGCGACCCGCTTGAGCTCGGCGAGCGCGGCATCGACTGCTGCCTGATCTCGGCTCGAACGCCACTGCCGGACATCGGCGACCATCTGCTGGCCGACCGCAGGATCGACCGTGAGGATCGCACCGTCACCACCGAGTGGTGACTCCGTCGACTCGGTATACGCGTTCACACCGACGACCGTCTGCTCACCCGACTCGATCCGTCGCGTGCGCCTCGCCATCGAGGCGACCAGCCGTGCCTTGAGCGTCTCGACGGCCTCGAAGGCGCCGCCCATCGACAGCACCTCGTCGAGTTCGGCTTGTGCCGCGTCGCGCAGCTCGGCGGTCTTCGCCTCGACGACGGTCGAACCATCGAACAGGTCTCCGTACTCGAGCAGGTCGCTCTCGAAGGCCAACACCTGCTGCATCCGCAACGACCATTGCTGGTCCCATGGCGTCGGGAGCCCGAGCGCCTCGTTCCACGCCGGCAGCTGGATCGAGCGCGCCCTCGCCCGTTTCGACATCGTCACCCCGAGCATTTCGAGCACGATTCGCTGCACGTTGTTCTCGGGTTGGGCCTCGGTGAGTCCCAGCGAGTTGACCTGCACCCCGTAACGGAACCGGCGCGCCTTCGGGTCGGTGACGCCATATCGCTCGAGACCGATCTGGTCCCACATTTCCGTCATCGCTCGGAGCTTGCAGATCTCCTCCACGAACCGGATACCGGCGTTGACGAAGAACGAGATCGACCCGAACACCTGCCCGAAATCGTCGTCGTCGACCTGTCCCGATGCCTTCACCGCATCGAGCACGCCGATCGCGGTCGCGAAGGCGTAGGCGATCTCCTGTACGGGCGTCGCACCGGCCTCCTGGAGGTGGTACGAGCACACGTTCATCGGGTTCCACAGCGGAGCATGCTCGGAACACCAGGCGATCATGTCGACGATCAGCCGGCGCGACGGGACAGGCGGGAAGATGTAGGTGCCGCGCGACAGGTATTCCTTGACGATGTCGTTCTGCGTGGTGCCGCGCAGTTCGGCAGCGACGACCCCTTGCTCCTCTGCGTTGGCCACATAGAGCGCCAGCAGCCACGACGCGGTGGCGTTGATCGTCATGGAGGTGTTCATCTGGCCCGGCGGGATGCCGTCGAGCAGTGTGCGCATGTGGCCGAGGTGCACGACGGGCACCCCGACCTTGCCGACCTCGCCTCGGGCGAGTTCGGAATCGGGGTCGTATCCAGTCTGCGTCGGCAGGTCGAATGCGATCGAGAGGCCGGTCTGGCCCTTCGCGAGATTCGTGCGGTACAGCTCGTTCGATGCCTGTGCGGTGGAGTGGCCCGAATATGTGCGCATCATCCACGGCCTGTCTCGTCGTGGCTGGTTGTCGTGTGATTGGTCGCTCATGTCGAAGTTCTCCAAACGAGGGCTCAAGGTCTGCGCCCGCGGGTCGATAACACATTGTCTGACCAACTCGCCGGTCCACGAATTCTCGTGGCGGGAACCTCCACCCGGCGTCTGGGACAAACGGTCAGCAACAATCTCGGTGTCGGTGGGTGGCGGCCCACCGGCACCGGGTACTTTTTCGGGTCGTTCGCTGTGTTCGGGCCGGATCTCGGTGCTCGGCGTACGTGGCCTCTCAGTCTCATTCGATCGCGTCGGCGAGACGGTGCAGGTAGTCGGATCTCGGTGCTCGGCGTACGTGGCCTCTCAGTCTCATTCGATCGCGTCGGCGAGACGGTGCAGGTAGTCGAGTCTCGGGATCTCGATCGCACCCATCGACGCGAGGTGCGGCGTCGACCACTGCACATCGAGCAGGTGCGCGTCGGTAGCGACCAACCAGTCGACGAGGTGGACGAGAGCAACCTTCGACGCATCCGTGGCCGTGTGGAACATCGATTCTCCGGCGAAGAATCCGCCGATCCGTACGCCGTAGAGGCCCCCCACCAGTTCGTCACCGCCGTCGGCAGGGTAGATCTCGATCGAATGTGCCCACCCCAGCTCGTGGAGACGGTGGTAGGCGTCGACGAATGCCCGATTGATCCATCCGCCGGAGCGGTCGGGCGAGGCACATGCTTTCATGACGGCCTCGAAGCTCGTGTCCATCCGAACCTCGAAGCGACCGACGCTGCGTCGCAGCGACCGGGACACTCGAAGCCCGTCGAGTGGCACGATGCCTCGTGGGTCGGGTGAGAACCATGCGATTCGTCGCCGGTCGAAGGGCATCGGGAACATGCCCCCGCGATATGCCGCCAGCAGCGTGCCGGGTTCGAGATCGGCACCGAGCGCCACGATGCCGCTCTCGTCGACCGGGGCGTCGGTCGGCATCGTCCATTGGCTCGGGGGCGGTTCGATCGGCGCGATCAGTCGCGTGCGCGGCAGGCGTCCGACATCGTGGGCTCCGCCCCGCTCGCTCATCCAGCCATCCTGTCACGCCGGCGTCGGGCATTCGCCGCCGTCATGCCGGGGAGGCCAGTGAGTGTTCGAGGTCAAGAACGTCGTTTGAGGGCATCGTGGTCGTGCATGACGTACTGTCTGGTCATGGGGCGCCCGACGTGCAGGTGACGTTTTGGGGCACACGCGGCTCGATCTCGAAACCCGGTCCGACCACGCTTCGGTATGGCGGCAACACGTCGTGTGTCGAGTTGCGTTCGAACCGCGGCACGCTGGTCGTGCTCGACTGTGGTACCGGCGCTCTCGGGCTCGGCGAGCACCTGCTCTCGGCGGCGGCAGGGTCGCCGGTCGACGGTCATCTCCTGATCAGTCACACGCACTGGGACCACATCCAGGGGATCCCGTTCTTCGCCCCGCTGTTCCAGCCCGGTAACACCTGGAATATCTACGGGCCCCGTGGTCTGGGGCACTCGATCCGCGAGACCCTCGCCGGTCAGATGGAGTACTCGTACTTTCCGGTCACGACCGAGCAGATGGGGGCCTCGGTCGACTATCACGATCTCGTCGAGGGACAGTTCGAGGTCGGTGACATCAAGGTGACGACTCAGTACCTCAACCACCCGGCACTCAGTCTGGGCTACCGGTTGGAGGCCGACGGCGTCGTCGTCGTGTATGCGTCGGATCACGAGCCGCACCACCGGCCGCTCGCCGACGGTGGTGACCTGTCGGCAAGTTCTGCGGACGCACACCACGCGGCCTTCCTGCGCGGGGCCGACCTGCTCATTCACGATGCCCAGTATCTGGCGAGCGAATATCCGTCACGGGTCGGCTGGGGGCACAGCACCGTCGAATACGTCGTGGACGCAGCGGTTCAGGCCGGTGTCGCGAAGCTTGCCTTGTACCACCATGATCCCAGCCGCCACGACGACGCCGTCGATGCGATCGTCGCTGACGCTCGAGTGCGAAGTGCGACCGCGGGGTTCACGGGTGACGTGATCGCTGCCGCGGAGGGTCTCACGATCGAGCTCGAGCCGGGCGGCGATGCCGACTCGGGCGGCGTGGTGAACTCGGGGCGGTCGGCGAACTCGGCGATGTCATCGCCGGCGCTCGAGCACATCGGGCGTTCGATCGTGACCGTGATCCGCAGCCCTGAGATCGCGGTCACCGTTCGTGACGCCGCGAGGGCCGAGGGCATCGAGATGGTCGAGGCGGTCGACGTCGTTTCGGCACTCGAACTGATCGAGGCGGGAGATCACGCCGTCGTGGTGGTCGAGGATGTTCCGTTGGGGATCGCGAGCGAACTGGCTCGCGCGACGCAGCCCCCGCCCTCCGCGGGCTCGTTCGGGATCACCGTCGTCGCCGTCGGGCCGACCCGCGCTTCCTCACCGGCTGACGATCGTTTGATCACCGATCGGCTCGTGTGGCCGGCGAGCGTCGGCTATGCCCGCACCAAGCTTCGTGCGTGGCTGCTTCGTCGGGCGTGTCTGTGGCAGAACGCTCCGTTGCCCGACGACGAGGCGCGTCGGCTCGAGTCGCTCCGCAGGTTGGCCGTGCTCGACACCGAACCCGAGAGCCGATTCGATGTGCTCACCCGCATGGCGAGCGAGACCCTCGATGTGCCGATCGCGCTGGTGAGCCTCGTCGATGCCGACCGGCAGTGGTACAAGTCGAAGGTGGGTGTCGACATCTCGGAGACGCCGCGTGACCTGGCGCTGTGTGCGCACGCGATCCTCCAGGACGACGTGTTCCAGGTGCCCAATGCACTCACCGACGTGAGGTTCGCCGACAACCCTCTCGTCGCCGGCGATCCGCATCTGCGTTTCTACGCCGGTGTGCCGCTCAGGCTGTCGGATGGCACCAAGGCGGGGACGTTGTGCGTGATCGACTACCGGCCGCGCCTGCTCGACGACCATCAGTTGGCCGAGCTGCGCCGCCTGGCCGGACTCGTATCGATTGAACTCGAACGCCGCTGACGATCAGCCGTTGACGATCATCGGTCGAGCCCGGTCGCGCACCGTCCCGGGTGTGCCAGACACCCGGGACGGTTTCGGATGGACGGATCGCCCGGGTCAGCCGAGCAGGACGTAGAGCTGGGCCGTCGCCAGCACCTTGTTGGAGGCGTCGGTCACGACGAGGTCGGCCCATGACGGGCCGGCGTCGGCCTTCTTGGCGAAGCTCATCGCCACCGGGATCGTCGCGCTCGTGCCGGCACCGATCGACGCCGATGCGGTGAAGGTGGCCATTCCGGTGCCGCCTGCGCTGCCGATGCTGACCTGCACAGTTCCGGTAGAGGTGTTCAGCACGGTGATGCTGGCCGTCCTCGTCGAACCCGAACCGTTCGGCACCTGACCGAAGCTGATGCTGACCGGGTCGAGCAGTACCTGAGCCCCGACGGCGTCGAGCAGGTCGAGCCTGCCGTTGCCGACCAGATTCGGATCGTCGACGATGACGCTCGAGTCACTCGGGGTGAGCACATCGTGGTGAGCCGTGTTGACGATCGCCGAGCGGATCTGCCACGCATCCCAGGTGGGATGCTGGCCCTTCACGACGGCGGCCGCGCCGGCGAGGTGCGGTGTCGCCATCGACGTGCCGTTGAAAAACGCGAACTGGCCGCCGGGGATCGACGACAGCACGTTGGCGCCCGGAGCGACGACATCGGGCTTGATCCGCCGGTCGACATCGGTGGGGCCTTGGCTCGAGAAGCTCGCCATCTTGTCGGCGACGCCGTACGGGTTCTTGTAGGCGGCGGCGTTGAGGGCCACGTCCTTGGTTGCAGCCTTCAGGGTGGGACCCGCCTTGACCGACACCATCACGCCCGGGATGGTGGGTTGACTCGCCCCGCCGTCATCGCCCATGACGAAGGCATCGTCATCCCGGTTGACCACGATCGCTCCGGCATAGCCGGCAGCTTGCACGTTGCGGAGCTTCTCGGAGAAGGTGCAGACGTTTCGGCCGATCACGGCCCAAGTCTTATCGTTCAACGGCTTCGGTAGGGCGGTGCTGGCGTCACAGGCCAGGCTCAGCTCGTCGGGTCGGCCGCCGGCAGCGTCGATCACCACCTGGATCGGCACCTTGGTGCCCGTCGGTACGGCGTCGAAGTCGCCTTCGACGACGTCGATGTCGACATTGCCGCCCGCGGTCGGCACGGTGATCGTGTTGACGACCTGGTGGGCTACCGACGAGGCGCCGGCGGTGAGTGCGCGTTCGGCGGAGCCGGGCGACGACACCGTGCTGAAGCCGGGGCCTTCGTTGCCGGCGGCCACGGCGATCACCATGCCTGCGCGATCGAGGTTGTCGATCGCGATCGTCAGCAGGTCCTGGATCCCGTGGGCGTCGCCACCCAGGCTCAGGTTGGCGACGTCCATGCCGTCCTCGAACGCCGCGTCGAGGGCATTGAGGATGTCCTCGCTGCGGGCGTCGTCGATCGTGCCGGGGAACACGTTGTAGTTGCCGAGCAGCGCTGCGGGCGCCACGCCGGAGATCAGGTAGGGGATCGTCACGCCGGACACCGTGGCGAGCGTGAGGTAGTCGCAGGCGATCGTGCCGGCGACGTGGGTGCCGTGGCTGTCGATCGCCTCGGCGTCGAATCCGAGCTTGGCCGCCTTGTTGGCGAACACCTTGGCCACGATCACCTTGTCGTT
>JAHEDX010000062.1 GCA_024641005.1 Acidimicrobiaceae bacterium
ACTGCGAGCTTCACCCAATCCTGGATGGGGAGGTCACGCACGTTGCACATACGCCAGATGTCGCCCGCCTCGACCGAGAAGTCGAGCAATGACGTGCCGTCGCGCCCGACGACCCGCACGCTCCCGTCGCTGGGGATCTCGAACGTCTTGTCGTGGCTGCCGTACTCCTCGGCCTTCTGCGCCATCAGTCCGACGTTCGGTACCGAGCCCATCGTCGCTGGGTCGTAGGCGCCGTTGGCCCGGCAGTCGTCGATCACGGCCTGATAGATGCCGGCATAGCTCGAATCGGGGATGACGGCCTTGCAGTCCTGCTGCTCGCCGTGCTTGTTCCACATCTGGCCGGAGGTGCGGATCATCGCAGGCATCGACGCGTCGACGATGATGTCGCTCGGGACGTGCAGGTTGGTGATGCCCCGATCGGAGTCGACCATCGCGATGTCGGGACGCTGCGCCCACGTCGCTTCGATCGCCTCGGCAATGGCGGCTTGCTGGTCGGCGGGCAGCGCCTCGATGGCCGTGAGCACTCCGGCCCAACCATTGTTCGGCTCGGCGCCGGCGGCCTCGAGAACTGCGCCGAACTGCTCGAAGACAGGGGCGAAGAACACTTCGACGGCGTGGCCGAACATGATCGGGTCGGAGACCTTCATCATCGTGGCCTTCAGGTGCAGCGAGAACAGAACGCCCTGCTCGCGGGCATCGTCGACCTGTTCGGACAGAAAGGCGACGAGCGCCCGCTTCGACATGAAGGTGCCGTCGACCACTTCGCCCGCCAGCACCGGGACAGACTGCTTGAGCACGGTGACCGTGCCATCGGCGGCGACATGTTCGATACGCAGGTCGTCCGCATCGGTCATCGTGATCGAGCGCTCGTTCGAGAAGAAATCGTCGCCGTCCATGGTGGCGACGTGTGTCTTCGAGTCGGGGGACCAGGCGCCCATCGAGTGGGGATGACTGCGTGCGTACTCTTTGACAGCCTTGGGGGCCCTGCGATCGGAGTTGCCCTCGCGCAGCACCGGGTTGACCGCTGAACCCATCGCTCGGCCGTACCGCGACCTGATGTCGAGCTCGGCGTCGGACGAAGCGTCGTCGGGATACGGCGGGAGTGCGTAGCCCTTGGCCTGTAGTTCGGCAATGGCCGCCTTCAACTGGGGCATCGAGGCCGAGATGTTCGGCAGCTTGATGATGTTCGCCTCAGGAGTGAGGGCCAGGTCTCCGAGCTCGGCGAGATCGTCGCTGATCCGCTTGTCGTCGGCGATGAATTCGGGGAACTGTGCGACGATACGGCCCGCCAACGAGATGTCTCTGGTCTCGACGTCGATGCCTGCCGCGCCGGCAAAGGCCTTGACGATGGGCAGCAGCGAGTACGTGGCCAGCGCCGGCGCCTCGTCAGTGTGGGTGTAGATGATCTTCGACTCGGTCACGTGTCGAGCGTACCGGCCCCGGGTTCACGCATTCGAATGTGAGCGGTGGGTCCGTCGTCGCCGTACCTCAGGTCGTGGCGACCTGAGGGGCGCGGATGGGCTCGGGTCTGGGCTGGGAGACCAGGATCGACGCCAGCGCGCCCACGACGACGGCCATCGCGGCCAGCTGCACGTTCGTGAGCGGTTCGTCGAGGAAGATCCACGCCGTCACCGAACCGACCACGGGAATCAGCAGCGTGAGCGCAGATCCCAACCAGAGCGGGACGCGCACGAGTGACCAGTTCATGATCGAATGCCCGAGGATGCCGGCTCCGAACGTGAGTGCGATCAGCGGTACCCAGTCGACGCTCGACGGGAACGACATGTCCTGCTGGAAGGCCAGACCGATCGCGAGGCAGATGAGCGCAGTCCAAACGCCCGTACCCGCCGTGTACTCCTGGGGGGAGATGACGCCCTTGGATCGTTTCGAGAAGATGAAGTAGCCGCTCCATGCAAACAGCGCACCGACGGCAGCAAGGTCGCCGGCGCCGCTCCACTCGGGCGTTCCTGATGACTCGATCACGATCACGACCACCGCGGCGATCGCCACGATCGCCGCCGCGATGTCGCGCGGCCGAATGTGTTCGCCGAACATCTTCGCCGCGAACACGGCGACCACGAGCGGTTGCAGTGAGCCGATCGTGGTGGCGTTCACCACATTGGTGAGCTTGACCGCCGTGAAGAAAAAGGTGACGTCGAGACCGAGGCTGATACCGCCGGGAAGGCTGGCGAACAGCGATCTACGCGTCAGTCGCCGCCCGCGGGCGGCCATCCACACGAGGAGCACGATCGCATACAGTGAAAACCTCCAGAAGCCGATCGCCAGGCCACCCATGTCGATCGCCTTGATGATCACCCCTGAAGTGCCCCAAGCGATCACTGCGATGCCGGTTCCGGCGAGGCCGAGTTGCAGATCGCGGGCGCTGGCGGAAGGCTGCTGTTCGTTCATGGCGCGATGACCTCACACGCTGTGACGGACGCGCAGCCGTCGCGGAATCCGGCGACGTGCCTCACGAAATGACGTCATGTATCCATGACACCAGGTCGGCGAGCACCTGGTCGTGCTCGGGCTCGTTGAAGATCTCGTGGTAGAGCCCTTCGTAGTAGTGGGCGGTGACGTCAGCATTGACTGCCGCGGCCGCGAGCGCCCGTGATCCGTCGACACTCGCCAGCTGATCCTCGGTGCCGTGCATCACCAACACGGGAAGTGCGAGCTCGGGGTATCGGTCGGGGAATCGTTCCATCGCATCGATCAGGGCTGCGCCGAGCCCGGCGGAGATCTTGCCGGTGAACACCAAGGGATCGTCGCGATAGGCGGCCACGACGGCCGGGTCACGGCTGATCGCGTCAGCGTTCAGACCTTCGGGGCGGAAGGCCGGCGCGATCTTGGCGATGAGGCGGAACATCTTGAGCTTCGTCGGCGTGAGATCGCTGCCGACCTGCAGCGCAGCGCCGCTCAGCGCCAGCCCGGCCACGCCCGGTTGATGGTCGAGCACGTGTCCGACCGCCAGGTTGCCGCCCATGCTGTGGCCGAGTACGACGAGTGGGACGCCCTGGTGTTGGCGTTCCAGGGAGGCGCGGAACTGCATCAGATCGGCCATGAACTCGTCGTACGACTTCACGAAGACGCGCTTGCCCTCGGATCTGCCGTGGCCGCGGTGATCGAGCGCGTGAACGGCGAAGCCGGCATCGTTGAGCGACCTCGCGACGTGGGCGTAACGCCCCGAATGTTCTCCGAGCCCGTGGACCAACATCACCACCGCCGCCGGATCACCATCGGGTAGCCATGCCTGGTGGTAGATCTCGAGGCCATCGAATGACGTGAACGTTCCTTCGGTGTGTTGCGACATGCGGCGAGTCTCGCAGCTCTCGTTGCCGGGCGACCGATCCGGCCCCACGAGCCGCCGCAGGTTGCCCGGTCGGCCGAGTCCGGCAGTCAATCGAGTCGGGCGCGGATGAGCGCGAGCAACTCGTCGTACTCATCGACCGCCGGGAAGTGCGGGAACTCGTCTCGCACGTTCTGCGGCGATTTGAAGAGGAAGCCGACATCGGCCGCCGCGAGCATGGACGTGTCGTTGTACGAGTCTCCGGCCGCGATCACGCGGTAGTTCAGACCGTGGAATGCTTCGACGGCTCGACGCTTCTGGTCGGGTTGGCGAAGTCGGTAATCGACGATCAGGTCGTTGTCGACGACCAGACGATGGCAGAACACCGTGGGCTGCCCGAGATGAACCATCAGCGGGGCGGCGAACTGTTCGAAGGTGTCGGACAGGATGATGACTTGAGCGATCGATCGAAGCTCGTCGAGGAACGCACTCGCCCCCGGTATCGGTTCGAGACCTGCGATGACCCCGCTGATCAGCGACATCGTGAGGCCGTGTTCGGCCAACACGCCCAGGCGGTACCGCATCAGGACGTCGTAGTCGGGCTCGTCTCGGGTGGTGCGGCGGAGGGCGTCGATTCCGGTGCGTTCGGCCACGGCGATCCAGACCTCGGGGACGAGCACTCCCTCGAGGTCGAGGGTCACGATCGTTTGGCGGGCGTCGGTCGGCATGACAACAGTCTGCCGGGCGAGTCCCAGGTGGAGCACCTCCTGAGCCCGGGCGTGACCGCCTCGATTCAACGCTCGGCGGACCTCGTCGCAGTCCCGACCGGTTCCGACGAGCGGACATAGCCCAGCAAAGGCGTCGCACGGACCTTCGCCTGCGCGCCTTGTGGCGCCGCGCTGCGCTCGTTCGCGAGCCACGCGGTGATCCAGCGTCGCTTCCCGTCATCGACTGCGAGGTAGGTCGAGAAGCGGTCGCGTTCTGCGAAGGGCTTCACGACATTGACCAGCAGCGGCGGTAAGACCTCGATCGGACGCCGGGCCCGGACGACCGAGCCGAGTCGTTCGCGGGTGGCGACCGAATCGATCGCCCCGGCGATCACGGCCCATGCACCCCAGATGATGGGAAGCCAGCACGCGATCGCCAACAAGTCGGCAATCTTCTCGATCAGGTCGACCTGGCCGGGGATTCGATCGAGCAGCGATTGGAGCGACTCTCCATCGGACACTCGGCCCAGAAAGCCACGGATCCATCTCGATGCGAAGAACACCACCACGCCGACGCCGCCGACCTTGAGGGGATGCTGGCCGTATCCGGGTCGCGTTGGATAGCGGACTCGGACGACGTGAGGTGTACCGCCGGCTTCGGACCACGCCGAGCGGTGGTCTTCCGGTGCGACGGGCAGCTCGTCGAGGATGTGTTCGGCGACTCCCATCACGGTCGCATTGGCGAGGGCGATCTGCTGTGCTGGTGGGGCGAGCACGCTGGCGTGGGCGGGGATCCTGTCGCGGAGCCGGCCCCGGTAACCCATCCACGCTGCCGACCTGGCCACCCCCAGATCCGTGGGTCGTTGCGCCGACCCGACCGTGCGCATCGCTGTCTGCCATGCGAGCACGAGCAGCGCTGCGAATGCGATCACCCAGACCAGTCGGGACTGCCATGATTCGCTGACCGCAATCTCGTCGCCGCCGCGCGCCCCGAGCCACGAGGCGGCCAAACCGACGACGGCGACGACCGTCACGGGTGCGAGTTCGACCAGCGTGTATCGCCGGCCAGACAATCCGAGTTGTTGGGACTGCGCCACGACTGCCCGGCCGTAGCGCAACCACCAGCGACGATCGAGGCGGTGGTGAGATGCCGCCAGAGTGTTCGCCGACGTCACATCGTTGAACGCGCGGGCCGCGAGATGATTGAGCACCTGTTGTTCGAAGGGGCGGAGCGTGTCGCCGCTACCTGCGTTCGCGCGCGTCACCACGACCAGCTCGTCATCGATCGTGGTGAGCCGGATCCATCCGCGAGCGGCGAGGTCGAGCGCCGTGGCAACGACTGCGCTACGGGGGACGTCGAACCCGTTCGTGAGCAACGCAACCACCGCCGGAGGCTCGACCGTGCCACCCTCCAGAGGGGCCGGACGACGTGCGGCCCCGGGGGGCTCGGAGCGAGGACGTGTGCTCCACTCCGCGAACCAGTGGAGCCCCCAACCCAATACCGCGCAGACGACGACGATCGACAAGGCGGTCGTCGACGGGCGGTGAAGGAACGCGAGAGCGCCGCCGTGCTCGACCGCCAACATGCTCGTCATCATGGCATGCCGCCCGGTAGCACTTCGAGGAGGGCGTCCATCACGATGTTGGAGGTGGGTCCGGAATCGCCGGGTCGCCGCGCACCCAGACCGAACGTTGCGGGAAGGGGATCTCGACGCCGGCTTGATCGAGCACCGACTTCGTGTGCTCGCGCAGAGCTCGTTGCATGTCCCACTGGGCGCCGGGTGAGACCTTCACCGTGAGGCGTAGGGTGATGCCGTCGGCGCCCAGCGCCTCGACGCCCAAGACGGTCGGTGGGTCGATGACAGAGGCGGAGAAGGGTTCTCGCTCGCAGACCTCCTCGGCCGCCCGCTGCAACAGATCGCGTGCGCGACCGATATCGGTGTCGTACGCGACATCGATATCGACGAGGGCGACCGACCAGAGCTGGCTGCGGTTGCCGACCCGTTGAACGACCCCGTTCGGTACGTGCCACACGGTGCCGTCGACGCTGCGCAGCACGGTGGTCCGCAAGGAAATCTCTTCGACCACGCCCACCGCCTCGCCGAGGTCGACGACGTCCCCGATGCCGAATTGATCCTCGATCAGCATGAAGAGCCCAGAGATGCAGTCCTTCACGAGGCTCTGGGCTCCGAACCCGAGTGCGACACCGGCGATGCCCGCTCCTGCCAGGAGCGGACCGAGCTGGATGCCGACGATGCCCAGAATGGTCAACGACGCGATCACCCAGATCGTCACGACGATCGTGCTGGTCAAAACGACGGACGCGGACGCGGCTCGTGACTCGCGGCGCGGGTCGCGCCGCGGCGTGAGGGAAGCCGGCAGATCGATGCCCAACCGGCCGAGTTGCCCTGCGGGATCGGACTTGGGCGCCAGCAGACGGGGTATCACGCGTCGTACCCAGCGCTTGGAGACGAACGTGAGCGTGATGGCGATCGCGAGCACCAGAAGGATCTGGAGCGGCTGGTGGACGAACCAATCGACCAGGCCGGCCAGCGTCTCGTTCTCGTCGGTGTGTTCGTACACCCATCGGCACAGTGAGCCGGCTTGCTCGTAACAGGGGTCGTCGGTGGTGGCCAGAGACACGTCGCGACGGTAGCGGCATCGAGGCCGGTGGGCGGGGCTTTGGACACGCTGCCCGCCGATGGACCGCACGGATCGGGCCCGTTCGGGTCTCGATTGGACCCACACCCGGGTGGTAACTCCCGCTGCTCGATGCCCTGCGGATAGCCTGCCGACCGATGCAGAGTGAAGCTGATCCGTGGGAACCGGCGACCCTCGCTGTCGTGGGAACGGGCTATGTCGGGTTGACGACAGGTGCATGCCTGGCGTCGCTCGGCCACGATGTCACCTGTGCCGACATCGACGCCGGCAAGATCGAGCGCCTTCGCAACGGCGAGATCCCGATCGTCGAGGCAGGGCTCGACGAGGTCGTCGGCGCGGCCGTCGCCGCCGGTCGTCTGCGATTCGTCACCGGTGCAGCGGCCGGCACAGCGGCAGCCGACATCGTGTTCCTGTGCGTTCCAACGCCCCAGGACGAGGACGGCAGCGCAGATCTGTCGTACATCGAGGCAGCGATCCACGAGATCGCTCCCGTCCTGAAGCCCGGGGCGATCGTCGTGAACAAGTCGACCGTACCCGTCGGGTCGACACGGGTGGTCGAGCGGGCCCTCGAACGCACCGACGTCAGTGTGGTGTCGAATCCCGAATTCCTGCGCGAAGGCACCGCCGTCTTCGACTTCCTCCATCCTGACCGGGTCGTGATCGGTGGCGCCGACGAGACCGCTGCGAAGACCGTTGCCCGGCTCTACGCCCCCCTCGACACCGAGATCCTGATCACCGACGCTGCATCGGCAGAGACCATCAAATATGCGGCCAACGGGTTCCTGGCGATGAAGATCTCGTTCGTCAACGCAGTGGCGGCGATGTGCGAAGCGGTCGGTGCCGACGTCGCTCATGTCGTCGAGGGGATCGGCTCCGACCACCGCATCGGAAGAGCATTCCTGCAACCCGGCCCCGGCTGGGGTGGGAGTTGCTTCCCGAAGGATTCGCGTGCGCTGGTCAGCATCGCAGCCGATCATGGCTACGACTTCTCGATGATGCGAGGCGTCATCGAAGTGAACGACCAGCAGCGGGTACGAATGATCGAGAAGATCTCCCGCGCTGCTGGTCGCGACCTCGTCGGCGATCGACCACTCGATGGCATGACGGTCGGCGCCCTCGGGCTGACGTTCAAGGCCGGAACCGACGACTTGCGCGAATCACCCAGCCTGGCGATTCTCGACCAACTCGAACGGGCCGGAGCGATCGTGACCGCCTACGACCCCACGACGGCCGGCGAACTCGATCACGTACAGCGTGATCGTCTGGGATCGATGCGACTGGCGACCTCTGCGGTCGCCGCCGCCGCCGACGCCGACGTCGTGGTGATCCTCACCGAGTGGCAAGAATTCTCGTGTCTCGATCTCGATGCGATCGCAGCCACCATGAGGGGCTCGGCGATCGTCGACACCAGGAACATCCTCGATCCCGCCGCCGTGCGTGCTGCAGGGCTCGTGTACGACGGCGTGGGGCGAAGCTGATGGCAACACTGCTCGTCGCGGGCGGAGCGGGGTTCATCGGCTCGCACTTCATCGATCGGTTGATCGCGCGAGGCGACCAGGTCATCTGCGTCGACGACCTCAGCACCGGCACCCGAGAGCACACCGAGATGCATGCCGACCAGCCGCGCTATCGCTTTGTCGAGGCCGACGTCTGCGACGGTGGGATCGAGGCGGCCGTACGCGGTTCCGGGTCGATGCGCTTTGACGCCGTGGTCCATCTCGCCAGCCCCGCATCGCCGCCCGCGTACTTGGCGCGCCCGATCGAGACGCTCGAGGTGGGTAGCCGCGGCACACATAATCTGCTCGAGATCGCTCGTCTCGATTCGGCCCGATTCCTCCTCGCCTCCACGAGCGAGGTGTACGGCGATCCGCTCGTCCATCCGCAGGTCGAGACCTACACCGGCAATGTGAACCCGATCGGTGAGCGTTCGGTGTACGACGAGGCGAAGCGCTTCGCTGAGGCGATCACCATGGCCTATGCGAGAACGTATGGGCTCGACGTCAGAATCGCCCGGATCTTCAACACGTACGGACCGCGAATGCGTGCCGATGATGGCCGTGTGGTCACCAACTTCGTGTACCAGGCGCTCGCTGGTGATCCGCTCACGATCTTCGGAGACGGCTCGCAGACCCGCAGCTTCTGTTACGTCGATGACGAAGTGGCAGGACTCCTGGCGCTGCTCGGCGGGGACGAACCGGGCCCGGTGAACATCGGCAATCCGCACGAGGTGACGATCCGGGCCTTCGCCGAACTCGTCATCGAGCTGACGAATTCTCGATCGACCATCGAGTTTTGCGAGTTGCCCGCCGACGACCCCCACCTCCGCCAACCCGACATCACGTTGGCACGGGAGGCGCTGGGTTGGGAGCCGCTCGTCACGCTCCGCGATGGGCTGCAGCGCACCATCGCGGCGTACCGAACGTCCTCGCTCGGCTGATTTTCGATCTGCGAGGTACGACCGGCAAGATTGTGTGAGCCGTGCGGCGTCGGCTGCGTCCGGACAGCTTCGGCGGACGTACACTTTCCCGACGTGTGGCGCCGACGGATGATGAGGGCTCTGCGGCCCGATTCGTTCGAGGTCCGCAGGGACGAACTGAGAGAACTCGTCCGCCGTTCCCGCGAGGTGGTGTTACTCGCCGCGGTCACCGGGGTCGCCACCGGCCTGGGGGTACGTGGATTCGAATACCTCGTCGACGAGATGTACACGCGGGTGCTCGCTGCACCGCTGTGGTGGGGGGCCACCGCTCCGGCCATCGGGCTGGTCGTCGCTGCCTTGACGTTGCGCTTTGCCGGTGGCGGCGCGTCGCCGGCAACCTCCGACGAATACCTGCGTGCCTTTCACGACCCCGCATATCGGTTGCGTCCCCGGCATCTCGCTGCCCGTATCGGGGCTGCGATCGCCACGCTCGGCTCTGGCGGGGCACTGGGCCTCGAAGGTCCGTCGCTCTATGGCGGCTCCGCCTTGGGGGCGATGATCCAGCGACGGCTCCCGAAGCCCTTTCGTGGCAGCGATCACCGCACATTGCTCGTCGCCGGCGCGGCCGCCGGTGTGGCAGCGATCTTCAAGGCTCCCGCCACCGGGGCGATCTTCGCGCTCGAGGTGCCGTACCGCGACGACATGGCCCGCCGCATGCTGCTGCCCGCACTCGTGGCCAGCGCGAGCGGGTATCTCACGTTCGTGACGTTGAGCGACACCACGCCGCTGTTGAGCGTCGGCGAGTTCTCGATTTCCTCCTTCCAGCTGATCGACCTGCTCGGAGCGCTCCTCGTCGGAATCATGTGTGCGATCGGAGCCCGTGCGTTCGCCAAATTGATGAGGATCGCCAAGGGCTTCTCGCTCAGGGCGATGCCGCTGCGTCTGACGGTCAGCTCGATCTCGATGATCGCGCTCTACTTCCTCAGCCGTGAGCTCACTGGGCTGCCGCTGAGTTTGGGTGCCGGCTACGAGGTCTTCCGCGAGTGGTTGTTCGTCGAGCGGGACATCGCCATCTGGTTGCTGATCGCCGTGTTCCTCATCCGATGCCTTGCATCGGCGTTCACCACCGCAGGCGGTGGCGTCGGCGGGGTGTTCATTCCGTTGGTGGTCGGTGGCGGTCTCGTCGGTCGGGGGATCGCCGAGGTCATCCATCCCGACAGAGCCCCGCTGTACACACTGCTCGGCATCGCCGCGTTCCTGGGTGCCGGGTACCGCGTACCGCTCGCAGCTGTGATGTTCGTTGCCGAGACGACCGGCAAACCGAACTTCGTGGTCCCCGCTCTGTTCGCAGCGGTGGCGGCCGAGCTCGTCATGGGTGATCAATCGATCACCGCCTTCCAACGCCGCCCTGGATCCGACTGACTGGCAGTATCGGCGGATGGCCGATGCCCCCTCAGCAGCCCACACCGTCTCGTCCGCCCTGCAGGGAACGGTCGTCGCCGTCGAGGTGACCATCGGCACGGTGGTCGCGGCAGGTGCCGTCGTCGTCCTGATCGAGTCGATGAAGCTTCATCACGAGGTGTGTGCAGAGGCGGAGGGTGTCGTGGTGGCCGTCGACGTCGCCGTCGGGTCAACGGTGCACCCAGGTGACGCGCTGCTTCAACTGGCTGCTCTCGATGCTGCAACGGCTGCGGCGGCGCCCGTCCACATCGCTCAGTCGACGGTCCCCAAGGGTCTCGACCGCAGGGATCTCGGCGAGGTGGTCGATCGACACTTGCTCGGCATGGATGAGGCCCGTCCCGACGCGGTCGAACGTCGTCGCGCGAAGAGCCGCCGAACCGCACGCGAGAACGTGGCAGACCTGGTCGACGATGGGTCGTTCGTGGAATACGGCCCGCTGACCATCGCTGCCCAGTCGAAGCGACGAGATCATCTCGACCTGATCACCCGCACTCCCGCTGACGGGCTGATTGGTGGCATCGGAACGGTCAACGGCGAGCTGTTCGACGGTCGCGCGGCGCGGGCCATCGCGATGTCGTACGACTACACCGTTCTGGCCGGAACCCAAGGTCACCGAAATCATCGTAAGAAGGATCGATTGTTCGAGGTCGCCGAGCAGCTGGGGCTGCCGATCGTGTTCTTCACCGAGGGCGGGGGAGGTCGGCCGGGCGACACCGACACCGGGGGAGTGACCGGTCTCGACTGCCTCGCCTTCCTCTGGTTCGCCCAGTTGTCCGGCAGCGTGCCGCTCGTCGGCGTCAGCGCCGGTTACTGCTTCGCGGGGAACGCCGCGATTCTGGGCTGCTGCGATGTGGTGATCGCGACGAAGGACTCGAATATCGGTATGGGAGGCCCGGCGATGATCGAGGGCGGCGGACTCGGGGTCTATGCCCCGACCGAGGTCGGTCCGATAGAGGTGCAGCAGTACAGCGGTGTGGTCGACATCGTCGCCGATGACGAGGCGCACGCAACTGCGTTGGCGAAGCAGTACCTGTCGTACTTCCAAGGTGCCCTGGGCGACTGGGCGTGTGCCGATCAGACGGCTTTGCGCGACGCGGTCCCGGTCGATCGGTTGCGCGGGTATGACGTGCACAACGCGATCGATCTGCTGTTCGACACCGGGTCGGTACTCGAGCTGCGGCGCGATTTCGGCATCGGCATGATCACCGCTCTGGCGCGGGTCGAGGGGCGTGCCGTCGGTGTGATCGCCAACAATCCCGCCCACTTGGCGGGTGCGATCGACAGCGATGGCTCCGACAAGGCCGCCCGGTTCATGCAGCTGTGTGACGCGCACGGCCTGCCCATCGTGACCCTGGTCGACACCCCTGGGATGATGGTGGGGCCGGACGTCGAGGCGACGGCGCTCGTGCGGCACTGCAGCCGCCTGTTCGTCACAGGGGCGAACCTGTCGGTGCCGATGATCTCGGTGGTGCTGCGCAAGTCGTACGGTCTGGGTGCCCAGGCGATGATGGGAGGTAGCACGAAGGCGCCGTTGGCGTGTGTCTCGTGGCCGACGGGTGAGTTCGGTGGCATGGGGCTGGAAGGTGCTGTGCGGTTGGGGTACCGCAAGGAGCTGGACGCCTGCGATGACGAAGCCGCTCGTGAGGCCCTGTTCCACGAGCTGGTCGACCGGCTGTACGAGTACGGCAAGGCGGTGCGGATCGCCGAGTTCTTCGAGATCGACGACGTGATCGACCCCGTCGACACGAGGCTGTGGATCACGACCTTGCTCGAGTCGGCGCCGCCCCGACCACCCGGTCAGAGGGTGCGTCCGAACATCGACACCTGGTAGACGACAGACGCCGGCGCGCGGCGTCGATCAGTCGCCGAGCAGCTGGTCGAAGATGTAGTTCGACTTCTTGACGGCGCCCATGTTGGCGCTCGACGCGAGCGAGTAGCGGTGCCCGGGGTACAACACGACGTCGTCGTCCACCTTCGACAGCCGCTTGAGACTGTCGATCATCAAGGTGTGGTTGCTGCCCGGCAGATCGGTCCGACCGCAGCCGTCGAGGAACAAGGTGTCGCCGGACACGAGCTTGCCGCGCACCAGGAAGCACTGGCTGCCGGGCGTGTGGCCGGGCGTGTGGACGAGCTGGATCTCGACATCGCCCACTGTCACGACATCGCCAGAATCGTGGGCGTGGAGATCGGTTTCGTCGACCCCGGTCGTGCGCGTGATCCACGGCACCTCGTCACGCTGGACGTGGATCGGGCACGACACGATGTCGAGCAGACCGGCGATGCCGGCAATGTCGTGACCGAAGATCGACCCGCCGATGTGATCGGCGTGATAGTGCGTCGCGAGCACACCGCTGACGCGCAACCCGTCGGCGGCGACGGTCTCGATCAGCCCGGCAGGGTCGTACGCCGGGTCGACGAGTAGGCATTCGCCGGTCGCCCGGTCGCCGATCGCATAGACGAAATTGACCATCTGGGTCGCCATCTGATCGCCGACCGCGAAGTCCCTTCCAGACAGCAACTGCCGGAAGTACAGACGGTCGTCGTTGGGCTCGGCCATGGCACGAGCGTACGCTTCGACACCGTGACGAACACATCCGGGGCGAACTCATCTGGCCGTCTGACCGCGCTGACCCCCGGCCAATCGATCGTGTTCGGCGGTGATCGCGTCGCGGTCGTGTCGAGCGAGCTTGCCCTGGCGTTCGTGGCCGGCGATCGACTGATCGTCGATCCGTCGTCGGGAGCGTTGTTGCACATCCCAGCCGTCGAGCACGCCACGTCGGCAGCTGCGGTCACCGCCGCAGCTGCAGCATTCGTCGAACTCGCGCGCTGTACCGACGACCAGATCACCGCGTTCTTCACGGGTTTCGCCGATCGGTTGGCGGATGACCCGACGTTCGGGCCGATCGCTGCAGCCAACGCCGGGGACCTCGAACGTGCTCGTGGTCGGGGCCGTTCCACGACCCGGCTCGAACTCAGCGCCGCAATGCGCGCCGACATGATCGCAGGACTCCGCGGGTGGGCGTCTGCTGCCGGTACCCGCGACGCAGTCGAGCGGATCGTCGAACATCCCGGCTGGGTGGTGGAGGCGAGACGTGCCCCGCTCGGTGTGATCGGGTTCGTGTTCGAGGGCCGCCCCAATGTGTTTGCTGATGCCGCCGGGGTCGTGCGCACCGGCAACACGGTGGTGTTCCGTATCGGGTCGGACGCTCTGGCGACGGCGCAGGCGATCGTCGAGCACGCCCTCGAACCCGCGCTGGTCGCCGCTGGACTTCCTCTCGGCACCGTCGGTCTGGTGTCGTCTGCCGCGCACGCCGCCGGGTGGGCGATGTTTTCCGACCCCCGGCTGTCCTTGGCTGTCGCGCGCGGGTCGGGGGCCGCCGTGGCACAGCTCGGCGCAGTGGCCCGTCAGGCAGGTGTACCGGTCAGTCTGCACGGCACCGGTGGCGCCTGGGTCGTCGTCGCCCCCGACGCGTCGGCCGATCGTTTCGGATCGGTCGTACGGCACTCGCTCGATCGCAAGGTGTGCAACACGCTCAATGTCTGCTGCGTGGTGCGTGATCGTGCGGCCGAACTGGTTCCAGTGTTCCTCGAGGCGGTGAACGCTGCGGCTCGACAGCGCGGTGTCGACGGTCGGGTGCACGCGACGTCCGAGGCGATGGGCTTCGTGCCGGCCCGAGCGATCGATGCCCGGGCGCAGGTCGCTCGCGCCGACGGACTGCACGACGAACCGTTCGTGTCGGCCATCTCGATCGATGACTTGGCGCACGAGTGGGAGTGGGAGGGCTCGCCCGAAGTCGCCGTCCACGTCGTCGGCTCGGTGAGCGAGGCGGTCGAGCTGTGCAACCGGTACAGCCCGCGATTTGTTGCGTCACTGCTGAGCGAATCGCCTGAGGCGCACGATTCGTTCTTCGCCACCGTCGACGCACCGTTCGTCGGCGATGGCTTCACCCGATGGGTCGATGGGCAATATGCGCTCGACGCGCCCGAACTCGGTCTGTCGAACTGGGAAGGCGGTCGCATGCTCGGACGCGGCGGCATCTTGTCGGGTGACTCGGTGTACACGGTTCGATACCGGGCGATGGTCAGCGACGCGAACCTGCATCGCTGATTCTTCCCGCCCGGCGACGACGTGGTGGGCCGGTGATCTCGGTGTCGACACCACGAGTTCGGGGTCGGCCGGCGACGAATGCTTGGTGCCGCTACTGCCAGATGCCGTTGATGTCGACGATCACATGGACGGCATTCTTGCTGTACAGGCAGAGATCACCGTCGGCCGAGAGCTTCACCATCGCCCCGTTGGCGCTCACGAACTGTGATGCCACGAGATTCACGTTCGAGGTGTTCGGTCTGGCCCCGCACGGAAAGGCGGTGAGATAGGTGTCCTTGATGGCGTCGGTGGCGGTGAGGTTGACCGAAACCGCTTTCGCAGTCGCCGGGATGCCGCGGACTCCCTTGACCGTCAGGCGGATGACCTGGCCGGCCTTGACCCGCTGGCCACCGGTCGCTTCGTTCAGGCTGCGGTAGGTCGTTCGGCTGTCGAACAGTCGAATCGGATCGAGCGGGACGAGTTCGAGGCCGCCGCTTTCGCTGAAGTAACCAGTGAGGTCGACCGCGACGTCGGTGTTGGTGAGCGAACGGAGACAGATCCGGCCTCGGTTGTCGACAGGCGACACCACGGTGTTCGGTCGGTAGTCGTTGGGGACGTAGTTGATGTTCGAGATCCCGATGTCGGACGGGGCGCCGCAGGGGTAGACCTGCAGGTGGCCGTAGCCGGTCGGTTCGATCACCGTGATGTTCGCTGCAACACCGACAGATCCTGAGGGCGCACCACCGTCGACCCCGGTGACCTGGAGCGCCAACTCCCTGCCGGCCTTGAGGGAGGCGATGCCCGGCCCACGCGAGTCGAACAAGCGGGCAGGGGTGACCGGAACGAATCCGCTCGTGCCACTGGTGGTCCGGTAGTACCCGTTGATGTCGATGATGATGTCGGTCGCGACCTTCGAGTACAGACACAAGCTGCCCCGGTCGAGCGGAACGATCGCCTGGTTCGCCACGGTCTGGCCGGGCCGATACCCCAAGGTGCTCACGGTCGGCACGTCCGGTGTGCAGTTGTAGGCGGTGACGTATCCGAAGCCAGACGGGGAGACCACCGTGAAGTTCGCGCTGACCGCAGCAATGTCGGCGCCGCCGGCCTTGATACGGGCGACCCGTCCGGCCTGCAGTCGCACGGTGCCGAGGCCCTCGCGGCTGTCGACCAGGCGGAACGGTTCGACCGGCTCGAACTTCGTGGCGTTCGCTGTCGGCTCGGTGTCGGGGACGGTCGGCGGAGCTGCCTCGAGGGCGGCCCCGCGCTTGACGGTGAACGACCAGGTGACGTTGCCGCCGTTCGAGTTCACCGTGACTGTGTAGACGCCGTCGGCGAGCACCTCACGCGGCATGACGACGACTGCGTTGTCACCGTCGAGGATCGCTCGGGCGGTCGCATTGGCGCCCGTGTTTCCCTTGTGGAGATTGCACGTCGGAATCGGCCCGTTGGGCCCGGTGAGCGTGGCCGTCGCAGAGGTGACCTCTTGGGGCATCATGGCGATCAGTGGCAGCCCAGCGCTGCCGGACCAGCCGCACAACGTCATCGGATCGGGGTATTCGGTGATGAAGCTGTGCAACGGAACGGTCGAGCCGTCACCGGGGAAGACGATGGGTGTCGACGGGCGGGCACGACCCGAGTCGAGGCCGCGGATCACGTCGAGCGTGCCGGCCGAATGCCATGGCGTCGGAGTGCTGCTGTCTGCGCAGAGCCCGAAGCCACTCGACGTGAGATTGTGGCGCAGGATGCCGATCGCGTGGAACGGGCCGGTCATCCAGAGATCGATGTGGTTGCGCGGCGTTGCACTGACCGAGCTGCTGACCGCCACGTTGCCGCTGTTGCCCGCGACATCGCCTCCCGGCGTGTACCCCGGCAGATTGGGGCTTTCGTCGTGTGTGATGCCGTTCAGGAGCATGTAGCACGAGTGGGCCTGCGCCTCCGACGACCAGGTCGCGTTGGGCGTGACAGGTGCGACGCCGGACATTGCCCGATACGTGTTCACCACGCCCAACCAGTCCGAATCCGACACGGCACTGACGGGGGTGGAACCGCTGATTCCGATCGTGGCACCCGCGATGATCACGATCGACAGCAGCGTGCTGAGGACGGTTCGACGCGGTCGCGTGCGATCCCGGTCCGAAGGTGTTGCCACATCGATCACGCTGATGTATCGGCCCATTCGCCACTGCTCTTGACGATTTTGGGAAAACTTTGCGGAGCGAATCCAGGTCACGGGTCGCCACCACCCGCACCCTGCCGATCGCTAGCGTGTCGTCAGTGGACCTGGCACGAGCGTTGGCGGTCGGCGCGTTGTGCCTGGCCGGCGTCGGATGTGGTGTGCCGCGGGACCCTGTGGTGGTGCGTACGTCCCCGACACCGATCACCGGTTCGAGCGTCGGGCAGGCAGACCCCTCCGAACCCTCCCCTTCGGTGCCGGGACCACCGGAACAGACTGCGTCTGCGCCACTGCCTCCTTCGCTCTCGGCCGGCGATCGCAGATTTCCGGATCTCGGCTCGGCCGACATCGACGTGTCGCACTATGACGTGACGTTCGGTTACGACCCGGAGGTTCGTCGGTTGGCAGGCACCGTCCTGGTGACGGGGACGTTGGTGCGGTCGGCCAGCCAGATCGCGCTCGATGTCGACGGGCCCGACGTCGGCGCTGTCCGGTCCGACGACGCCCGGGCACCGTTCACCGTCGTCGGTCACGACCTGATCGTCGATCTGGGTGCCGAACGATCTCCAGGGGACTCGTTCTCGGTGGAAGTCGACTTCTCGACGATCGCCCGCGAGCAAGATTTCTTCCGCGGCGACGTCGGCCTGTTTCCCACGGCGCGGGGGCTCTGGTCGGTCAACGAACCTGACGGAGCCAGTACCTGGTTTCCTGTCAGCGACCACCCGACCGACAAGGCGACGTGGACGTTCCATGTCACCGTGCCGGGGGGTTTGACAGCCGTCACCAACGGCGAGCTGGTCTCCGCGACCGAGGGCTCGGCCGGCACCACCTGGTCGTGGAGGCAGAACGAGCCGATGGCCTCGTACCTCATCCTGCTCCTCGTCGGTGACTATGAGTTCGTGCCCGATCGCGTCAGCGAGAGTGGGGTCGTGCTGGACCACGTCGTGCTGGCATCCGAGCTGTCGACGATCGACCCCTATCTCGGTGCCACTCGCGACCAGCTCGCCTTCTTCGAGTCGCTCTTCGGTCCGTACCCGTTCGAGCGCTACGGGGTGGCCATCACCGATTCGATCGGCGGACTGGCGATGGAGACGCAAGGTCTGTCGTTGTTCAGCTCGGCTCAACTCGATGGGACGCTCGGCACGGTTCAGCAGGCGTTCTTGTCGCACGAGCTCGCCCACCAATGGTTCGGTGACGCTGTCTCACCGGCGTCGTGGAACGACATCTGGTTGAACGAGGGATTCGCGACCTACGCGCAATGGCTCTGGTTCGAAGAGCTCGGTATCGCGGACGTCGACGACACCGCCCGGAGCACGCTGCTCGGACTTCCCGCTGCCGGTTGGCCGCTCGCCGAACCTGCCGAGATGTTCGGCCCGGTCGTCTACGACGGTGGCGCCACGGCGCTGCACGCGCTTCGAATCACCATCGGAGACGATGCGTTCTTCGCCGGCCTGCGGTCGTGGGTCACCACGTTCGCAGACGATGCCGCTACCACGGCCGATTTCCAGACGGTGATGGAGGCAACGAGCGGTCACGACCTCGATGGCTTCTTCGAGGACTGGATCTACTCGCGCTCGGTCCCGAGCTCGCTACCGCAGCCGTCGGCCTGAATCTCGACGGCGACATTCGCCGGAGGCAGCGAACTCACCGCCCGAGCAGGCGGTCGATCAGGCCGCCCCACAGTCGACTTGTCGTGCCGGTGCGCTCTTCGGCCGAGTCGGCCCGCCGGGCAGCTGCCCGTGCGGCATTGACGCCGATCCACCGCAACGGTTCGGGTTCCCACTTGCGTGAGTGGTGTCCCACCCAGGCCAGCCGCGTCAGATCGTCCGGGTCGTCGCCGCCGGCGATCAACGTGGCGAGCGTGCGGCCGGCGAGATTCGTGGTGCTCACGCCATCACCGACGTATCCGCCGGCGGCCGCCAGACCGGTGTGTCGATCGAACCTGACAGAGCACGTCCAGTCGCGTGGTGCAGCGAGAACTCCACCCCAGTGGTGGGTGATGGCGGCGTCGCCCATCTGGGGAAACAGTTGGCGCAGTGACGCCTCCAGCAGGCCGCGGATATTCGTGTCGGTGTCGAACTCCGGCTTGATCGCCGAACCGAAGTGGTAGGGGGCGCCGCGGCCACCGAATGCAAACCTGTCGTCGGCGGTGCGCTGCCCATAGATGATCATGTGGCGACCGTCAGCAAACGTCTGTCGATCGCTCAGCCCGATCTCGGCCCAGACGGACTCGGGAAGAGGCTCTGTGGCCACCATGAGCGAATAGATCGGAAGCAGCGAGCGGTGTTCGCCGCCGAGTTGGGGTGTATAACCCTCGGTCGCGCGGACGATGACCTCCGCCCGCACCTCACCGTGGTTCGTTCCGACGCGACCGGGGCGGATCTGCTCGACGGTCGTGTGTTCGCGGATCTCGGCGCCTGCCTCGAGGACAGCGCGAGCGACGGCGTGGGTCAGCCGAAGGGGGTGAACGGCCGCACAATGCGGCGTCTGGAGCGCACCGACGACTCCGGTCGCTGCCAGTATCGATCGCGTCTCGTCGACATCGAGCCACCGATAGTCACTCTCCCCGAATCCGAATCGGCGGAACTCGTCGAGTTCCTCTCGCAGCCGCTGCTGTTGGGGAGCCGTGCGGGCCGCTGTGACGGTTCCGCCCCGATGGAAGATGCCCGGAGCACCATGTTGCTCGACGAACCGGCCGACCTCGTCGACGGTTCCGTGCATCGCCTGCGTCATCCGACGAGCCGCAGCCTCACCATGGCGAGCAGCGATCTTGTCGGGGCCCATCGGCAACAGAGCGGAACACCAACCGCCGTTGCGCCCGCTCGCCCCGAAGCCGACCGTTTCGCGCTCGAGCACGACGACGCGCAACGCAGGGTCGCGCTGCAGCAGGTACCACGCAGTCCACAGCCCGGTGAGCCCACCACCCACGATCGCGACATCGAACGAGTCGGACACTCCAGCGGCCGGGGACGAGCCGCGGACACGGGCGATCTCTCCATCTGGGAGGGTGTCAGACCAGAGGGAGCGATTCGGTGTCTGTGTCACGGCTCTACGCTAAGACCTTGTGTGCCGCGAGGCGCAGTCGAATCGTGATGAGCAACTTTCCACCTCCCACCAGTGCACCGGCCGGCTGGTACCCCGACCCGCAGGGCTTCGGACCCCGCTACTTCGATGGGCGCGCCTGGTCGCCGGTCGTCCCCCGGCTCGTCGAGCCCGAAGTGCATCCGAGCTTGCCGATGTCGGTGGCGGTGGGCGCCCTCGGCGTGCTCATGGTGTCGTTGGTGGTCGGCAAATTGGTGCTCAACGCTTTGGTCGGGTACGAGTGGCCATTGATCAGTTACATCGCGATTTCGGCGGTGATCTCGTATGGTCCATCGGTGGCGTGGGGCTTGTACGTACGCGGCCGGTGGGGGTCGCGGCGGATGACGTCGTTGGGATGGAAGTTCCGATGGAGCGATCTCGGGTGGGGGCCGCTCACGTGGCTTGCGGCGGTCACCTCCCAGATGGTGCTCGCCGTGGTCGTGCTGATTTTCGAGATCCCGCTGAGCAGCAATATCGACTCGGCCGGCGACTTCGACGCCGATCGCGCCTACCTGATCGCAACACTGTTGGCAGCGGTGATCGCCGCGCCGATCGTCGAGGAGGTCGTGTTCCGCGGGCTGGTGCTGCGGGGATTCCTGAGCCGGATGGGCCCCATATCGGCAATCGTGCTGCAAGGTGTGCTCTTCGGCGTGGCGCACGTCGACCCGGTGCGAGGGGTCGGGAACATCGGTTTGGCGATGGTCTTGTCGGGGGTGGGTGTGGCCTTCGGGGTCGCCGCCTACCTCGCACACCGACTCGGACCGACGGTGATCGCTCATGCGATCTTCAATGCGGTCGTGTTCACCATCGTGTTGACCGGCGTTCTCGACGACGTCGATCGTGACTTCGGTCGTGCAGCCGTCTCAGTCGCCGTCGAGCACCAAGTTGTCGATCAACCGCACACCACCGAACCACGCGGCGATCAGAACAGCGGTGCCGGGCTCGACCCGATCGACGGCGCGCAACGTTGTCGTGTCGACGACATCGACGTACTCGAGCGTGGCGCGTGGTTCCGCCTCGATCAGTGAGGTTGCGATCCTGTTGATCGAATCGGCGCTTCGTTCGCCGCGCTGACAAGCAGCTGCGCAGGCGGCGAGCGCGCGCGACAGCACGGGCGCCGCGGCTCGGTCCGCCGGAGTCAGCAGAACATTGCGACTCGACTTGGCCAGACCGTCGGCGTCGCGGACGATCGGCACGCCGCAGATCTCGATCCCCAGGTCGAGATCTGCGACCATCCGGCGGATGATGACGAGCTGTTGGAAGTCCTTCTGGCCGAACACAGCGAGATCGGGTGCGGTTGCCCCGAGCAGCTTGGTCACCACGGTGGCGACACCTCGAAAATGGCCCGGACGCTTGGGCCCCTCCAACCGCGAAGCCAGATCGCCCGGCTCGACGTGTGTCTGGAAACCGGGCGGGTACATCACGGAAGCGGTCGGGGCGTACACCGCATCGACCCCGGCGCGCTCACAGGCGACGAGGTCGTCGTCGATCGGCTGGGGGTAGCTGGCGAAATCCGCAGACTGGTTGAACTGGAGCGGATTGACGAAGATGGTGACGATCACACGGTCGCTTCGTCGCCGAGCCTCGTCCACCAGCGCCAGGTGCCCTTCGTGAAGTGCCCCCATGGTCGGCACGACGCCGACCCGATGCCCTTTCGAGCGCTCGCCGAGCGACCACATACGCATCGTGTCGGGCGCCACGAAAACCTGCATGTCGGGCAGGGTAGTGCTCACTCCCGAAACGCAGACGGGCAAAGGTCGCGATACGACGGGGCCGACCCGATCGTCCACGCCGACAACACGGCGTCGGTGCATGCGGCCTCGAACACCTCGGCAGCCGCGGAGAACAGCTGGTTGAGCTGTGCCGCCCTTGAGTGGGCGCCTCGCACGATGCCGTCGCTCTGTTGGCCGAGCGCCCTGCTTCCGGTAGCGAGCCCGAAGATGGTGTCGCCGTCCATCAGCGAGTGGGCAGGGCGAATCGCCCTGGCGAGACCGTCATGTCCTGATTGGGCAAGCCGGCCCGCCTCGGGCCGCGTGAGTTCGGCATCGGTCGCCACGACGCCGATCGTGGTGTTCAGCGGGGATGCCGATTCGGCGACCACGGCGGCGTGAAGCGATCGGCGATCGCCGGACGAGGGTCGACGGAGGTAGGTGGGGCGCGACCACGGAAGTCCGGTGTTCAGGTCGATTACCGAGCCGGAGGCGTTGACGACTGCGAGTGCTGCGACACACACGGTCGCCGTTTCGAGCTGGACGGTCGTCGAGGCCATACCGATGCCGCCCTGCAACCCTCCTGCTCGAGCACCGGCGCCGGCGCCCACCGATCCGCGGCCGGCGCGGGAGCGTGCCGCACCGGCGGCTCGAGCACCGAACGATGCATCGGGTCGGTGGTCGAAGCGTCCGCCTCGCCCGAGATCGAAGATGACTGCGGTGGGCACCACGGGCACCACGTGTTGGGGATCGGGCCCGACGGTGACCCCGAGATGCCGCTGTTCGAGATGCGCCATCACGCCGTCGGCCGCCGCCAGGCCGTAAGCACTCCCGCCGGTGAGACACAGTGCGTGTATTCGATCGACGAGGTTGCGGGGGTCGAGGGCATCGGTTTCGCGCGTGCCGGGTCCGCCACCGCGTATGTCCACGCCGGCGACGGCTCCCCCGGGCACCATGATCGCGGTGGTTCCCGTCTGCCATCCCCGCGAGGTTCGTTGGTGGTGGCCGACGAGCACGCCGTCGACGTCGGTCAGGGCTCCGTGCCGGAACGGGTCGGTGGTCGGCGTCACCTCCGGGACCGTAGCGAACTCCGAGCCC
>JAHEDX010000012.1 GCA_024641005.1 Acidimicrobiaceae bacterium
GGATGATTGGCGTCACCGCGAGGTGGAGCACGTCGATCAGCCCCGCCTGCAAGTACTCGCGTACCATCGTCGGGCCACCACCGATTCGGACGTCGGCGCCATCGGCGGCCTCGACCGCCATTGCGAGAACCTCGGCCGGTGGGGCCGCGACGAAGTGGAAGACGGTGCCGCCCTCCATCTCGATGCTCGGGCGCGGTGCAGTGTGGGTGAGCACGAAGACCGGGTGGTGGAAGGGCGGGTTGTCGCCCCACCAGCCTCGCCACTCCGGGTCGTCGCCGAAGATGTGCAGGCCGAACTTGCCGGCGCCCATGATCTCGGCGCCGGTACCCTCGAAGTACTCGATCGCGTAGCGGTCGTTGACGCCGGTCGTGCCGGTCTCATGGTTGCCGAGCACGTTCGCCTGGAAGGTATGGGTTGCGACGTACGGGGCGACCAGGCGCGACCAGTCCTCACCGAGCGGGTTGTCAGGCGTGCCGCTGTTGGGAGGTGGCGCTGCGTAGCCGTCGAGTGAGATGTTGAGATCGGCGCGAACCCGCATGATCGTTCCTATCGATGGAGTTGCAGAGGCCGAACACCCTACCTCTGGGCGAGTACACCAGAGCCGTCGATCCCCTCGACGACCCCGCTGTCGTGCCACGCAGCGAGCAGCGGACCAGTTCGGCAACCGGCACACCGCTCATCGTCGACCACACATAACGCGGGCTCCGTAATCCGGTCGAGCGCTCTGGCCACGCGCTCCAGTGCGGCCCAAGCCGAGCGTCCGATAATCCCTGACGATCGCACCGACCAGACCGTCCCATTTCGTCGGATCGGTGTCGCTGGCGGGGCAAACGTTGCCTGACGCGTACTAGGCATCGCGGGTCGCTGTAGGGGTACCCGGCCGGCTCCACCGTTGCGTTCGCAAGCGAACCCGATGCGTGTCACACGACGGGTACGGGCGCGAACGAACCACCTACGGCCTTGGCAGCGCGCCGCGCAGCCGGGCCGTCCGGGCGAGCGACATCAGCGCCAGGCTTCGTCCTCGAGGTACTGACGGGTCTTGCGTTGCTCGAGTTGACGGCCTTCGACCAGGTACGCCAGCAGATGGAACGCCAGCGCGAATCCCCACATCGCCGTGATCCAATAGGCCCACTGGACGCCTTGCTGACCGAGCGCCAGGTCCATCAGCCAGAACGATGCGTTGATGATCAAGAAGGCGCCGACGTGCCAGGTCAGCCCGACGAGGTACTTCGCGCGATGCTGAGCGCCGGATTCGCGAGTATCGGCTGGTGCGCTGTTCATGGGAGCCTCCCAAGTCGACGGCATCAATTGTGCACGTTCGCCTCGGACCCGTCCAGGGAACTTGGACCCGGTTCTCAGATATGCGCCGCGCGACAACCATGATCTCCCGGGCTGCACCAGTGCCACGGTGCACCGGTCCCGCATACGACTGTCACACCGACGAGACGTCGTCGTGGGACGCGATGCTCGTCAGCAGTTCCTCCTCCTGGGCGAAATGCAGGCGCAGGATGGCATCGAGGGCATACAAGATCCGTCGGGCCTCTCCGCGATCGGCCGGGTCGAACCCGTGCATCGTGGCGTCGTCGACGAGCCGGCTCAACAGCGACGCCAGGTGGAAGATCTCCTGATGGGATCGGCTCATCGGGGCCAGCGGGTCGTCGCCGCCGAGATGTTCGGCGACGCCCGGATAGATCTCGGATTCATCGTCGCGCTCGTGCGGCACGATCTCCCCAGACACCCGGCGGGCGATGTCCTGGAGCGCGCCGAGTGCGGCAGCGTCGTCCGCGTGGTCCAGCAGCAGCGCCACCGACCGGACATCTTCGAGGACCAGCCGCATGGGTCCATGCCCCTCGGCGAGCTGATGGCTCCACGATTCCGGGACCTTCGTGGCAGCCCGTTGGGACCGGGGCGGCCATAACGCCCGGAGTGCGTTGGCGACCGCCAGCACGTCGATCACTTCCTGCGCGATGGCACCGCCGACCGGGGACAGCATGCCGACGGCGGCACCACCCATCCCGAGGAACGACAGCCCCATCCCGAACAGCACGCTCCCACGAGCGATCGCTCGCGCCCGCTTGGCGATGACGACACCCACCGCGAGCCGGTCGAGCCGATCCACGATCAGCACGACATCGGCGGCTTCGGACGACGCCGTCGCCCCGCGGGCCCCCATCGCCACCCCCAGGTCGGCCGCTGCGAGTGCGGGAGCGTCGTTCACACCGTCACCGACCATCACGGTCACTCCTGGCCGGGACGATGTTTCGGCGCGCACCACGTCGAGCTTCTCACCAGGTGTACGGTCCGCGAACACCTGGTCGATTCCCAGCGACAGTCCGATCGGTTCGGCGACCTCGAGTCGATCGCCCGTCACCATCACCACCCGATCGACACCGGCACGTCGCAGCGCACGCAGCGCTCGGGAACTGTCGGCGCGTAGTTCGTCGGTGAACAGGATCATCCCGGCCGCTTCGTCGTCGATGACCACGACAGCGGTGCTGCACCCTTCGCGGCGAGCGCGGCGCGACGCAGCAACCAGCCAGGGCATGGATGCCTGCGCCACCATGTCCGAACTGGCACCGACCCACACCCGCCGTCCGTCGACGGCGCCTCCGACGCCCCGCCCCGGCAGCTCGATCACGTCGCGAGGCTCGACCAACTGCAGTCCCCGGTGCTGCGCCTCGCGAACCAGGGTGCCGGCCAACACGTGTGGCGACGCCTGCTCGACCGATGCCGCGAGACCGAGCACCTGGGAGGCATCCCACTCGGGTGACGTCACCACCGCAACGACATGGGCACGCCCGGCGGTCAGCGTGCCGGTCTTGTCCAGCAGCACCGTACGGGTCTGCCCCATCGCCTCCAGTCCAGATCCGTCCTTGACCACCACTCCGCTGCGCGCGGCACAGGCGATCCCCGACACGACGGCGACGGGTGCCGCCAGTACGAGGGGGCACGGCGTGGCCACGACCAGCACCGCGAGCGCCCTCACCGAATCTCCCGTCCACCACCAGGCCCCGGCGGCCATGACGAACACGACCGGCACGAACACCAGCGCATACCGATCGGCCAAACGAACGAGCGGGGCCTTGCCGACACCGGCCGACCGCACCAACGCCACGATCCCCGCGTAGGAACTCTCGGCAGCTGATGATGCTGCCCGCATTCGGAACGCTCCCCCGGCATTCAGTACGCCGCTCCCGATCGAACCACCTGCTTCGCACTCGACCGAACGGGACTCACCGGTCAGTGCCGACTCATCGAGGACGGCGGGCTCCAAGGCGAACCCGTCGACCGGGACCACTTCGCCGGGCTTGACCAGCACCACCTCGCCCGGCACCACAGCATCGACCGGGACCGTCTCGATCGAGCCGTCGATCAATCGATGAGCCACCTTCGGCGCCAACGACAGCAACTCGGACAGCGAACGCTGCGCACGGCGATGCGCATACTGCTCGAGCGCATCGCCCGACGCCACCATCAAGGCCAGGATCGCCCCGGCGAGCGCCTCGCCGAGCAGCAACGATGCGACCAGGGCGACCAGCGCCACGAGATCGACGGCGATCCGCCCCTCGCGAAGACGCGCCGACGTGACGAGCACCAGGTCGACCGCCACGATCACGGTCGACACCGACCACACGACGGCGCCCAGTTCCCCGGCTCCGGACAAGGACGCGACGGCGCCGACGACGAGCGCCGCGAACACGAACGGCAACAGCGTCCGACGCACGATGGATCCCACGGCATCAAGCCTCACCAGGTCAGCCTCGCCCGACCCGACCGACGGTGCCAGAGCCCATTGTCACCGCTCGGCGGGTCCGCGCGAATGGTCACCTGCCATGGATCGCTCACATGTTCAGGGGATTGACAGCAACCAAGGGTTCTGCCAGACTGCCTGACAATGTCAGGTTCACCGAACAGCACCAGGAAAACCTTGCGACGTCAGGAAACGATCGACGAGATCGTCGCGGAGGCGTGGGAACTCAGCCGAGCCAACGGGCTGGCGAACTTCTCGATGCGTGAGCTGGGAACCCGTGTCGGGATGCGGGCCCAGTCGCTCTACTCCTACTTCGGCTCCAAGCTGGAGATCTGCGATGCGATGTTCCTCGACGGCAACCGCAGACTGCTCGAGACCATGCGGGCCGAGACGGACGGCTTCGACATCACCGCCGACCCGACCGGCACGATCGAAGCCACTGCCCGCGGCTTCCTCCGGTTCTGCACCAGCGACCCAGTCCGATACCAGCTGCTGTTCCAACGCACGATTCCCGACTTCGTGCCATCCCCCGACAGCTTCGCCGTAGCTCAAGAAGCGTTCGACCTCGCCATAGCCCCCCTTCGCGCGCAGGGCATCGACGACCAGGGCGTCGATCTGTTCACCGCAGTCCTGGCGGGGCTCGCAGCCCAGCAGATCTCCAACGATCCCGGCGGAGACCGTTGGGAGCGCGTCATCCCCTCTGCCATCACGATGCTGCTCCGCGAGCTGTGTCCGAACCTGTATCCCACACCACCTTCCACGAGGAGCCAGCCATGACCATCATCGACACCACCACCATCACCCCGCTGACCCACAGCGAAGCGATGGATCTGCTCGGACGCGAGTTCGAGCAGACGATCGCGATGCTGCGATCGCTCGACGATCACGAGTGGACCATGCAGACCGACTGTCCCGAGTGGGACATCAGGCGTATGTATCTGCACGTCCTCGGCGCCAGCGAAGCCGGGGCATCGATGCGCGAGAACGTCCATCAGTTGCGCAAGGCGTACGCACACCGCCGACGGCACGACGGCCCGCTCGAGGCGGCGCTGTCCGGGCTGCAGGTCCGCGAACGCGAAGATCTCAGCGCAGCCGAGGTCGTCGAACGGCTCGAGAAGGTCGCACCCAAGACCGTCAAGGGTCGCCGGCGCACTCCAGGGCTGATGCGCAACCACGCCAAGCTCAGGGTCGACGGACCGGTGCACGAGACATGGAAGCTCGGCTACCTGATCGACACCATCTATCTCCGTGACATGTGGATGCACCGGGTCGACACCAGCCACGCGACAGGTCGGCCACTCGTGCTCACCAGCGATCACGACGGGCGCATCATCGCCGACGTCGTTGGCGAATGGGGCCGACGCCACGGCCGCCCCTTCGTACTCGAACTCGAGGGCGCCGCGGGCGGAACCTTCGCCCAAGACGCTGATGCGCCCGACGCCGAGCGCGTCACGATCGATGCCGTCGAGTTCTGCCGAACGCTCGCAGGGCGCAACCCGGCAACCGGGCTGCTGACCACCATCGTCCCATTCTGAGAACACCCACCAGAGAACAAGAGAGGCACCACCATGACCACCACCATCGACGAGATCGACGATCAGATCTTCCGCATCGCCACCTTCGTCCCCGATATCGGATTGTCCTTCAACCAGATCCTCGTCCTCGCCGACGAGCCGATGCTGTTCCACCTCGGCATGCGGGGCCTGTTCCCCGCCGTGAGCGAGGCCGTGCAACGCCTGCTCCCGCTCGATCGCCTCCGCTGGCTCGGATTCGGCCACGTCGAGGCAGACGAATGCGGAGCGATGAACCAATGGCTCGCCGCAGCCCCCGGGGCGCAGGTCACGTTCGGCGGGCTCGGATGCATGGTGTCGGTCAACGATCTGGCGGATCGAGCACCGGTACCCCTCGACGATCAGCAAGTGATCGATCTCGGCGGCAAGCGGCTGCGCTATCTCCCGACACCCCACGTGCCACACGGATGGGAGGCCGGCGTGTTCTTCGAGGAGACCACCTCGACGCTGTTGTGTGGTGATCTCTTCACACAGACTGGCGATGGTCCGGCGATCAGTTTCGACTCACCCATCGAGAACTCGATCGCCACCGATCGCCAGTTCGGTTACATGTCCGCCAGTCCCAGCACTGCGACAACTCTGGACACACTCGCCTCGCTCGAGCCCACCACCTTGGCGTTGATGCACGGCCCGGCCCAGAAGGGACCCGCGGGCACTTGGCTGCGCGAACTCGCCGACGTCCACCGCCACGCCGTGGCTGCCTGACGACAAGGTTCCGCCGCGTGAGCGCCGGCGCGTCGCTCACGCGGTGAGTGCCGCGCCGGCCGGGCGCGTCCCGATGTGAGATCGGACGGTACCGGTGAGCGATCAGACTGTCCCCGTCGCCACGACCGCAGGGTTGGTGAACACCACTCGGCCCTGCGGGTCGATGAACTCACCGAGCACCGATTCGGCGCGTCGCACGAGGTCTGGGTCGTCCGAGGAAAGATGCCCCGCCAGCGGGGAGCCGTCGATCTCACCTCGGAGCAGTGCACCCACCGACGAGCCCGAGATTCGGATCAGCGGATCGGGTACTTTGCCTTGTCGGGCAGTCCGGACCGGGTCGTGATCGCCTCGCCGGCGGCCTGAGCCTTCGCATACAGCTGCGCTTCGTCGATCGTGGTCATGCGGCCGTCCTCGACGACGACCTGGCCCCCGACCATCACCGTGTGAACCCCTCGCCCGTCGGCCGACCACACCAGTTGATTCATGACGTTCAAGAGCGGGCGCCACTCGGGCCGCTCGGTGTCGTGCAACACGAGATCAGCGTGTTTGCCGACCTCCAGTGATCCGATGTGATCGCTCAACTGGAGTGCCGTCGCCCCACCCAATGTCGCCATCTCGAACGCCTTCTCGGCGGGAAACATCTGTGGGTCCTGACGGGCGTCCTTGAACAGACCGGCGACGAGATACGTGGCCCGCATCAAGTCCGAGTAGTTGGAGGCATTGTTGCCGTCGGTGCCGATCGCGATGTTGATGCCGGCCATCGCCATTTCGGGCATCTTGCCGACCTGTGTGATGCCATAGCTGACCTTGAGCGCAGTTGTGGGGCAATGGGCCACCTGGGCACCGGTCTCGGCGATGATCGCGACCTCGCGGTCGTCGACTTGCACGCAATGCGTCATCACCACATCGGGACCCAGCACCCCGAGCTCGGCGAGGTGCACCATCGGCCGCTGGCCGAACTCGGCGATGAACCCATCGGGGTCGAGCATCGCCGGCGACATGTGGAAGCTGAACCCGGTACCGCGTTGTGTCGCGAGATCGCGCGCTGCGAGCCACAGCGGATCCGAGCACGTGGTGTGACCGACGAGGATCGACCAGGCACCGACCCTGTCGTCGGGGCCGGCGGGATAGGCGTCGAGCTGCCGTTCGAGATGGGCGATCGCCTGGTCGGTGCGCTGCTGGTAGACCGACGGCTCGGGCGGCAGATCCCACACCCAACGACCGACGCGACCACGGATGCCGACCTCGTCGAGCGCTTCGACGACTTCGTCGAGGAACCGGATCGTGCCCGCCTCGAGAAACGAGGTCGTGCCCGATTTGAGCATCTCGACCGCGGCCAACTGCGCCGACAGACGTTCCTCCTGGGCGGTGAAGACCGAGTACAGCGGGCACAACCACATGAACACGTTCTCGACGAACGGCGTGTCATCGGGCACGTAGCCGCGGGTCAAGGGTTCGCCCGTGATGTGGATGTGGCTGTTGACCAGCCCCGGTGTGACCACGAACCGGTCACCACCGATGTTCCGGTGCGCCTCGTAGGCGGCATCGATCACACTCGCCTTGTCGACGGCGACGATCCGCCCTGCATCGATCGCGACAGCCCCGTCGCGGATGATGTCGCGTGTCTGGTTCATGGTCACGACCTGCCAGCCGCGAATGATCGAGTCGACGTGCTGTGGCATCACTCCCCCATATCTGTTGACATTGTCGGCCACCTCGGTTTGATGGCGACGAACTGCTGCTGGAATCCGATCGGTTCGATCAGGCGGATCGCCTCGAATCCGGCGGCGCGGATCCACTCGGAGAACTGCCTGGCGGTGAACCCGTTGCCGTTGACGGTGCTGGCCATCATCGTCGCGCCCATCAGCACCGCGTGCGGATTGAGCTTGCGATCGTCGTCACAGAAGTAGTCGGCCAGGATCAGTGTGCCCTCCGGTCGCAACGCTTCGAACGCACGCTCGATCAGATGTCGCGCGCCTTCGGCACCCTCGGTTCGGCACACGTGCCCCAGCACGACGATGTCGTACCCGTCGGGTTCGAGCGTCACCGTGTGGAAGTCGCCCGGAAGCAGCTCGGCCCGATCTGCGACGCCGTGTTCGGCGAGCTTGCGCTCGGCAACGTCCACGACGCCGGGCAGGTCATTGATCACCGCGGTCGCTGTCGAGTTGCCGTGCAGGATCGCGATCGACCACGGGGCCCCGCCGGCGCCGAGGTCGAGCACTCGCGGTGCGTCCAGAGCCGAATATCGCAGCTTGAGGTCGGCTCGCATCGCACACCGGTACATGGTGGTGAACGTGCCCTCGACGAGCGGCACGTAGAACGCGGCCGGGTCGTCTTCGATCGGGGTCGCCGGGCGCCCGTTGCGCACGGTGTCGGCAAGCCGGGTCCAGTTGTCGTGCGGGCCCGGAGCGACCGGGATCAGATCAGCCATCGTGGCCGGACCGTCGCTCACGAGGTACCGCCGGGCGGTGTCGTTGAGGTCGTAGACGCCGTCGACCTGATCGAGCAGCCCGAGCACGACGATCGAGTCGAGCAGTGTGCGCAGGTGCTCCAGGGAAGCTCCGACCTGGGCGTTGACCTGCTCGACTCGTGATGGCCCGATGCGCCGCAAGGTGTCGAACAGGTCGAGTTCGAGGGCGGCGACCAGCAGGTGGTACCGCCCGAGCCCCTCGATCGCGGCCCACACCGGTGCCGCCGCTGGAGGTTTGAAATCGGTGAACGGGCGGCCGAGATGGGCCATCGTGTGGGTCTTCTTGAGCTCTGGATAAGGGGCGTCGCGTGGTTCGAACATCACTACCTCGATCGCGGCAGATCGCGTTCGGGGATGCCGGCAGAGCCGACGCCGGCCACGCTGCGGACCGAACAAACAACCCGAGCACACACGGGACCGGCGACTACCTCGATCATGGCCTCAGCAGGATCTTGCCGAAGAAGTCGTTGGAGACCATCTTGGTGTGTGCCTCGGCCGCTGCCTCGAGCGGGAACACCGAGTCGATCACGACATCGAAATGTCCGGCACAGAACTGCTGCCAGACAGGGCCGAACTCCTCGGGACGGTACGGGTCGGAGCCGAGAATCGAGATGCCCGAATGAAAGAGGTAGCCGAGCGAGGGAATCGTGGCCTCGTCGCCCGACGCGTTGCCGCAGTTGACCAATCTGCCGTGCAGGCCGATCGCGAACAGTGACTGCCCGAACAGGGCGGTGCCGACGTGATCGAGCACCATGTCGACACCGGCACCTCCGGTCACCTCGCGAGCCCAACCCGTCACGTCACCCGTGCGGTTGTTCAGCACATGATCGGCGCCCAGAGTCAGCGCCCGCTCGCACTTGGCGTCGGTCCCCGCCGTGGCGAGCACCGTGGCACCAGCGTGCTTGGCGAGTTGGATCGCTGCAGTCGACAAACCGGCGCCCGCAGCGTGGATCATCACGGTCTCACCGGCTTCGAGCTTGCCCACGTCGAACAGCGCGTGAGCCGCGGTGACGTAGCAGGTCGCGAATGGCGCCGCCTGCTCGAGCGAGATGTCGTCAGGCACGAGATACACGTGCGATGCGGGCACCAGACATCGCTCCGCATAGCCGCCGTCCGCTGTCGCCCCGATGATGCCGAGTTCGCCGAACAGGTCGCCCCTGCCTCCGAGTTTCGAGCGGTCGTCGACACCGGCGAGCGACGGATCGACGACGACGCGATCGCCGATCGCAACGTTCGCGACCTCGTGCCCGATGGACGAGACGACGCCGGCGACATCCATCCCGGCGATGTGCGGCAGCTGGAAGCCAGGCATGTTGAACCAGCCGTTGCGCTGCACCACGTCGAGCCGGTTGAGCGCTGCGGCAGCCACGTCGATGACCACGTCGACCGGGCCCGGCTCGGGATCGGGGACGTCCTCGTAACTGAGCACCTCCGTGCCGCCGAACTCGCGGTACAGCATGGCTTTCATCGTCGCCTCCTTCGGCGGTCGGCGGCCAGGCCCGGCGGGCTCCAACCAACGTCGTCCGGGTTGAGGTCGACACCGGGTGCCACGACCTCGTCGATCGCGTCGAGCGTGTCGGTGTCGAGTCGCAGCGCTGCGGCACCGAGCAGATCGTCGAGTTGCTCCTCGGTGCGAGGCCCGATCAGTGCGCACGCCACCGCAGGATGTTCGACGCCCCATGCCAAGGCGAGATGGGTGAGGCTCACACCGGCCTCGGCGGCGATCGCCGACAGCTTTTCGACGGCATCCAGCTTCGACTCGTTGCCACCGTCGAAATGATCTGGGTTCGTGGCGCCTCGACTGTCTGCCGGCGGCGGAGCGGATCGGGTGTACTTCCCGGTCAGCCAGCCTCCGGACAGCGGGCTCCACACCAGCACTCCCATACCGAACCGCTCGGCCGTGGGCAGCACGTCTCGTTCGATCCCACGCAACAGCATCGAATACGGCGCCTGCTCGGTGTGCGGACCCACCTGGCCACGCCGGGCAGCCGCCCAGTGGGCGAGCACGATGTCCTCGGCCGGAAAGGTCGACGTGCCCCACGACAGGATCTTGCCGGCAGTGACCAGGTCGTCGAGCGCGGCGACCGTTTCGGCAATGTCCGTGGCGGGATCCGGTCGGTGCACCTGATACACGTCGATCCGGTCGGTGCCCAACCGCCGAAGGCTGTCCTCGACCGCTCGCCGGATCCAGCGCCGCGAGTTACCCCGTCGATTCGGGTCGTCGTGGTCGCCGACCGCATAATGGAACTTGGTGCACAGCACCACCTCGTCACGGCGACCGGAGATCGCCGCGCCGACGATCTCCTCGTTCTCGCCGTCGGCATACATGTCGGCGGTGTCGACCAGATTGACACCGCCGTCGAGCGCCCGATTGATGATCCGCAGGCACGCAGCACGGTCCGTGTTGCCCCACGCTCCGAGCACCATCGCACCCAGCCCGAAACGACTGACGTGGATCCCGGTGCGGCCGAGTGGGCGGAGTTCGATCGTCATGTCAGGCCTCGCACGAAGGGCCGGGCCAACGCCCCTGGCGGACGCACCCGGTGAGCGAAGATCGCCATCCCGACGAGTGTGACGACGAACGGCAACGACTGCAGCATCTCCGAGTTGAGCTGGTACCCGAGACCCTGTACCGACAGGCGGAATGACAACGCACCGGCGAAGACGACACACCCGCCGACAGTGCCCCACAACGTCCATCCGCCGAAGATGACGGCCGCTATGGCGATGAACCCTCGACCCCCGACGATCGAGTCCTCGAAACGACCGACCTGCACGAAGATCAAGAACGCACCACCGAGGCCACTCGTCATGCCGGCGTAGTAGATCGACTGCCGGCGGCGAAGGTTGACCTTGATGCCCGACACATCGGCGGGCTGCGGATCCTCACCGACGGCACGTACCTCGAGTCCCCACCTGGTCCGGTACATCAGCCACCACGAGAACGGGAGCAACGGGTAGAGCAGGTAGAACGGCCAGGGCTGGCCGAACAATGCCTGACCGATGAGTGGCAGGTCGCTGAGCAATGGCACGTCGAACGTCGAGGCGATCTTGGTCGCGGGGGCGATCTCACGGTCGAGAAAGCCCGTCAAACCGAAGACGAGGATGTTCAACGTCAACCCGACCACGAATTGATCGGCCGCCAGCCGATGGCTCATCTCTGCTTGCACCCCGGCCACGATCATGCCGCCGACGACGCCGGCGAGCAGCCCCAGCGCGACCGACGAGGTCTGGTCGTACGCCACGGCGCTGGTGAATGCTCCGGCGAGCAACATGCCCTCGACCGAGATGTTCAGCGTGCCGGCCCGCTCGGCCACCCACTCCCCCGTGGCAGCGAAGATGAGCAGGCCGGCGAAGAGCGCTCCGTTGATGTAGGTCGACTCGGCGGTGAAGATCTCGCCGATGGCGCGAAACAAGTCGAGCATCGCTAGGTCCTCGCAGTGGTGGCGGCGCGGGCACGGCGCCGATCGCGGATGAAGATGACTGCCGGCGGGATCAAGAGTGCGAGCACCAGCAGCCCCTGGATGACGTCGGTGATACGACCCTCGACCCCGGTGCTCCCCACGAATCCCGAGCCGGTACGCAGCGCAGCGAACACGAACGCAACCGGGATCGCTGCCAAGGCCTTCTCGCGAGCCACCAGAGCGACGAGCAGGCCGGTCCAGCCGATATTGGTGGAGAATCCGGGCACGAGGCGGTAGTTGCCGAACGCGAATCCGCCGCCGGCCAACATCGCCGCGCCAGCGAACCCTGCGAAGGCACCCCCGATCAACAAGGCGGCACTGCCGTACTTGGTCTGTGACACGCCCGCTCGTTGGGCAGCGCGTGGGTTACGGCCGAGCATCCGCAGCCTGAAGCCCCACACGGTTCGTGCCAGCGCCCAGGCCACGAGCACCGCCAACGCGACGGCGATGAACACCGTGACCGGAAATTCGTTGCCGAACAACGTGTGACGGGGCAGGCGACTGCCGTCCGGAATCTGGTCGCTGACCTGGTTCCGGTTTCCACGATTCGCCTCGGGGGCCAGCAACAACCAGTCGTACCGGAGGCCGAAGGCGACGGCCTGGCCGGCGATCGTGACGAGCAACAGCGTCGAGAGCACCTCGGGCACTCCGCGCCAGTACTTCAACACTCCGGCGATGCCTGCCCACAGGGCACCACCCAACGCGCCGGCGAGCAGCACGACGAGCATGTTCAACGGCCCGGGACCTCCGATCACAAACCCGAGATACGTGGCCATCGCGGCGCCGATCAGCAGCTGGCCCTCCTGGCCGATGTTGACCAAGCCGGCCTTCGCCGAGATCACCGTGCCCAGCGCGACCAGCAGCAGCGGGGCGGCGGTACCCAGTGTCTCACCCCACCGACCGGGGGCCCGCAGGCTGCCATCGATCAACGCCGACAGCACGGGCCGCCACGACCCGCCCGTCGCCTCGACCAGCACGGCGGAGAGCACGAGTGCGGCGAACACGCTGAGCCCGTACCACATGACCCATTCGGCGACGCGCGCGCCACGGGCGGGTGCGGTGGACGCGGGCCCGCCGGCCGGTTGGCCTGATCCGGCCACGACGTTCGAATCGGCGATCTCGGTCATGCCGCCGCGCCTCCCATCAGTAATCCGAGACGTTCGAGATCGAGTTCGTGATGCGCCATCTCGCCCACGACGCGCCCCTGGTGCAGGACCACCACGCGGGTGGCGACATCGAGGATCTCCTCGAGTTCGCTGGAGATCAACAGAACGCCGACCCCCGATGCAGCCGCCAACCGAAGCCGCTCGGTCATGTACTCGATCGCTCCGACGTCGAGGCCACGCGTCGGTTGCGCCGCAACGAGCACGGCCGGGTCGTCGGCGAGCTCGCGTGCCAGCACGACCCGTTGCTGGTTGCCGCCCGACAACGACCACATCGGAGCGTCGGGACCGGCGCACTGGATGTCGAAGTCGGCGATCATCCGTAACGCGAAGTCGCGCAACGCGGCCTGATCGATCACGCCATGACGCGAGACGCGTCGCTGGTTGACCAGCACGAGGTTCTCGGCAACGCTCATGTCGAGTACGACCCCCGAGTCGTGGCGATCCTCGGGGATCACGGCAATGCCTGCACGGCTCATGGCACCAGGCCGGCCGGCTGCGACCTGTCGACCGCCCGCCGTCACCGTTCCGGTGTCGAGCGAGACCAGGCTCGAGAGCAGATCACCCAGTGCACGCTGCCCGTTGCCCTCGACTCCGGCGACACCGACGATCTCGCCCGGGCGCACGTCGAGTGTCAGGTCGTCGAGCAGTCGAACCCCACCCGCTCCGATCACCGTCGCGCCCCGGATCGACAGCGCTGGTTCGACCGAAGCGTCGACCTCGGCGACACCCGAGTCACCGATCTCGGTGAGATCGTCGACCGCGATAACTCCGAGCGCCGCCCGTTCGGTCCGCAGCGACACCTGCCGGCCCACCATCGCCGTAGCGAGCGTGCGCGCATCCGTGCCGGCCGTCGGCCGTCGGTCGACGACACGCCCCTGACGCATGATGGTGACCTCGTCGGTCGAGTTGAGCACCTCGTCGAGCTTGTGACTGACCAACACGACCGCTCGGTTCTCGGCGGTGACGACATGGCGGAGCGACTCGAAGAGCTGCGCCGATTCGTCGGGCGTGAGCACCGACGTCGGCTCGTCGAACACCACGATCGAGGGATCGCGGCGCAGGCACTTGATGATCTCGACCCGTTGACGCAAGCCCGCTGTGAGATCACCGACGCGGGCATCTGGCTCGATCACCAGCCCGTACTGGTCGCTGATCTCGCCGATCCGCTGCCGGACGGCCTGCGGGTCGAGGCGGCCGGCGTCACCGAGTGCGACGTTCTCCCACACGGTCAACGCGTTGATCAGACTGAAGTGCTGGTGCACCATCCCGATGCCCAGCCTGGCGGCCTCGATCGGGTCGTGGATCGTGCAACGTGCACCATCGACCTCGATGCTGCCGGCATCGGGCAGCACGAGCCCGATCAAGATCTTCATCAGGGTCGACTTGCCGGCGCCGTTCTCGCCCAGGATGCCGTGGATACGGCCCCGGTGCAGCGTGAGGCCGACGTCGTCGCACGCGACAACGGCGCCGTACCGTTTCGTGATTCCGGTCAGCTCGACCGCCGGGGTGGGCGCGGTTGCGCCCACCCCGGTCGAACTGTCGACAGGGGTGTTCACCCGCCGCTGTATGCCTCGGCCGAGATGCCGCCCAGCTGGTCCATCAGATCGGCATCGTAGGCGCCCAGCAGACCGAAGGCGTCGTCCAGCAACGCCTGAGCCTCTGGTGTCGCGTCGCACAGCTCGGCGCCGTTGAGGCCTTGCTGGGTCGGGAACTGGTAGGTGCTCCCTTCCGTCAGATCACCGGCGATGATGAGACGCAAGGCCTCGGCGGCGTAGCGACCACCGTCGAAGACGATGCTCCCGCTCCAGGCGATCCCGTCGTCACGGCTGCAGACGTCGGCCGGACCTGCGGCGAACACCGCGATGCCGTCGTCGGTCGCCAACTGGCCGACCGGATCGAGCGCTCCACCCAAGTACGCGTAGGCGAGCGTCGCACCGTTGGCCTCGGCATTTGTGAGCGCCGCCGTGGCGTTCGCCGAGTTGTCGAAGTCGAACTGGAAGTCGCCGGTACCGACATATTCCATCGTGAACGACGGGTCGACCGATTGCAGGCCGAGGACGGTCGCGTTGTACGACTCACGCTCGAAGTTGAGGTCGCAGCATCCGAGGAATACCGCCTGGTTGCCACCCTGTTCCTGCAACACGGCACCCATCGCGACGCCGGCCGTGTAATGGATCGCTGCGCCCCAGTCGGTTGCCTGTGCCAAACCGGGCAACTCCTGGAACCCGGCGCCGCAGTTGCAGTACCAGAAGATGTCGGGGAACTGCTCGGTCAGATCGGGAAGCGGCTCTGCGATCTCGCTGGCGCCCACGAAGATGATGTCGACGCCCTGCGCCGCGAGGTCGGCCATCGACTGCGCCGCCTCGGCGGATCCGATGTTGTCGCTCACGATCGGCGGAGCGAACCCGTTCTCGGCCGAGAACTCCTCGGCGAAGGTGACGAGCGACTGGTAGTAACCGTTGTCGTCTCGCGGACCTGCCGCGGCAACCCCGATCGTGACCGTCCCGTCGCCATCGGCATCGAACGTCGCGATGATGTCGTCGGTCTCGGGCGCCGCAGCGGTCGTCTCGGGCGCGTCGGTCGCCATCGGCGCGTCGGTCGCCTCAGGTGCGTCGGTCGCCTCAGGTGCGTCGGTCGCCTCGGGCGCGTCGGTCACCGTGGGCGCGTCGGTCGCCTCCGTCGCGTCGTCGTCACCGCCGCACGCGGCGACAACGAGCGCAAGCGGAACGAGCAGCGCGCACAGTTTTCTGGACTTGTTGGACATGGTCCCCTCCCCATCGGAATGCTGATGCTGTTGAAGGTCGTCCTCATCGAGGACGACCTCGTCGCCGTTCAGCTGCGGCGCGAATTGTTGTGATGATCATGATTGTCGAGCCCGGTCCACCGAGGCCGATCGGTAGCGCTGGACCAGCCACCGGTTGAACTGCACGTGGCTCTCTTCTTGCCACGAGTACCTGCCACGCGGTGCGTATCGAGAGTTGAGCCCGTATTGCACCTTGGTGGTGGCGTCCTGATCCTGGCGCACGAAGACCTGTACTCCGGCGTCGGACAACGCGACCTTCTCGGCGAACAACGGATCGTCGAGCGCCGAGGGGTGGAAGATGTAGCCGATCTCGACATCGATCGTCTGTGCCCCTGTAGGCCGCACGAGAAAGAAGAAGCACTGGTCGGGGGCAGTTCCGAAACAGAGCGTCGGCGGGATCAGCGAGAACGTCGATCGTGTTCGTTCCTCATCGGTGAGCTCAGGGAAGACCGGCATGATGACGCGGTGGGTCGCATTGAAGCCGCCGTCGATGTGGGTGTACCCAGAGGTACGGAAGATCACGTTCGAGTCGTCTTTCCACGGCTCGGGAAACGCCGACAGGTTGGATGGACAGAAGTCCTGCACGTACTGATGCAGCCGATTGGCGTGGTAGCCGTCGTTGAAGTTCTCGAACATCACCTTCCAGTTCCACGGCATGCCTTCGAGCGTGAAGGTGCCGGGGCACACGGCCTCGTCGAGGTGGTAGTTCGAGAGATAGGGGGTGTAGCGCTCGAGTGTCGGGGCCAGGGGGGCGGCGTCGGGATCGAAGTTGACGAAGACGAACCCCATCCACTCCTCGACCTGCAGTTGGGGCAGGCCCCAGTCCGCCTTGTCGAACGCCTCGGTGCGCTCCATCGCAGGGGCACCGAGCAGCCGGCCGTCGAGCCCGTAGATCCAGTGGTGGTACGGGCACTTGAAGGTGGTGTCGTTGCCCTGTCCTTCACACACCTGCATTGCACGGTGCTGGCACACCGCCGAGACGCAGCGCACCTGGCTCTCCTTGTCACGCACCACGATCAGGGGCTCGCCCACGAGCGTGACAGTGAACCAGTCACCTGGATTCGGGATCCGTTCGGCCCTGCCGACGCACAACCACTCGCGCGTGAACAATGCCTCCTTCTCGAACGCGAGCACGTCCTCGGAGGTGTAGAGCATCGGCGGCAACGTGGCCGCCCTGGACACATCGGCGATCGACGCCTCGAGCGAGTCGAGCAATTCGGCGGACAAGGGGTTCATCGCACTGCCTCCTTCAACAGGAACTTGCGGATCTTGCCGACGCTCGTTCGTGGCAACTCGTCGAGCATCGTGAACTCGCGGGGCACCTTGGCTTTGCCGAGCCGTTCGGTGCACCAGGCCCTGAGTTCGTCGGCATCGGGTGGGGCCGTCGGATCTGCGGCGACGAAGAAGGCGACCGGCACCTCGTCACGAACCGGATCGGGGGCGCCGACGACCGACGCCTCGAGCACGCCTGGATGAGCGGAGACGACCGCCTCGACCTCGACGGTCGATACGTTCTCGCCGGCGACCTTCAACACGTCGGAGCGTCGCCCGTCGAAGAAGAATCGACCGTCGCAATCGCGACTCGCCCGGTCGCCGGTGAGGAACCACCCGTCGCGGAACGCTGCCTCGGTGGTGGCCGGATCGTCGAGATAGCCGGCAAACAAGGTGACACCGCGGTCGCCGCGTACCACGATCTCGCCCACCGCGTCGGCTGCCGTCGGGACGCCGTCCGGGTCGTGGATGTCGACCTCGCAGCCGTCGGTGACGAACCCCATCGACGTGCAGTTCGGCGCGCCGGCAGCATCGGTGAGCACGGCGGGAATCGTTTCGGTCATGCCGTACAACTGACGAGGCAGACAGCCGAACCAGTCACCGATGGTGTCGTACTGATCGTCGGTGATGTTCTGGGCGAACCAGCAATGGCGCAGTGTGACACCTTCGGTCCGAGCGCCTCTGGCGAGGATCATCCGCAATGGAGCGGCGAACAAGCTGGCACATGTTGCCCGATGCCGCGCCGCCTGGCCGAGAAAGCCACTGGCCGAGAAGTTGTGCATCAGGGCCACCGACGCGCCGACCCAGATCGCGGACGCGAACGAGTAGTACTGGGCATTGGCGTGGAACAGCGGCAGCACGACGAGTTGGCGATCGGCGGTGGTGAGCCCCGCCGCCTCGGCCATGGTCTTGCCGGCAAACGCATAGTTGGCCTGCGTGATATCGACGCCCTTGGGCCGGCCGGTCGTACCGCTGGTGAACATCACGGCGGCCCGATCTGCGAGCGTCGGCGCCGGCCAGCCGGAGAATTCGGCGTCGGGGAGCCACCCGAAGCCGGCGTCGGACTCGTCGATGAGGAACAGTGTCAGGTCGCCGGCGGCCGGCAGGTAGGCGTCGACGCGTGCAACGGAGCAGAACCCGACAGCCGGCGATGTGCGATCGATGTGGTCGGCGAGTTCGGGGGTGCGACCCATCGGGTCCGATGGCACGATCCACGCCCCCAACCTGATGGCAGCCAGCCATGCGGCGATGAACGTCGGACAGTTCGTGAGCGCCAGGTGAACCGACGCGCCCGGACCGACGTCGTGGCTGACGAGCTCGGTCGCCATGCGGGCGACGATCGAGTCGAACTCGGCGTAGGTCCACTCGGTGACGGTGCCGTCGGCGGCCTCGAAAACGAGGAACGAGGCGTCGGGGCGTGAAGCCACCGCAGCAGTCCAGCTGCGAGCGAACGTGACGGCGTCGGGCCAGGTCGCCATCGGGTCACTCCACCGCCGCGTCGGAGATCGGGCCGTACCCGCCACCACCGGGCAGTTCGAGCCGTACGACGTCGCCGGGCTGCAAGGTGAGGCGGGCCTGGGTGACCACCGACTCGCCGTTGACCTTGAAGCTGCCGGCCTCTCCCGACTCGCCGCCGAAGACACCTTGCGGTGGCTCAGCGAGACGGCTGGTGACGGCATTGAGCTGCCACGGTCTGCTGGTGGCGACCGAGAACTCGACGACCTGGCCGAGCCCACCCGTCTGCCGACCGGCTCCGCCGGACCCGCGACGCAACGACTTCTCGTGGAACCGGATCGGAGCCGATGCCTCGACCACCTCGATCGGGACAGCCGAGACACCGGTCGGGTACGAACAGGCGTCGAGACCCGACTTCGTCGCCCGTGCGCCGACACCGCCGGCGTAGGTGAACATCGCCGTGATGAACGGCTTGCCGCTGTCGTGGTTGCCGTTGACCTGCATGGTCCACACCGCCCCCGAACCTTCGGCCATCGCGTCGTCGGGTCGCACCTGGGCGAGCGCCTTGAGCAGCGCGTTGGGGAGGAACATGCCGACCACGTGTCGGGCCGTCCCCGGCTGCGGTAGCACCGCGTTGACGATCGATCCCTCTGGGGCGACCACCTTGATCGGCCCGAGGCTGCCATGGTTGTTCGGGATGTCGGGATTGAGCACCGAACGCACCGTGAACGTGGTGTATGCGTGGGTGTAGTTCTTGACCACGTTGATGCCCCATGGGCTCGCCGGAGAGGTGCCCTCGTAGTCGACCGTGACCTCCCCGGCGTCGGCATCGACGTTCACCGAGCAGACGATGTCGATCCGGCTGCCGTCGGCGAGGTCGAGCACGGCCGACGATGCGTACCTGCCGCTCGGGAGTGCCCGGATGCTCTCGCGAGTGGCAGCCTCTGAGCGGTCGATGATCTCGTCGGCCAGGCCCTCGATGTCGTCGAGGTCGAAGGTGCTGCACAGCGCCGCCAGGCGTTGCGCTCCGACCTCGCCTGACGCGAGCTGGGCATGCAGGTCGCCTGCCATGTGATCGGGCTGGCGAACATTGGACAGTATGAACTTCCAGACGTCCTCGTTGCGTTCGCCGCGCTTCATCAGCTTGCAGATCGGGATCCAGAGACCCTCTTCGAACACGTCTCGTCCACCGGCGCCGATGCCGTAGCCGCCGACGTCGGTGTGGTGGATCGTCGAGCCGAAGAACGCGATCAACTTGCCGTTGCGCCAGGCGGGTACGAGAACGGTGACGTCGAGCAGCTGGCCGGCGGTCTTGTAGGGGTCGTTGGTGATCAGCACATCACCGGGTTCGATGCTGTCGAGCGGGTATTCGACGAGCATGTTGGCGGCGCCGATCGCGAGCGAGTTGATGTGCCCTGGGGTGCCGGTGACCGCCTGGGCGACCATCCGGCCGCGTCGGTCGAACACTGCGTTCGCCAGATCACCGGCTTCGCGTACGATCGGCGAGAAGGCTGCCCGTTGCAGGGCGCGGGCCTGCTCGTTGACCGTCGCGATGAGCGACTGCCACAGGATCTCGAGCTCGACCGGGTCGAACGAACGGCTCATGACTCACCTCCTGCGCGTAACGGATCGATGCCAGGCACCGGCCCGTTACGGGTGGCGATCAGGCTGCCGTCGGCTGCCACCTCGACCGACCATCCCGGTCGGATCACCGAGGTCGTCTCGCGTTCCTCGACCACCGCCGGCCCGTCGAACCTGGCGCCGGCGCCGAGATCGGCCCGGCGATACACCGGGGCGTCGACAGCGGGCGCTCCCCGGCCGAACACCATGGGTCGATGGCTCACCGGCTGGGGCGGCCCCGTGGCGATCGCGAGCGTGCTCGATGGCTCGACGATCGTGGTGCGAGCCGAAGCAGACAGCCGCCACGTGACCGCCTCGACCGCCACATCGGGGATCGTGAGGCCATAGATGCGGCGGTATTCCTGGTCGAAGGCGTCGGTGACGTCGGACGGCGATGCCGGCCACGTGTCGCCCTCGCCGACCCAGATCGTGATCTCGTTGCCCTGCCCCGAATAGCGGGCGTCGACGCCGTAACGGAACTGGACTGCGTCGTCCGGCACTCCTGCGGCCGACAGCACGCGGCGCCCTTCGGCCCGCAGCTCGTCGAGCAGCGCGTCGCGCTCGGCGGGGTCGATGGTGTCGATCATCCGCGGGAGCGACCGCGCCAGGTCGATACGAACCGGCGACACGAGCGTTCCGAACGCCGACAGGACGCTGGCATTGACCGGGAAGATCAGTCGGTCGGACTCGAGCAGGTCGGCGACACCGCACGCGTGAACTGGCCCGGCACCGCCGAATGCGATCACCGTGACCCCGCGCAGGTCGACGCCCATCTCGACGCTGTGCATGCGTGCTGCAGCAGCCATGTTCTGATTGACGATCTCGTGCATACCGGCGGCCGTGTCGATGGTCGACAGGCCCAGCTGGGCGGCGACACGAGCGACGGCGGCGTCAGCCAGGTCCTGGTCGAGCGGCATGTCGCCGCCGAGGAACGCGTCGGGGTCGAGCAGCCCGAGTAGCACGTCGGTGTCGGTGACGGCCGGCTCGGTGCCGCCACGTCCATAGCTGGCCGGGCCCGGCTCGGCACCCGACGATTCGGGGCCGACCTTGAGCAGACCGAACTGGTCGACGCGACCGAGGCTGCCGCCGCCGGCACCGATCTCGACCAGATCGACCGAAGGAACCGAGACCGGAAAGCCGGAGCCCTTCTTGAATCGATACGCGCGGGCCACCTCGAAGGTGTTCGTGAGCTCGGGCTCGCCGTGCTCGATCAGGCATGCCTTGGCGGTGGTGCCACCCATGTCGAAGCACAGCAGCCGCTCTTCGCCGAGCCGTTTCGCGAACCAGCTCCCCGCGAGCGCACCGGCTGCAGGACCACTCTCGACGAGTCGGATCGGCGCCCGTGCTGCGTCGTCCGCCGAGACGACACCGCCATTCGACAGCATCATCAGCACCGAGCCACCGAAACCCTCGGCCGACAACCACTTCTGCAGCTCGTCGAGGTAGGGCCCGATCACGGGCATCGTCGCGGCGTTACATGCCGTGGTGATCATGCGCGGGTATTCACGGATCTGCGGCGAGATCTCCGCAGAAATGCACACTGGGACCCCGAGCTCGCGGCGTAGGTAGTCGGCAATCTTCTGCTCGTTGACGCGATTCACATAGCTGTTCAACAAGCAGATCGCGACCGACTCGACATGGGACGAGGCAAGTTGGCCGGCGAGTTGTGCCAGATCGTCCTCGGTCGGGTCGACGAGCACCTCGCCGGTGGCGCTGACGCGTTCGTCGATCTCGAACGTCAGCTCGCGGGCGATCGGAGGTGCCGGGAATTCGATCTGCAGGTCGTACATGTCGTAACGGTGCTCGTCACGGATCAGCAGAGTGTCGCCGAAGCCCTTCGTCGTGACCAGTCCGCTGCGCCCGATCTTGCCTTCGATCAACGCGTTCGTGATCAGCGTGGTGGCGTGCACGATCGGTGCGGTGATCTCGTGCGGAGCGACGCCCGCTTTCGCCAAGAGCTGTGTGACGCCGGCGCGCACGCCGTCGAGCGGAGCGCTCGGCGTCGTGAGCGTCTTGTCGACCACGATCCGCCCGGTTGCGGCGTCGAGCAGTACGACGTCGGTGAACGTGCCGCCGATGTCGACCGCGAGTCGCCAGTCGGTCTGTGTCATCAGCCGTTCCTCAGATCGTCTCGTGGCGGAGCGAACACGTCGAGGATCCAGCACTCGTCGTATTCGTCGTCGCCGACGAACACGCTGTCGCCGTGCCACACCCCGTTGGTTGCCAGATATGCCTGGTGCTCGCCGAGCACCACCCGGTCGGTCGGGTCGTCATCGCCGATCCGGAAATCGAGGGCGCCGCGCACCACCACGCCCAACTGCTCATGGTCGTCGTGCTTGTGGAGGAACGAGCCGGTCGCCCCACCCTTGATACGCCAGAAGCACAACTGGAGCTGTTCACCGGTGATGACCCTGCGCCGAAAGCCCGGACGGTCGGTTTCGACGAACTCGTCGTCATCGAAGAAGTGGCAGTACTGGGCGCTCAGGTCCACGCCGGGACCCCGTTCGGGTGTGGATCGACGATGCTCGTGGGTGCGTGGTCGGCGCCGCCGAGGCGACGCATTCCCTGGATCGTCATGCCCGATTCTCCCCCGGTGAACTGCCGACCCGATCGGCTGGACTGATGGTCAGACCATACCAGACCTCACCCGATTCGACGACTCGAATGATTCCCGACGCGATGCCCGAGCAGCAGCGGGCTCCGGAGCCGGACGGCAGCATCGTGGCCCTCACCCGGTGACCCCGATCAGCGCCGCGAACCGCCGGCGCCATTCGACCGATGCACGGTCGGCTTGTACGTTGACGAGTCCGGTGCGCTCGAGCGGCATGGTGCCTGGCACCATCTCGAGCATCCGCTTGTCCTCGGCGCCGATCGCCCGGTCGAACGTGATCACCTCTTGTGGATCGACGGAGAAGTCGTCATTGCGCCACACCACGAACGTGAACAACGAATGGGTGTCGTCGACCGGCGTGCTGCACAGCAACAAGATGTGTTCGAGGCCGTCTTCGTACCGGATCGTGCTGCGCACCGAGAACGGCAACTGGAAACCGGTGCTCATGTGTCGATGCACCACCGGTTCGGTGGTGCCGGTCGTGGCGACCGCCTGGTCGGGGTTGTTGGCATCGACTTCGTAGGCGTAGCCGAACCAACCATTGTCGAGATCGCCGAGCTCGATGCGAGGCACGAGCGTGCTCTGCCCGGCACCGAACGTGCCGGTGTGGACCCAAGGGAAATGACTGATGTCGCAGAAGTTGTCGACCATCCGGGTCGCACAGACACTCCAGTGCTGGATGCCGCTGTTGATCCGACGGAACCTCGGGTCATCCTCGTGGGAGATCAGCGGGATGCCTTCGGACGGCTCACCGGGACACATCCACACCAACCCGTACCGCTCTTCGACGTTGACGCAACGCAGGTGAGCGGTCGGGGGAATCGCTGCGCCCTCGCCAGACGACGGCACGCCGATGCAGTGCCCTCGATCGCCGAACGACCAGCCGTGGTACGGACAGGTGAGCACGCCGTCGACGACGGCGCCCTGAGACAGCGGGGCTTCGCGGTGTGGACACCGATCCGGGGCAGCGACGACCGTTCCGTCGGCGGTTCGCCACACCACATAGCGATCCCCGAGCAGGGTGACTGCGTGGGGATCGCCGGCGATGTCGACACCTTCGGCGACCGGGTGCCACGCAGCTCGCAGCACCGGACTTGCGACGAATCCCGTCATACATCCCCCTCGGCAGCTCCGGACCGCCACCACAGTCCCGGATGGTCAGACCATCTGACCATCCGGGATATTACTCAGGGTCGACTCGGAACGCCAGCCGAACCCGACCGCAACACGCGCTCAACGCAAGTCGTCGACGATCGAGTGTTCGACCGTGACGAGGTGAGCGGTGACCGCGTCGTTCATCAGCGCGGAGTTCCCCGCGGCGAACGCATTCGCGATCGCGCGGTGGCCGGCGATCGCATCGACGACCAGCCGCCGAACCTCAGGCCGGTTCTGCTCATCGCGGAGGATCGCGTCGAAGTCGCGGGAGCGGAAGAGTTGATCGAGGACCTTTCCGTACAACTCGATCAGGAGCGGATTGCCGCACAGGGAGGCGATCGTCGTGTGGAACTCTCGATCGAGCCGTCTGAATTCGTCGATCTCCAGATCGTCGTCGAAACGCTGCAGCAGCGAGCGCACCGCCTCACGGCCGGCATCGTCGGCGCGTTCGGCGGCGAGCGAGAAGATCGGGGCTTCGAGCACTCGGCGCGTCTCGAACAGCTCGCGCACGAATGTCTTGCGATTGTCACCGCGTTCGACCGACACCTCCGGCAGGTGCTCGGCGACACACGTGCGATTGCCGCGCCGCTCGATCACACCGAGCGACAACAAGCCCTGGATTGCTTCGCGAACCGACGTTCGAGCGACCTGGAACTGGTCGCTGAGCTCACGTTCGGACGGGATGCGAGCCCCGGGCGCCAGTTCGCCGGTGGTGATCCGTTGCAGCAGCTGCTCACGGATCTGGGTACTGACCGTCCGGCGGGACACGGGGTCGAAGGTCACGGGTTCAGACAGGACGGACTCCTCCAAGTGTGTGGACATGGCGACCTTTGACGACATCTCGACGATACCTGCCGCGACATCCCAGGGTGACATCGTTGGACCGATGGTCCGACCATCGGCCCAGTCAGGCTACCGGCGCCGTGATCGCAGGACAAGACCAACTGGTCAGACCATCGGACCGCGAGCTAGTGTTGGGCGAATCCCACGAACGGAACCGTCGCCATCGGAGGCCAGTGATGCACGAATCGACCTACGACATCCACCCCGCCGAGGCCAGGTGGACCCATGTCGCCCTACGGGTCGACGACATCGACGCCACGATCGACTTCTACACCTCGATGACCCCGATGGTGCTGATCGACAAGCGCCAGGACGACATGGGCTTCGGAGCATGGCTCGGCATGCCCGGTGCGACCACCAACCCGTTCATCCTCGTGGTCGCCCAGTTCCTCGAGGGGTGCGATCCCTTCGCCGACGCGCCCAAGGAAGTGCTCGCGCCCTTCGCTCATCTCGGTGTCGAATTGCCCAGCCGCGATGCGATCGACGAGATGGCGGCCCGAGCCGAGGCCGCGGGTTGCCTGGCGATGCCAGCCACCATGATGCCGCCACCGATCGGATACATCTGCATGGTCCGCGATCCCGACGGCAACATGATCGAGTTCTCGTGGGACCAGGGCGTGTACGCCACCCTCCGCGACAAGTGGGGCCTCCCCGGCGACGCCTGACTCCCGAGCACTCATCGGCCGATCGGCCGGCCGGTTTCGTCGCGAACTCGCAGATTCCATCCCCGTTGCAGATCTGTGCCGGCTCGGACCCGCCCGAACATGCAGCGACGTCAGGATCCAGAGGGGCGGCCACCGAGGGCAATCCACTGCTGCGATTCGGACAGAACGGGGAAGGCCTGCCGGGACGATCGGTCATACGCCTCCAGCCCTTGGGCGCCGAGGAAGAACGCGAACCGGCCGTCGGGTGACCAGATCACAGTGGGAGCGGCGACCGGTTCGCCGAGCTGGACGAACTCGCCCGTGCCCAGGTCGATCAGACCGAGCGTGAACGCCCCGCCGTTCGACCGGGCGATCACGGCGCACATGGTTCCGTCGGGAGACACCGCTGGGCTGCGCGCCCCACCCCAGTTGGATGTGGGCTCGTAGCTCGTCTCCGGATTCCACGACGCCTCCAACTCACGCGCCTCGCCGGTCTCCCGGTCGGTCACCCAGACCCCACAACGCAGCCGAGCGTCACAGTCTCTGGCGACAGCGACAACGCTCGAGACACCGAGCAGCACACCGGGGGCGACCAGTTCCGCAGACGACTCGCCGACCGAGTAATACTTGCCCGCCACGTCGACGATCAGATCGCCGTCCGCATCGACGGACCAGGCCCAGCCGCTCGGCGGTATGTCGATCGTGGCGCCCGTCGTGTCACCGTGAAGATCGATCTCCTCGTAAGCGAGCGGTTCGGCCCAACCTCCCTGCGAGTAGCCCACGATCCGCCAGAACCGGCCGGTGCCGGGTTGCCACAGCGGTTGCCACGGCTCGCCCAGATTCACCGTTTCGGACGTACCGTCGTCGTAGGCCACGAGGCTCTCGCCGGCCGGGCCCCCGAACACGATCCAGTCATCCCCGACGACCATCGTGCCCGTATCGATCGAGGCGAAGGGCGGCAGCGGACGTTCGAGCAGCGTCTGGCTGGCCAGGTCGAGCTCGACCAATTCGCGAGAGCCGGTCACGCCGACCAGGGTGAGCTCGACACCGGCCACTCGCGGATCGAGTTCGACCGCTGCCAGGGTCGGCGCGCGCACGGTGGTCGTCGGACGAGACGCGGCGATCGTCGTCGTCGTCTCGACCCCTGGTATCGCCTCGCCCGGCAGGAGGGTGGTCGTCACCGCGATGGTCACGCCCGCCGTGGTCTCGGTGGGCGTGACAGACCCCTCCGTTCCACCGGCACGACCGATCAACCAGCCGAGCAACAACGCGAACACCCCGACCAGCGTCGCTGTCGTGTACAGCCGACGCTGGCTCGGATTCGAAGAAGTGTGGGACGGTTCGACCGGTTCGCCGATCACGACGTCACCTGTCTGACGAGCGGCAAGATCCGGGATCTGATCGTCCGGCTGCCGTTCGGGCGAGTGGCGTCCCCGCTGGCCGTCGATCGGATCGACGTTGGATGTCAGCTCGATCTCGATGCGCTCGGACTCCGGCCGGCCGTCCATCACCGACATCAAACCACATTGCAGCGCATCCCGGTATCGCTCGCTACGGTTCGACGGCATGGACGCACGTACGACCGTCGAGCAGTATCTGACCGCGCTGTCGAATGCCGACGTCGACACAGTGATCCGTCTCGTCACCGACGACTTCAGCAACGAGCACACCAGCACGCTCGGGTCGAGTTCGGCCGGCCGCGACGCCTACCGGGAACGGCTGCCCGGTTTCCTCGCTCAGTTCGTGGCCCTGCACTACGAAGTCGTCGACCTCATCACCGAAGGGAACCGGGTCTCCGCTAGGTACCGGTTGACCGCGAACTTCGACGGCCACCCGATCGACATCCCGGGGGTCATGTTGTTCGAGACCCGCGACGGGCTGATCTCGCGTCGCACCGACGTCTGGGACAGCCTCACGTTCCTGCGCCAGACGGGGGCGGTCGACGAACGCCCGGCCAGGTAGGGTGACACCGCAACACGACACAGATCAAACGGGGAGCTCGCTGGCGCGGCGGGCTGAGAGGGTGGACGCCACCACCGACCCGAGAACCTGATCCGGGTAATGCCGGCGGAGGAACGACATGGACGAAACAGTCATCGTGGTCACCGGGGCGGAACCACTCGACCCGACAGTCGTCGCGTCGCTCCCGGCACATGGCATCGTGATCGCAGCCGACGGTGCCCTCGACCACGCACTGTCGGCCGGGCTCACGCCGGCCGGTCTGGTCGGTGATCTCGACTCGGTCTCGGTGGCCGGATTGGAGTGGGCCGAGGCGCACGCCACCATCGAACGCCACCCTGCCGACAAGAACGAGACCGACACCGAACTCGCGCTGGCCATGGCCGCCGATCTCAACCCTGCCCGGCTGATTCTGGTGTCGGGCGGCGGCGACCGGCTCGACCACACGTTCGCGGCGATCGGTGCACTGGGCCATCCCGGGCTCACGAGTGTGCCCGTCATCGAGGCATGGTGGGGGACGCAGCACATCCGGGTGCTGCACGGCCCCGGCCGACTGAGCTTCGACGTGATCCCCGGCACGACGATCTCCTTGCTCGCGATGCACGGCCGATGCAAGGGCGTCTCGATCGCCGGCGTCAAATGGCCGCTCGACGCAGCTCGCCTGACACCCCTCGTCGGTCACGGCGTGAGCAATGTCGCCATCGGCGAGCGCATCGACATCACCGTCTCGGAGGGTGTGGTCACGATCATGACCACTGCGACGACCGAGCGCTCGTCATGATTCGCCGAACGATCTCGGCGGTCGTCATCAGCGCCCTCGCACTCGCGGCCTGCGCCGACGACAGCGCCACCAGCGACGAGCCCGACACCATCACGCTCGTCGCGTACGACTCGTTCCCGGCGGCCGACCCCGAGAACCCGATCTATCTCGCGCTCGCCGAGTTCACCGCCGACACCGGAATCGGCGTCGACATCCTGATCTCCGGCGACCCGGGAACGATGCTGTCCAAAGCAACGCTCACGGCCGGCAATCCCGAGGGCGACGTGATGTGGGGCGTCGACAACACCTATCTCTCTCGCGCTGTCGATGCCCAGGTCTTCGATCCCTATCTCGCGACCGGCGCCTCCGAGTTGCCCGACGAGTTCACCGAGCTCGTTCCGAACGGCGAGGCCACCCCGGTCGATTTCGGCGACGTGTGCGTCAACTACGACATCGCTGCTCTCGCTGCGGCCGGCATCGAGCCGCCGACCTCGCTCGCCGACCTCGCGCTCCCCGAGTACGCCGGGCAACTCGTCGTCGAGAACCCGGCGACCGAGTCGACCGGGCTGGCATTCCTGCTCGCGACGATCGCCGAGTTCGGTGACGACGGTTGGGAGGCGTACTGGACGGCGCTGCGAGCCAACGACGTCGAGATCGTCGACAGCTGGACGCAGGCGTACTACGAGTCGTTCAGCTGGTCGGGCGGATCTCGACCGCTGGTGGTGAGCTATGGGTCGAGCCCTCCGTTCGAGATGCTGTATGCGACCGAACCGCTCGAAGCGCCACCCACCGCAGTCGTCGAATCGACGTGCTTCAGGCAGGTGGAATTCGCGGGCGTCCTGCGCGGCACGGACGCCCCCAAGGCCGCCCGGCAGCTGGTCGACTTCTTGATCACCGAACGGTTCCAGCGTGAGGTGCCGTTGAACCTGTTCGTCTTCCCGGTCAACCCGAACGTGGAACTGGCCGACGAGTTCGTCCGCTACGCCACCATCCCCGACCGACCTCTCAGCCTCGACCCGGCCGCGATCGATGCCGGGCGCTCGGACTGGATCGACCGGTGGACCGATATCGCGATCCGTTGAACCGGCTCCCGCGCTGGTTCGTGGCAGCGGTGGCGGCGCCCCCGCTGGGGTTCCTGCTGCTGTTCTACGTCTGGCCGTTCGCGACGTTGGCCTGGCGCGGGCTCGGCGTCGACGCGATCGTCGACACCCTCGACCGCGCGGACACGTGGAAGGTGCTCTGGTTCACCACCTGGCAGGCGAGTGCCAGCACGCTGCTCACCCTGACGCTCGGGCTCGCGCCGGCCTGGGCGGTCTCGCGATTCTCGTTTGCCGGCCGACGCGCGTTCTTGAGTGCGCTGACCGCTGTGTTCGTGCTGCCGACCGTGGTGGTCGGAGCTGCGATCGTCGCCGTGCTCCCGGCATCACTCGATCACAGCGTGTGGGCGATCCTCGGCGCACACGTGGTGTTCAACCTGGCGGTGGTCGTTCGGACGGTCGGCGCGGTGTGGGAGCAACTCCCACCTGAGCTCGAGGAGGCAGCAGCGACCCTCGGGGCTGGACCGGGGCGCGCATTCCGATCGGTGACATTGCCATTGCTGCGTCCAGCGCTGGCCGCTGCCGGCGCGATCATCTTCCTGTTCACGTTCACCTCGTTCGGCGTGATCCGCGTGTTGGGTACCGCCGGCCGGTCGACCATCGAGGTCGAGGTGTGGCGGCGCGCCACACAACTGGGCGACCTCGGTGGGGCGGCCGTGCTGGCCCTGTTGCAGCTGGCCGTCCTCGCGGCGCTCGTCACGTGGTCGGCACGGGCGCAACGACGCCACACCCACACGATCGGCCTGCAAGGGGCGCTGCCCCGGCGGCGGCCGATCGGCCGCCAACGTTGGTGGGTCGCGTCGAGCGTGGGGGGCGCGCTGGCGGTCGTCATGGTGCCGTTGCTCGCGCTGGTCGAACGTTCGATGCGAACGGATGGCTCGTACTCGCTGGCCGCATGGAGATCGCTCGGCGACGACGAGATCAGGCCGGGTCTCCGCCTGGGCGTCGACCCACTGGGAGCACTGCGCAACTCGGCGACGACCGCGCTGTGGGCGACACTGTTCGCGGTCGTCATCGGGGGGCTGGCCGTCATCGCGATCACCGCCCTCGGGCGATCCGGCCGGCTGCTCGACACCGGACTGATGCTGCCGCTCGGGACGTCGGCGGTGACGATCGGGTTCGGGATGCTGATCACGTTCGATGCCCCGCCGGTCGACTGGCGTGCCTCGTGGTGGCTCGTCCCCGTCGGCCACGCACTCGTGGCCGTGCCCTTCGTGGTGCGCGCTGCGCTCGGGGTCGGCCGAAGCATCGATCCCGACCTGAGGGCAGCAGCTGCAACCTTGGGTGCCCCACCGATCAGGGCATGGGCAACGACCACGCTGCCGTTCCTGCGTCGCCCGCTCGCCACCGGCGCCGGGCTGGCAGCGGCGATCTCACTCGGCGAGTTCGGCGCGACGAGCTTCCTCAGCCGATCGGGTTCCGAGACATTGCCGATCGCTATCGAGCGTCTGCTGGGACGTACGGGCCGGCTGTTCCAGGCACAGGCGTTCGCGCTGTCGGCAATCCTCGCCGCGGCGACGATGACGATCGTGATGCTCGTCGACGCCGGGGCGGCCTTCGAGAGGCGGGAGGACCATGCTCGGCGTCCATGACATCACGATCTCGTTCGAGGGTCGGCCGCTGCTCGAGCGCGTGTCGCTCGCACTCGATGCCGGTGAGATCGTCGCCTTGCTGGGCCCGTCGGGCAGCGGCAAGAGCACCCTGCTGAGAATCATCGCCGGATTGATCGTCCCCGAAGGCGGCACCGTCGAGATCGACGGGGCGGACTGCACACATGTTCCGACCCATCGTCGCTCGGTCGGCATGGTGTTCCAGGACGAGCAGCTGTTCCCTCACCTGTCGGTCGGCGCCAATGTCGCCTTCGGACTCAAGATGGCCGGGATGGCGGCTCGTGAACGACGTCGGCGCTCCGACGACATGCTCGAACTCGTCGGGCTGGGGGGGTTCGGTGATCGGCAGGTCGGGCGCCTGTCGGGCGGCGAGGCGAAACGCGTGGCCCTCGCTCGTTCGTTGGCTCCGACGCCAAAGGTGCTGTTGCTCGACGAGCCACTGACCGGCCTCGACCGGGAGTTGCACGATCGACTGGCCGACGAGGTCGCAGCAATTCTTCGCGCCACCGGAACGACGGCGATCTGGGTGACGCACGACGCGGCCGAAGCTGCGGCGGTCGCCGACCGGATCGTGCGACTCGGTGCGGGCACCAGCTCGTAGTCTTGCCCTCGTGAACGCGGAGATCGTCGAGTTGCGACCCGAGGACACCCACGCGCTTCGCCGTTCGATTCTTCGGGACGGCACCGCCAGCGATGTGGTCGAATTCGACGGGGACGAACTCGCGAGCACCCTCCATCTCGGGGCGATGGCCGACGGTGATCTGATCGCGATCTCCACATGGCTCGTTCGACCCCATCCCGATCTCGCCGACCGGGTCGGTGTTCAGCTGCGCGGGATGGCCACCGCCCCCTCTCGCCGGGGTAGCGGAGTGAGCGCTGCGCTGTTGGCGACCGGCATCGAAAAGTGCCGTGCGGCGGGCGTCGATCACATCTGGGCGAGGGCACGGGTGGCAGCGCTGACGTTCTATGTCCGCAACGGGTTCGAGCCAACCGGCTCCGAATACGTCGACCAGACGACCGGTTTGGCCCATCGCGACATCGTCCGGCTGCTCGACTGACCGTTTCCGCTCGCGACGCCTCACGACCCTCACTGGCGATGGAGGTCATCGTGCAACATCACTCGTCCCATCATCCGCTCTCGTCAGTGCTCCGTCAGCGTGCCGGACATCTCCGCGAACTGGCGTCGGCGATCGAACGCTCGCTGGTGATGAGGCTCGACGATGCCGGCGACACATCATCGTGGACGACGAACCGTGGCCGGCTGTGTCGACGGATGTTGGACAGGAATCTGCACCAACTGCATCAAGCCGCCGAGGATCTACTCGAGACGGCGATCAGATTCCGCCAGCGTGCCGACGAACTCGACCTGATCCACCGGACTCGCGTCGCGTGATCGCCGGCTCCGAACCGTCGCCCCTCGCACTGCTCCGAGACCGAACCACCGATGCACTCGCCGATCTCGCCGGATTGCGCAGTCATGATCCAGCGGCGGCGCGGGCCATGAGGGCGGTTCGGCTGACCTGCCACACGCTCGAGTACTTCTGGGTGCCCGCACTCGACAGCGCGCTCGGAGACGGTCCACATCATGACGGCGCATCTGAGGACGCCTGCTGAGCAGGCGTCGCCCCCCACCACCGTTCAGAACAGATCGGCCGGCGCAAGGCCTTCGATGTCGATCCGGCCCATCATCCACCCCAACCGAACGGCCGGTGACATCGCCAACGCCGCGTCGGGCAACGGTGTCATACCCATCGGTTTGCGCGCCTTCCACAACATGCCCATCAAGCGCAGGTCCCTGCGCACATAGTCGCTCGGCATGTCGTCGAACCCGTATCCCAGCCCGAGATCGGCTCGGTGCACCTCGACCTCGCGTTGGCGCAACACGGGCAGCAACGACTTGGGGCGTTCACCCGACAGCAACGTGGCAGTGCCGGCCCAGTCGACCTCGCTGCCGGAGAAGCGGGCATCGACCTCCGCTGATGTGCCGGCCACATCGTCGACCAGTTCGGCCCACGAGCGGGTGCTGCCCGACGCGATGTCGGCGTTGCGCCCCTCGACGCCGTGCGGGTATTGCGGGAGCCCGTCGAGCATGCTGACGTGGCCGTCGGCATTGCGGGCGATGTGCGTGAGCACATGCGCCACGGACCACCCCGGCAGCAGGCTCGGGCGAGTCGGATCGACCGGCTCGAGCGATCGCAGGTGTACGACCAGCGAGGCGTGCGAACGGCGACACGATTCGATGTCGCGCCGGAGATCTCGCAGGTCGTTCGGATCACCGTTCACCGCGCGACCGTATCCCGTTCATGGCAGGCTTTGCCCATGGAACCAACCGTGAAGTCCACGATGCAGCTCGGCATGATCGGACTCGGTCGGATGGGCGCCAACATGGTCCGCCGTCTCATGGACGACGGGCACCGATGTGTCGTCCACGACGTCAGTGCCGAAGCCGTGGACGTGCTCGCATCCCATGGGGCGGTACCCGCCCACACCCTCGAAGAACTTGTCGCCACGCTCGAGGCTCCACGCAACGTGTGGGTCATGATCCCCGCGGCGTTCGTCGACGACACGATCCAGCGGCTGGCACCGTTGCTGTCGCCGGGCGACACGATCATCGACGGCGGCAACTCGTGGTACCGCCACGACGTCGACCGCAGCGGGCCGCTGCTCGTCGAGCACGGCATCCACTACGTCGATGTCGGCACGAGCGGCGGCGTCCACGGGCTCGAACGGGGTTACTGCCTGATGATCGGTGGCGAGACCGAGGCAGTCCAACGGTTGGCTCCGGTCTTCACCTCGCTGGCCCCAGGGGTCGATGCTGCGGGCCGCACCCCTGGACGCCAGGGCGATCCCGCTCCCACCGAACAGGGTTGGTTGCACTGCGGCCCGTCGGGCGCCGGCCACTTCGTCAAGATGGTGCACAACGGCATCGAGTACGGGTTGATGGCGGCCTACGCAGAAGGTCTCAACGTGCTGGCGAAGGCGAACATCGGCGCCACCGACCACGCCGCCGATGCCGAGACCGCCCCGCTCGACGATGCCGAGTACTACCGGTACGACATCGATCTGGCCGCCGTCAGCGAGGTCTGGCGACGCGGTTCGGTCGTGTCGAGTTGGCTGCTCGATCTCACCGCCCAAGCCTTGCTCGATGATCCGAAGCTCGATCGGTACGCGGGCAGTGTCAGTGATTCCGGTGAGGGCCGTTGGACGATTCACGCCGCGATCGACGAGGGCGTTCCCGTACCGGTGTTGTCGGCGGCGCTCTATCAGAGATTCAGCTCGCGGGGCCGCTCGGACATCGGCGACAAGGTGCTCTCGGCGATGCGAGCCGGATTCGGCGGGCACCACGAACAGAAGGACTCGAGCCGATGATGTTCCTCGACACCCACCAGCCCAAGGCGGACGCGCTGGTGTTGTTCGGCGCCACCGGCGACCTCGCCAGGCGCAAGCTGTTCCCCGCCTTGTACCACCTCGAGCGGACTGGCGCGCTCGACGTGCCGGTGATCGGCGTGGCCCGCAGCGACTGGTCGGACGAAGCGTTCTGCGAGCACGCTCGCGATGCGATCATCACTGCGGAACCTCATGCCGACGCCGCCGTCATCGACCCGCTGATGCGGCGACTCGACCTGATCCAGGGCGACTACGCCGAAGCGGCCACTTGGAACAGCCTGCGTGACACCCTCGACCGACACTCGTCGTCGAACGCGGTGTTCTACATGGCGATCCCTCCGACGATGTTCCCCGAGGTCGCTGGGCGACTGGCGTCGGTCGGGCTCAACGAACGCGGTCGGATCGTGGTCGAGAAGCCGTTCGGGCGAGACCTCGAATCGGCTCGGCAACTCAACATGACGCTGCACACGGTGTTCCCCGAAGAGCGGATCTTCCGGATCGATCACTACCTCGGCAAGGAGAGCGTCGAAGACCTGCTCGTGTTCCGCTTCTCGAACACGATGCTCGAGCCGATCTGGAATCGGCGGTATGTGCGCAGCGTGCAGATCACGATGTCCGAGACGATCGGCGTCGAGGGACGCGGTTCGTTCTACGACTCGGTCGGAGCGATCCGCGATGTGTTGCAGAACCATCTGCTCCAGGTCGTCTCGCTACTGGCGATGGAGCCGCCGGCGGGCTCCGATCCGCAGTTCCTGCAGGACGAGAAGGCCAAGGTCATCGCGGCGATGACGCCGATCGATCCCACCCGTCTGGTTCGCGGACAGTACGTCGGCTATCGCGACGAGCCCGGCGTCGCCGACGACTCGACGGTCGAAACCTATGTCGCGGCGCAACTGACGATCGACTCGTGGCGGTGGGCAGGCGTCCCGTGGTTCGTGCGGGTCGGCAAGGGCCTGGCCGACGCAGCGACCGAAGCGGTGATCGAGTTCCATTCCCCGCCGCGCATGTTGTTCGACGAGGCGGGTGGACCACCGCCCGGTCGCAATCTGGTCCGGCTCCGGCTCGGCAAGCGCGACGGCGTCACGTTCACCCTGCAGGCCAAGACGCCGGGGCCACACATGGACAGTCAGGACATCGCCGTCTCGGTCGACTTCGCGGCCGCCCTCGGTGAGCGATCCGAGGCGTACGAACGGCTGCTGGGCGACGCCCTGGGCGGTTCCCCGCGTCGATTCGCCCGCCAGGACGTGGTCGAACAGACGTGGCGAGTGATCCAACCGGTGCTCGACGATCCTGGCCCGGTGCACCCGTACTTTCGAGGCACCTGGGGCCCCGCAGAAGCCGAGCGCCTGCTCGCGACCGGCGACCACTGGTTCGACCCGAGCAACTGACCACGTCACAGCCCTGCTACCATCGTCCCACTGGTCGGGCCTTATGTCCCGAATAGTGAGACATCATGTGGATCCTCATCACCCTCGCCGCAGCGACCTTCCAGATCCTGCGCACGTCGCGGCAACACGAGCTGCGATCGATGCTGTCGACCGGCGCCGCCGGCTACGTGCGCTACGCCTACGGCGCTCCGCTGGCAGTCCTGCTCAGCATCGTCTTGTTCGTCGCTCTCGGGCGCGAACTCCCCACCGTTCCCCACCGTTTCTGGCCGATCATCGTTGCGGCGGCCGTGTCGCAGATCGTCGGGACGCTGGCGCTACTCGCTTCGTTCAAGCTTCGCGATTTCGCGATCGGGACCGTCTACTCCAAGTCCGAGGTGCTGATCGTTTCGGCCCTCGGAGCGATCGGGGTCGGTGCTGCATTGCGGCCACTCGGATGGATCGGTGCCGTACTCGTCACCGCTGGTGTTGCATGGCTGGCATCGAAGGGATCGCTGATCGGGCTGCTCCGGCAGGCCGGTGATCCCGCCGCCCTCATGGGCCTCGCGGCCGGCGCAGGGTTCGCCGGTGCAGCGATCGGCATCCGCGCCGCGTCGCGAACCCTGACCGGCGCGCCCTCGTTCGATCGCGCCGTTCTGACGCTGACCGTGCTCCTGGTCGTGCAGACCGCTTTCAACACCGCCTGGTTCCTCGCGACCGATCCGGCAGAACTGACCCGCACCGCGAACGCCTGGCGATCGGCCGCCTGGGTCGGGGTGTTCAGCCTGCTCGGCTCGATCGGGTGGGCGTGGGCATTCACGCTCGAGAGCGCGGCGAAGGTGCGAACCCTCGGCCAGGTCGAGCTCATCATCGCATTCGCGATCGCCCATTTCACCCTCGGTGAACGCCATTCCAGAACCGACTACCTCGCGAGCGCGACCGTGTTGATCGGTGTCGCCCTCGTCGCCGTGCTCGGCTGACGCGCTGACGCCGTCCACCCCGACGTCCCCGGCGAGGTCGGTACGGACCATCGGTACAATCAGGGCGTGGACATCGGTCACTGGAATGCGGTCTGGCGGGACCGAGCCCCCGACGAGATGACCTGGTTCCAGTCCGAGCCGATGCTGTCACTGCGGCTGATCCAAGGCGTCACCAGACCGGACCAGGGCGTCATCGACATCGGCGGCGGGGCCTCTCGGTTGGCCAGTCACCTGCTGCGCGCCGGATATGGCGACGTGACGGTGCTCGACATCGCGACCGCCTCCATCGACGCCGCCCGGCACCACCTCGGCGCCGACGCCGCACTCATCACCTGGGTGGTCGCCGACGCGACCGTCGCTGAGTTCGATCGAACATTCGACGTGTGGCACGACCGGGCCGTCTTCCACTTCCTCATCGAGCCCGATGACCGCGACCGGTACCTCGCGACGCTACGGAGGGCCCTCCGCGTGGGCGGCCACGTGGTCCTCTCGACGTTCGGCCCGGAGGGGCCCGAACGTTGCAGCGGGCTCCCGGTGCATCGCTACAGCATCGAGTCGCTGCACGAAGCACTCGGTGACGGCTTCGAGCTGCTCACCCACGAGACCGAGCTGCACGTCGCCCCCCACGGGAACACACAGCAGTTCGTCTACGGCCTGTTCCGCAGAGTGGCCTGAGCCACCGGAATCGGCACCGACCGGGAACGCGTTCAGTCCAGCGCGTCGCGACGCGGGATCACCACGATCGTCCCATCTGGTTCGCTGTGCACCGTGACCCGGACGCCGTAGAACTCGGCGAGGGTCTCCGCTCGCAGCACCTCCTCGGGAACGCCGCTCGCCACCACGGTTCCCGCGTGCAACAACGCCAGCCTGTCGCTGTACAACCCGGCGAGGGTGAGGTCGTGCATCGCCGAGATGACGGTGAGGCCGTGATCGTTGCGCAGCCGAGCGACGAGCTCGAGCGCCTGTTGTTGATGGCCGATGTCGAGGGCACTCGTGGGTTCGTCGAGCAGCAGGATCGGCGCCTCGGTCGCCAACGCCCGTGCGATCACCAGCCGCTGGCGCTCGCCACCGCTCAACCGGCCGAGCCGGCGGTCGGCGAACTCGGAGAGTTCGAGTCGTTCGAGCACGTCGGCCACCATCGCCCGGTCATGGCGGCTCTCGTGGCCGAAGTAGCCCACATACGGGGCACGGCCAAGTAGCGCGTACTCGAAGCCGGTCATGTCGGAGGGCATCAGCGGGTCCTGAGGCACGTAGGCCACGATCGCCGCTCGACGCGCGCGGGACCGAAGCGTCATCGACGAACCGTCGACCAGCACCTCGCCGGCAGACGGGATCACACCCACGATCGCGCGGAGGATCGACGACTTGCCGGCACCGTTGGGCCCGATCAACCCGAGCCACTCGCCCGAGCGCACCGTGTCGGTGAAACCCTGGACGACCGTGCGCTTGCCGAACTTGACCGTCAGGTCGCGGAACTCGATCGAACTCACCGGGAGATCTCCCTCGTGCGCAACAACACGATGAAGAACGGTGCGCCGACGAACGCCGTGACGACGCCGATCGGCAGCTCGGCCGGAGCGGTGAGCATCCGTCCGGGGATGTCGGCCAGGATCAGGAACGCAGCGCCGAACGCCACGGTCAGCGGCACCACCCTGCGGTAGCTCGCACCGGCGACCAGGCGCACCATGTGGGGCACGACCAGCCCCACGAATCCGATCAGTCCGCTGACCGCGACCACCGCCGCCGTCCCCAACGTTGCGGCGATCACCACGATCAGGCGCACCCTGGTGACGGGCACGCCGAGGGTCACCGCCTCGTCGTCGCCGACGCGCAGCAGGTCGAGCTGTCGACGATGGAAGAACAACACCACGCAACTGACCGCCACGTAGGGAAACACCAGCCGCACGTCGTCCCATCGCGCCGTCGACACCCGGCCCAGGATCCAGCTGTACACCTCGCGCACGACCTCAGAGTTGCGCTGCAGCACGAATGTCTGCATCGCCGTCAGCAACGAGACCATGGCCACGCCGGCCAACACCAGTGTCGAAGTGGTTCGCATCCCGCCGAAGGAAGCGCCCACCAAGTAGGTGATCGCCACTGCCCCCAACGCGAACACGAAGGCCACGGCCGGCACCGGGTCGACCGGCCAATCGGACCCGATGTCGTCCCAGATCGCGATCATCAGGGTGGCACCGAGGCCCGCACCCGCAGCTGCTCCGAGCAGATAGGGGTCGACCAGCGGATTGCGGAACACCCCCTGATAGCTGGCGCCGCCCACCGAGAGCATCGCCCCGACCAATCCGGCCAACACGACCCGCGGCATCCGGATGTCCCAGATGATCGACCATTCACGATCGGTCACGCCGCTGTCGATCGAGATCAGTGGCAGATGGTCGAGCAGTGCCAACGGCACGCGCCACCACACCGGGCCCGCCGGGCCGATCATCGCGCCCAGCAGCACGGCCAACACGACGGCGAGCACCGAGGCGGGCATCCACCCCACTCGGAACCGACGGTCGCCATGCTGCTCGGCGTTCACGGCCTCAGCCCGCCTTCGCTGCTGCAGCCTGGGCGACCGCCTCACCCGCGATCTGCAGATATTCGACGATACGCGGTCCCCAACGCGACGCGATGTCGTCGTTCATCTCGATCACATCGCCGTTCTCGACGGCATCGAGCGATTCCCAGCCCGGTCGGTCCGCCACCGACGCTGCCGACACGTCGCAGTAGAGCGTGCAGGCGAGGAAGATCAGGTCGGGGTTCTGGGCGAGGATGAACTCGGCGCTGAGCTGCGGGTACGGGTTGCCGTCGCCCACCGCGTCGGCGATGTTGACGATGCCGATCTCGCTGTATACGGCGCCGATGAAGGTCTCACTCGTGACCGAAAAGAACGTGTCATCGAGCTCGTGGTAGTAGGTCAATGGCTCGGCGAGCTCTGGCAGACCGGCCTTGACCTCGTCGACATCGGCCTGCATCTGGCCGACCAATTCGGCCGCCTCGGCGATGTGACCGGTCACCACCCCGAGCTGTTCGATCTGGTCGTAGACGTCGCCGAACGAGACCGCCGCATAGCCCTCCCAGTGGGCGATACCGAGCGTGTCGAGCTGGGCGAGGAAATCGGGATTCGTCCCGTCCGTGACGAGCAGGTCGGGCTCGAGCCCGGCGATCGCCTCGACGTTGGGCTCCCAACCGTTCAGGCCCTGCATCTTCATCGCTGCTTCCGCGGGAAAGTTCGAGAAGTCGTCGACGGCGAGCACCTGGTCACCGGCACCGATCGCGTACAGCATCTCGGTCGCCGTCGGGGACAGCGAGATGATCGCCGACGGCAACATCTGCGGATCTGGCACCGTGTCGTCCGGTTGTACCGTGTCGTCGGTCGGCATCGTGGCGTCGGCCGCCTGCGTCTCAGTGGTGGTGACGATCGGTTCGGCGGCAACCGGACCGGGTGTGTCATCACCGCACGATGCGGCGATCAGTACGCAGCCGGCGATCAAACCGGCGAGCGTGGTACGTGTCATGGAATCTCCTCCACTTGGGAGGACAAGTGGGCCGGAAGATCGGGAGCCGATCCGCGAACCGCCCTTGCCTCGAGGGTCTGGTTATCGCGCACGACCGGGTCGACCGGGCTCGCCCCGATCGAGTCGTCGAACTCGTCGGGAACCACCGTTGCGGGACAGCGCCGGGATCTCACCGGACTTCGCACCGTACGTGCGATCCGAACGTTACACGTTCGAGCCGCACGCCCGTCATTGCAATAGGCTCGCCGGCCTGATGACCAACGAAGCCGACTCCACGACCGAAGCGCTCGCCGACGACCCCAGACCCGACGGGCTGCGCTCCGCGCCATCTCTCGTCGTGGTGAACACCGGCAACGGCAAGGGCAAGAGTTCGGCCGCGTTCGGCGTCATGCTGCGGGCACTGGCCGTCGACTGGAACGTGGCGGTCGCCCAGTTCATCAAGTCGAGTGACTGGAAAGTCGGCGAGGAGAAGATGGGCCGTCGGCTCGGTGTCGACTGGTTCGCGTTCGGCGATGGATTCACCTGGGACTCCGACAACCTCGACGACGACAAGGCGCACGCACGCGAAGGGTGGGCGACGGCGAAGCGACTCATCGCTGCCGGCGAGCACCAGCTCGTAATCCTCGACGAACTGACCTATCTCTGCTCGTGGGGTTGGATCGATCAGGACGACGTGATCGCCACCATCACCGGGCGCCCCGCACACGTCAACATCGTCGTCACCGGCCGCGACGCTCCGGCCGAGCTGATCGCGATCGCAGACACGGTGACCGAGATGACCGAGATCAAGCACGCCTACCAGCAGGGCATCCGCGCCAAGCGCGGGATCGACTTCTGAGCCCTCGATGCTGACCATCCTGCTCGGTGGCGCCCGTTCCGGTAAGAGCTCTCTCGCGGTTCGGATCGGCGAACGCCACGGCGGCGACGTCGTGTACATAGCGACCAGCCCCCGCATCCTGGGCGACGACGACCTCGACACCCGCATCACCGCGCACCGCGCCGAGCGACCTGCCGACTGGCGCACGATCGAGGAGGAACTCGATCTGGCCGGAGCGATCGCCGCCGCCGACGCCGGGCTCGTGATCGTCGACTGCCTCACCGTCTGGCTCGGCAATCTCCTGCACCACGGCTACGACGAGCCGGCCATCACGACCGCCTGCCTGGCGGCTCTGGACGCCGCCCACGAAGTCGCGGGCGACATCGTCGCGATCACCAACGAGGTCGGTCTGGGCATCGTCCCCGCCAACGAACTGGCCCGCCGGTATCGCGATCAGTTGGGGCGGATCAACCAGCGCTGGGTCGCTGCGGCAGATCGCTCCTACCTGATGGTCGCCGGACGCGCCCTCGCGCTGACCGACCCGGGCAGCGAGCCGGCATGAGCGACCAACTGCGACGCGAGCTGGCTGAGTTGAGCGGGCGGGACGAGTTGGCCGCTTCGCTCGTGAGGGCACGCTCCGAACAGGTGCTTCGCCCCTCCGGCGCCCTGCAACGACTCGACGACGTGGCCGTGCACATCGCCGCGTGGCAGGGCTCGGTGACACCGACCGTCGAACGGCCGGCCGTGTTGATCTTCGCGGGCGATCATGGTGTCGCTGCGGCAGGCGTCAGCAACTACCCGGCCGAGGTCACAGCTGCCATGTTCGCGGCGGTGAGGGCGGGTCGAGCAACGATCAACGCCCTCGCCCGCTCGGTCGGGGCCACCCTCTCGGTCTTCGATGTGGGCGTCGGGCGGCCCACCGGCGACATCCGGTTCGAGGCCGCCCTGTCACCCGAACGTTTCGATCAGGCGGTCGCCATAGCTGTGGCAGCGGTCGACGATGCCGTTGCCGACGGCGCCGACCTGCTCGTCCTCGGTGAACTCGGGATCGGCAACACCACGGTCGCCGCCGCCCTGGCGGCAGCGCTGCTGCGCGGCGACAACGACGGTTGGAGTGGCCGGGGTACCGGCGTCGACGACGACGGCCTGCAACGCAAACGCCGAGCCGTCGACCAGGCGGTCGTCCGGGTGTCGTCACTCGACGACCCGATCGAGATCATGCGTGAGATCGGTGGCGCCGAACTCGCGGCCATGGCGGCGGCGTGCGCTCGCGCCCGGCGCCACCGCGTCCCCGTGGTGCTCGACGGCTATGTAGCGACCGCCGCAGTGCTACCGCTCGACATCGCCTGCCCGGGGGCACTCGACCACTGCATCATGGGACACCTGTCCGCCGAACCGGGTCATCGGCGCATCCTCGATCATCTCGGGGTCCAACCATTGCTCGACCTGGGTATGCGGCTGGGCGAGGGCAGTGGGGCACTCGCCGCCGTACCTCTGATCCGCATGGCCTGCGTGTCGGTCGTCGAGGTGGCGACGTTCGACGAATGGTTCGGCGACGAGCCGTTCGGGCAATGAAAGGTCCACCGATGCAGGGGTTGCTCGGAGCGATCCAGTTCTTGACCCGCGTCCCCGTGCGCACCCGCGAGGCCGTCGAACACGCCGTCATCGTCCCGTGGTTCCCGATCGTCGGCACGTTGATCGGTGCCACTGTCGGCGCGGTCGCGGTCGGACTCGGCCAACTCGTGCCGACCGCGGTGGCAGGGACGGTCGCGGTGATCGTCGGCCTGCTGATCACGGGCGCGTTCCACGAGGACGGCCTGGCCGACATCGCCGACGCATTCGGCGGCGGATGGAGCCCCGCCCAACGGCTGGAGATCCTGAAGGACTCCCGCCACGGCACCTACGGCGTCGCCGCGCTGTCGTCGTCGATTGCGGTTCGCATCGTGTGCGCGGCTTCGATTGCATCGCCCGCAGCGATGTTCGCCGCGTTCGTGGCAGCACACACGCTCGGGCGTGGAGCAGCAGTCGCAGCGATGAGAACCGCGCCGCCGGCATCGGACAGCGGCCTCGGCGTTTCCGCTGCGCGGGCCCTGCGTCCGGCCACCACAGTCCTCGGGCTGCTGACCGGCACCGCGTTGACCGCGCTCGTCGCCGGTTGGTGGGTCGGTCCCTTCCTGGCGGCCGCGGCCTTCGCGGTGCTGTCGGTCGTCGGGCTTGCCGTGCGCAAGATCGGCGGGCTGGCAGGCGACGTGCTGGGCGCCGTCGAGCAAGTGGCCGAATGCCTCGTGCTGGTCGTCGCCAGCGGACTCGCCGCGCACCATTCGATCTGGTGGTCGTGAGTCCCGCCGCCGACCCGGCCATCGACCAGAGGCGTTGGCTAGCGTCGCGGCGTGACACAGAACGCCCACGTCGTGGTCGCCACCGACCATTTCACCGATGACCTGAACATGTTGCTGGGCGAGCTCGGCTTCCGCGTCGATGTGATCTTCCCAGCGGACTCGCCGTCGACGGCGATCGTCTCCGGGCACGGCGTACGGCTCCGGCTCGAATCGGCCGCCACACCCCGCCCGGTGCTGTTGCACCTGCTGACGGACCAGCCAGGTGAACGCGTGACGCTCCCGGGTGGTTCGGTGATCGAACCTCGACCCGTCGCCACCGCGTACTCCCTCCCCGACAACAGACCATCACTGGTCATCTCCCACGACACGGGCGAGTCCGGCGTCGGTCGGGCAGGCATGAGGTACCGCGACCTGATCCCCGATCGCTGGGGTGGACGCTTCATCGCTTCCCACATCACGATCCCGGATGGAGGCCCCGTCCCCGATTACGTGCACTTCCACAAGATCCGGTTCCAGTTGATCTTCGTGAAGTCTGGTTGGGTGAAGGTCGCCTACGAGGATCAGGGCGAGCCGTTCGTCCTGCAAAGGGGCGACTGCGTCATCCAACCGCCGGAGATCCGACACCGCGTGCTCGAGAGCTCGACCGGGCTCGAAGTGATCGAGATCGGCTGCCCGGCCGAACACGAGACGATCGCCGACTGGTCGCTGCCGCTGCCGACCGGCATCGGCGACCCACAGCGCACCTGGGGCGGCCAACGATTCGTGCGTCACATCGCCGAAGGCGCTCGCTACCAGCCATGGCGCATTCGAGGTTGGGAATACCGCGACAGCGGCATCGGCTCGGCGACCGCCGGTCTCGCCGGCGTGCGTGTCGCGCGGCCGACCGGCCCGGTCGACGATGGCTGGATCGCCCACGACACCGAGTTCTCGCAACTCGTGGTACTGCGCGGCGCGACCATGTTCCACTCCGACGGTGGAGACAGTGTGCGGTTGTCCGACGGCGGCAGCGCCGCCATCCCGGGCGGCCTGCGCTACCGGCTGACGGACCCGACCGACGACTGCGAGTTGCTCGACGTCACGATGCCCGCCGCGTTCGTCTACAGCGCCTGACGCCGACACCCCTCGGGCACGATGCCCCAGGGTGCCTGGCCGCCGCGGACGCCGCCTTGCCTCGCCGCCAGTAGCCTTCGCCGACGTGTCTGTTCCCACTCCCGCTGCCCAAGTCGTCCGAGGTTTCACGATGGGTGCGGCCGACATCGTGCCGGGTGTATCGGGCGGAACGGTGGCGCTGGTGCTCGGCATCTACGAGCGCTTGATCCGCAACGTCCACACCGGCGCACAGTCGCTGAAGTCGCTGATCACCGCCGACATCAAGGGTTTCGGCACGACGATTCGTCAGGTCGAGTGGGTATGGCTGTTGTCGCTCCTGGCCGGCATACTCGCCGCCGTCGCTGCGCTGTCGTCGGTCATCGAACGGCTCCTGAACGACCAGCCGGTTCGCATGGCCGCACTCTTCTTCGGGCTCGTCGTCGGCTCGCTCACGGTCGCATGGCGCCTGATCCGTTCGGTCGGGCCGATCGAGATCGGCACCGTGATCGCGGTGGCGATCGCCTTGTTCCTCGTACTCGGCCTGCGCAGCGACACGGCCGTCGCCGAAGACGCCGCGGAGGTCGTCACCAAGTCGTGGTGGATCTTCTTCCTGTCGGGTGCGGTGGCGATCTGCGCCATGATCCTGCCCGGCATCTCCGGATCGTTCATCCTGGTCATGCTGGGGATGTACACCGAAGTGCTGGGGGCCGTGAACGATCGCGATCTGGTTGCCCTCGCCGCCACCGCCGCGGGTTGTGTCGTCGGCCTCGCCCTGTTCTCGACCGTGCTCAACTGGGCGCTCGAACAGCATCATGATCTGGTGATGTCTGCGATGGTCGGACTGATGCTCGGCTCATTGCGCGTGCTGTGGCCGTGGCCGTACGGCACCAAGACCACCGAACTCGCGGCACCGTCGGGCGACGTCGTGGTCCCGATCCTGCTCGCGATCGCCGGATGCGTGCTGGTGATCGGTGTCGAGATCGCGGCGACCCGCAAGACGCGACGCTCGCTCGCCCACTGAACCCAGCGCTGCGAACGTCGTCAACTTCCGAGCAATCCGACGGCTCGTTCGGCGACGAACGCCGCCAGTGCCGGACCGAGATCGGGCGATCCGAGGGCGTCGAGCCGGTAGGCCGGGCCGTACAGCGTCGCGACGGCGACCTGTTTTCCGGCGCCATCGCGAATCGGCACCGCGAGGCCGTTCACCTCGAGATCGAGTTCCTGGTCGGTCCAGGCGAACCCCAGGGTGCGAATGCGCGCGAGTCGAGATCTGATCGCATCGACATCGGTCACCGAATTTGCCGTCGACGCGGCCAACGGCCGGGCGAGCAAAGCGTCGAGACGGTCTCGGGGCCAATCGGCCATCACCATCAGACCGGGGGCCACCAGGTGGAACGGAAACGTCAAACCCGCCGGGTCGGCGACCTGCACCGCAGTCTGCGAACGGGCGCTGTCGAGATACAAGAAGCCGTCGCCGTCGTCGATTCCCACCGCCGCGTTCTCGCCGTAGACCCGAGCCATCTCGGCGGTCAGGGGGCGGAGCAGATCCCGCAACACGGCCGGTGAACGCTCCACGCGACGGGTCAGCGCCGCAAGGCCGGCACCCGGACGCGCTGCGCCCGCGGCAGTGCGCTCGACCATGCCCAGCTCGTCGAGGATGCCCAGCATGCGTGCCGTCGTCGACTTGGACAGACCGGACCGGCGCGCCAGCTCGCGCACCCCGACGGGCTCATCGGCAGCAACGACCAACTGCAGCAACCCGAACGCTCGATGCACCGGGCCGACAGGCCTTGACGCGGTGCCCCAGTCGCTCATACGCTGCAATCTAGCTGAACCGGGACGTCCTATTCAATAGGACACTCACAGAACGGCACCGCCACGCCACAGGTCGACACGAGCAGGAGAGACGGGGAACTCACATGAACGCACCGCCACTGACACCCGACTTCATCCCACACGAATGGCGACCGTTGGCCTCCGCCCACCTCGCCGACGGATTCGTCACGCTCGAGTGGGCAGACGGCATGACGTTTGCCGCCTATTCGCTGTGGCTGGCCGAGAACGCCGAAGGGTTCGGCCTCGAGTTACTCACCCGCGAATCGATGCTCGAACCGCGTGACCTTCCCGCACCGAGCGACCTGATGTCTGCCGGCGTCGACGACGACGGCGCGCTCGTGCTCGGCTGGAGTGGTGGACGCACCGTGCGCGTCCACCCCGGTTGGCTCCGCTATGTCGCCGACGGCGCTCTCGTGCCTTCCAGCGCCCTGCCCGAGCCGACGATGTGGACGGGCACCGACTTCTCCGAGCCGCCCACGCTCGACGGATCGCGGATCCTCGACGACGACGACGTGCTCGACCAGTGGATCGCGACCCTCGTGCAATACGGACTGTGCCGCCTCACCGACACCCCGACCGACCTCGACTTCGTCGGCCGTCTCGTCGCTCATGTCGGCCCGATTCGCGATACCAACTTCGGACCCGTATGGAGTGTGCAGTCCAAGCCCAACCCAGACTCGACCGCATACACCGGGCTCGACCTCGGGCAGCACACCGATCTGCCCACCCGCGAGGTGCCACCCGGTTTCCAGTTCCTGCATTGCATCGAGAACAGCGTGCAGGGTGGATGGTCGCGGATGAGCGATGGCTGGGCGGTCGCCGAGGCGATCCGGGCCGAGCATCCCGACGCCTACGACGCGCTCACCTCGCTCGAATGGGTGTTCATGAATCGCGCCAAGGATGCCGAGCACCGCTGGATCGGCCCGATCATCGATCACGGCGGCAAGCGCCAGCCCCTCACGTTGCGTGCTTTCTACCCGGTTCGCAGCGCGCCGCACATGGATCCCGCCGATATGCCGAGAGCCTACGAATCGCTGCGGGTGTTCGCCGAGATGGCACGCGATCCCCGGTTCCAGGTTGCCTACCCGTTCCGCCCCGGCGACCTGGTGGGGTTCGACAACCGACGTATCCTGCACGGACGCGACGCGTTCGAGAGCGGCGGTGCCCGACTGCTGCGCGGCTGTTACGCCGACCACGACGATTTCTACTCACGGTTGCGCGTCCTGCGTCGCGATCGCTCGCGTCCGGCCGGGCCTCTGTCCTACGCTTCCACCCACCTGCCTTCCACCCAAGGGGTTCCAGCATGAGTTCAGTGTTCATCACGTGTGCCGTCACAGGTAGCGGCGACACCGTCGGCAAGAGCGACAAGGTGCCGGTCACCCCCGAGCAGATCGCCAACGACTGCATCGCGGCGGCACGGGCGGGGGCCGCCGTCACACACATCCACGTGCGCGACCCGATCACGGGCGCCGGTGCTCGCGAACCCGACCTGTACGCAGAGGTCGTCGAGCGTGTACGCGCCTCGGATGTCGACGTGATCATCAATCTCACCGCCGGCATGGGTGGTGACCTCGCGTTCGGTTCGGCCGAGCGACCGTTCCCCGTCGACGAGGCCGGCACCGACATGGCCGGCGCCACCGAGCGCCTCGAGCACGTGCGGCGGATCATGCCCGAGATCTGCACCCTCGACTGCGGCACCATGAACTTCGGCGAGGGCGACTACATCATGACCAACAGCACCGCGACGCTCAAGGAAATGGCCCGCCAGATCCAAGCGCTCGGAGTGCGCCCCGAGATCGAAGCGTTCGACACCGGTCACCTCTGGCAGGCCAAGTCGCTGGTCGACGAAGGCCTCATCGACGACCCGGTCATGATCCAACTCTGCATGGGCGTGCCCTGGGGCGCGCCCCCCGACATCAACACGTTCATGGCGATGGTCAACAATGTGCCCGATTCGTGGACCTTCAGCGCGTTCTCGATCGGTCGGCGCCAACTCGAATACGTGGCGTTGGCCGCGATCGCCGGCGGCAACGTCCGCGTCGGGCTCGAGGACAACCTCTATCTCGGGCGCGGCACCCTGGCCACCAACGCCGAACTGGTGACCCGCGCGGTCGAGATCCTCGAGAGCATCGGATACGGCATCAAGGGCCCCGACCAGGTGCGCGCCGACCTGAAGCTGACCCGACATGGATGATGACACCGCTGCTGCTCCCGCCACCGCGGCGGCAGCGGTCGGGTGTGGGGTGATCGGTGCCGGCTGGATCGCTCGGCTGCGATTGAGCGGGATCGACGTCCGCGCCTACGACCCCGCGCCGACGGCGCTCGACGTGATCACACAGGTGCACGACAACGCGCGGCTGGCGTGGCGAGAGCTCGATCTCGAACCCGACGACGACGCGATCGGGTCGCTCACGATGTGCGCCACGATCGACGAAGCGGTCGCCGAGGCCGACTTCATCGTCGAGAGCGTGCCCGAACGGCTCGACCTGAAGCACGCCACGCTCGTTGCCATCGACGCGGCGTCGATCCCGACGGCGATCATCGCCTCGTCGACGTCCGGGTTCAAGCCGTCTGTTCTGGCCGAACCCCTCACCCACCCACGGCGCCTCGTCGTGGGCCATCCGTTCAACCCGGTGTACCTGCTCCCTCTCGTCGAGGTGGTGGGCGGAGCCGACACGGCCGACGACGTGATCGAGTGCGCGATGGGGCTGTACCGGTCGCTCGGGATGCATCCGCTGCGGGTCCGGGCCGAGATCGATGCCCACATCGCCGACCGGCTGTTGGAAGCGGTTTGGCGAGAGGCACTGTGGCTGGTCAAGGACGGCATCGCCACCACCGAAGAGATCGACGATTCGATCCGTTACGGATTCGGGTTGCGGTGGGCGCAGATGGGGCTGTTCGAGACCTACCGCATCGCCGGCGGGCTCGGCGGTATGCGTCACTTCATCAGCCAGTTCGGCGAGTGCCTGTCCTGGCCGTGGACCAAGCTGATGGACGTTCCCGAGCTGACCGACGAGCTGATCGACACCATCGCATCCCAGAGCGACGAGCAATCGGGCCATCTGACGGTGCGTGAACTCGAACGCATCCGCGACCGCAACGTGGCCGCCATGATGCTCGCGCTCGAACGCAACGAGTGGGGTGCCGGGCAGGTGGTCGCCGAGATGCGCCAGCGCGGCGCCGTTCGCTGAACCAGCCGCTCCGCTGATGAGATGCCTGTGATGCGTACCAGCCGCGCGCCGAGCACTACCGTCCGATCCGTGACACCACCGAGCGCGGCTCTGCAACCTGATGCCGAGCAACCACGACCAGCCCGACACCGCGTTGCGGCACCGACGGTCGTGCGGCCGTGAGCGAGCACATCTCGAAGGCGCAGACCGCCGGGATCGGCCTCACCGTCGGTGCGCTCGGCGTGGTGTTCGGCGACATCGGCACCAGCCCGCTCTACGCGTTCCGCGAGTCACTGGCCGGCGAACACAACCTCGCCGTCTCCGAGGCGAACGTGCTCGGTGTGCTGTCGCTGATGTTCTGGTCACTGATCATCGTGATCACGATCAAGTACCTCCTGATCGTGATGCGGGCCGACAACGACGGCGAGGGCGGCATCCTCGCCCTCGGAGCGCTGGTCACCGGCGGTGAGGGCAAACGCACCCGGATGCTCGTGCTGATGGCCCTGTTCGGCACCGCCCTGCTGTACGGCGACGGCATGATCACCCCGGCGATCTCGGTGTTGTCGGCCGTCGAAGGCGTCGAGGTCGCAGCGCCGTCGGTGCACCAATGGGTGGTGCCGATCGTGGTCGTGATCCTGGTCGCGCTGTTCTCGGTGCAGCGCCACGGCACCGAGATGATCGGCCGCTTCTTCGGGCCGATCATGTTGCTGTGGTTCGGCACGCTCACCGTGTTGGGCGCCGCCGAACTGTCGACCGAGCCGTCGGTGCTGCGGGCGCTCGACCCCACCCGCGCCATCCAGTTCTTTGCCGACAACGGCGGCCGCGGCTTTCTCGTACTGGGTTCGGTGTTCCTGGTCGTCACCGGCGGCGAGGCCTTGTACGCCGACATGGGCCATTTCGGGCGCAGCCCGATCCAGCGCGGCTGGTTCTTGCTGGTGCTGCCGGCGCTGGTGATCAACTACCTCGGACAAGGTGCGCTACTGCTCAATCGGCCCGATGCGATCGAGAACCCGTTCTTCCTGCTGGCGCCCGGGTGGGCCAACTGGCCACTCGTCGTGCTGGCCACCGCCGCGACGGTGATCGCCTCGCAGGCCCTCATCACCGGCGCGTTCTCGCTCACGGTGCAAGCGGTCAACCTGGGCTACCTACCCCGCATGCGCACCGTGCAGACCTCGCACCACCACCGCGGCCAGGTCTACGTGCCCAGCATCAACTGGTTCCTGTTGGCGGCCTGCCTCACGCTCGTGTTCTCGTTCCGCTCGTCCAGTCGCCTGGCGGCGGCCTACGGCGTAGCCGTCACGCTCACGATGATCATCACCACGATCCTGATCGCCGCGGTGGCCGATCAACGATGGGGATGGTCACGCTTGCGGATCGCGCTCATCACGACGCCACTGATCATCATCGACCTCGCCTTCGTGATCGCCAACCTGTTCAAGATTCCGGCCGGCGGCTGGATCCCATTGGTGATCGGTGGTGTCGGATTCACCATCTTCACCACCTGGAACACCGGCCGGCGCCTGCTGACCGACCGAGTCGCCAAGGAGGCGTTGAGCGTCGACCGATTCGTCGAAGGGTTGGCCAAGAACCCGCCCTTGCGTCACCCGGGCACCGGCGTCTACCTGCACCGCACCCCGGGTCGGGTCCCCCCTGCTCTGCTCACCAACCTCCGACACAACCACAGCCTGCACGAGACCGTCGTATTCCTGTCGGTGGTGACCGACAACCGTGCTCATGTCAACCTCGCTGAACGCGACCATGTCACCCATTACGACTTGGGCTTCCACACCCTCGAGATGCGCTACGGGTTCACCGACGAGACCGATCTCGCCCAGGACCTCCGCAATCTGATGGCCGGCGGCCTCACCTTCGATCCCAACCAGACCACCTTCTTCCTCGGACGCGAGCGCATCTCTGTGACCGACCGGCCCGGCATGGTGGAGTGGCGCGAGCGATTGTTCGCCTTCTTGTTCCGTAATGCCGGCGACCCGGCGTCGTATTTCAGCCTGCCGCCCGATCGCAGCGTCGACATCGGAACCCACATCGACATCTGACGTTCGCCCCAGGGGCTCGACCCAACCGGGAACCGTCGACATGGACTCGTTTCCTGCCGTCAGGCGACGCCGCCGAGCAGCTCGATCGGGGGACGACGTACCAGCCGAGCGAACCCATCGAGGTCGTGGACCAGCGTTGGAGCCATGCCACCGGATGTACCCGTTCACCGGACTGTGGTCCTCAACTCACGACGATGGCGACCGCTCCCATCACGGCGATCACGATCGCCACGGTTTGGCGAAGGGTGACCCGTTCATGGAGCAGGCGATGGGCGATCAGCAGACCGAACAGCACCGAGGTCTCGCGCAAGCCTGCGACCAGGCCGAGCGGCTCGGTGCGGGCAGCGATCATCACGAGCAGGTATGCGCCCGCGTTGGCGCCGCCGCCGAGCAGCAGCCGTCCCGGGCTCTGCAGGACCGCTCGACGCATCCGACCGACGTCGCGACGCGACCAGACGATGACGGTGAACACGAACGCGTACAGGATGAAGCTCGAGCAGATGTACTGGGCGGCTTCACCGTTGCGACGCACGCCGTACCCATCGACGAATGTGTATGACGCGATCATGAGCCCGGTAGCGATCGCCCATCGGGTGTCGTGCAGGGGATGGGCCGTCGCGACCACGCCCAACCCACTCACCACCAGCAGAACACCGATCACCCCGAGGGCGGTGACGCGGTCGTCGAGCAAGGTGATGCCGGCGATCGTGACGATCACGGGCGCGACACCGCGGGCGATCGGATAGGCGACGGCCAGATCGGCCCGTTCGTATGCGGCGACGAGGAACAGGTTGTACGCGATGTGGAGCGCGCCGGTCACGACCAGCACCCACCACACCCGCTGGTCGGGCAACCCGACGACCAGCAACACCGGGATACTGACGATGGCTGCAGCCGACACGATCGCCCAGCTCGTGATGAGCCGGTCGCCGCCCGCTTTGACCAGTGCGTTCCAACCGGCGTGGAGCACCGCTGCGATCAGCACCAACACGAACGAGGTGAGCGACAACTTCCCTCCATCCGGTCAGCCCGACCGCCCAGCAACCTACTGATCCCAAACCCCGTTCTGTTCAGCAGACTGCAGACCCGGGTCTGCAACTTGCTGAACAGAACGGGGTTTGGGTCGACGACTCAGGGCGACGACATGGTGGTCAGCGCGACGCCGGTGTCCCGGTCGAAGAGGTGGATCTGGCTGTGATCGACAGCGAGCCTCAGCGGTTTCCACAAACTCACCTCCCCACGACCGTCGAGGGAAGCGATGACCGTCGACTCGGCCAGGCTCTGCGCGTGGGTGACGTCGATCACGGAGGCGTCGATGTAGGCGTGGACCCATTGCCGGGACCCGAGTTGCTCGTGGAAGCGGACACTCAGCACGAACTCGCCGTTCGGATCTCGGCGAAACGCCTCGGGACGTATGCCGACAACGACCTCACCCCCGATCCTGTTGACGAGATCGGGCCACCGTGCCGAGACATCACCGATCGGAATCCGGTGCGAACCGACGCACAGAGCGAGACCCGCATCGTCGGCCGCTACCTGACCGACCAGCAGATTCATCGGCGGGATGCCAATGAACTGGGCGACGAACGTGTCGGTCGGAGCACGATGGATCTCGATCGGTCGCCCGGATTGCACGACCCGGCCCTGCCACATCACCGCCAGATCATCGCCGAGTGCCATCGCCTCGACCTGGTCGTGGGTCACGAAGATGGTGGTGATGCCGAGCCCCCGCTGCAGTGTCAGCAAGTCGGCGCGCAGTTCGGTCCGCAGTTTCGCGTCGAGATTCGACATCGGCTCGTCCATGAGCAGCAGACGGGGTCTGCGCACGATCGCCCGGCCCATGGCGACCCGTTGACGCTCGCCACCCGATAGCCGTTGAGGCAGCTCGTCGAGCCGCTTCGTCAGCCCGAGCAAGTCGGCGACCTCAGAGACCTTGTCGAGCTTCGTGGCCTTGCCGACCCCGGCCAGCTCGAGTGGGAAGCCGAGGTTTTCGGCCACAGTCAGGTTCGGATACAGCGTGCTGCTCTGGAATACCATCGACAGATTCCTGGCGTTCGTCGGCGTGTCGTTGACGCGAACGCCGTCGATCAGGACATCGCCACCGGTGACCGGCTCGAGGCCAGCGATCATGCGCAGCACCGAGGACTTGCCACAGCCGGACGGGCCGACCAGCACGAAGAACTCACCGTCGACGACATCGAGGTCGATATCGGTCACCGCGACATATCCATCCGGATAGACCTTTCGAACACCTCGCAGTTGCACCGTCGACATCACAGCCTCACTGCCGCAGTGCGCCGATGCCGGCAACAACGGAGCGGCACTGCGTGTGCCGACACTTCACTCACTGCAGCATCCGCGACCGTATCGGATCAACCATCCGCCGATCAGGGGTGAGACGGGCTCACGCCCCGAGCAGACGTCCGGTGACGTCGGTGGACTGGACGTCGATGGCCGAGTAGGGCAGGCGCGCGAAGAACTCGTCGGCATTGCGGGCGAGCGTGCGAATAGCGACGTAGTTGGCACTGCCACCGATGAACGCGCCGATACCGATGGGCAACGCTCTGCCGACCGCGATCAGCCCGCGCCGCGAGCCGTACCGGCGCAGCAACGACCGGCTCATCAGCAAATTCGCCGTCTGCAGGGTGGCGAGCGGCACCCTGTTGTTGACGACCGGCACGGTGCCAGTCGTCGCCTCGTTGATGGCACGGGTGAGCCCGCCCCTGGCAGAGCTCCCGTAGATCAGCACCGCAAGCACCCACGCCCGGCGCTCGTCGACGGTGGGTTCGGGCCGGCCATGGGCCGCGGCGATCGTGAGGATCAGATCTCCGGCGCGGGCGGTGAACCATCCGAGCTCGGCCGTGGTGGCCAACAGGGTGGCAGCCGTGCCGACGGTCGGTGCCACGGCCGCCGCGCCGGCCGCCGCGCCGGTCGCACCGAGCTCACGTGCCAACGAGTCGGTGAGCGCCTTGATCTTCTCGGGTCTGATGTCTCCGGGAAGCGCGGCGGCACGCCGAGTGGCGGCATCCCATCGATTACTCGAGACGTCGTCGATCGTGTCGAGCATCCGTTGCGAGATCCTGACGACATCGTCGGCGCCGACACGGTCCGCCAGGCGGGCAGCCCATTCGGTCGCCCTCGCGTTCAGTCGCGCATTTTGTCGCACGCGAGAGTTCTACCGCATACGAGACCTCTGGTGGCGTCCACCGCCCGGCAGACGCGATCGTCACCATTTCGCGGGATGTCGAGACACCCCACCGAACCGTCAGCTGACGAGTTCGGCGATGCGGCGGATGCCCTCTTCCATGTCGGCGTCACCGAGCGCGAAACTGAACCGGGCATAGCCGGGGGCACCGAACGCCTCACCGGGCACGAACGCCACCTTGGCCTGCTCGAGCACCAGATCGGCGAGTTCGAGCGTGGTGCCGGCGGTCTGCCCGTTGATCGGGCGTCCCAGCAGACCCGACACGTTGGGGAAGCAGTAGAACGCACCCTGCGGCTCGATGCACGAGACACCGTCGATGTCGTTGAGCATCCGGTGCATGTTGGCGCCGCGACGGGTGAATGCGTCGCGCATCATCACGACATCGTCGAGCGAGCCGGCCACGGCGGCCAACGCGGCACGCTGTGCCACATTCGAGACATTCGACGTGGCATGGCTCTGGAAGTTGGTCGAGGCCTTGACGATGTCGTTGGGGCCGATCAGCCAGCCGACGCGCCACCCGGTCATCGCGTAGGTCTTGGCAACGCCGTTCAACACCAGGCACTGGTCGGCGAGGTCGGGGACGAGCGTCGGCATCGACGCAAAAGCGTGGCCACCGTAGGTGAGGTGCTCGTAGATCTCGTCGGTGATCACCCAGACGCCGCGCTCGACCGCCCACTCGCCGATCGCCTTGACCTCGGCCGGGCTGTACACGGCACCCGACGGGTTGTCGGGACTGACGAACAGCAGCACCTTGGTGCGATCGGTGACCGCCGCATCGAGCTGGTCGATGGTGACCTTGAAACCGGTCTCGTCGGCGGTGTCGATGACCACCGGCACGCCGCCGGCCAACGTGATGGCCTCGGGATACGTGGTCCAGTACGGGGCAGGCAACAGCACTTCGTCACCCGGGTCGCACAATGCAGCGAACGCCGTGAACACGGCGTGCTTTCCGCCATTGGTGACGAGCACCTGGGCGGCATCGACCTGATAGCCGGAATCGCGCAGGGTCTTCTCGGCGATCGCCTGCTTGAGCTCGGGGAGACCGCCGGCCGGCGAGTACCGGTGGTTCTTCGGATCACGGCACGCGGTGACGGCCGCTTCGACGATGTGGGCCGGCGTCGGGAAGTCGGGTTCTCCCGCTCCGAAGCCGATCACATTCTCACCGGCAGCCTGCAGGGCCTTGGCCTTCGCGTCGACGGCGAGGGTCGCAGAGGGGGCGATGGCAGCGAGTCTTTTCGAGGTTCGGTTCACGATCTCAATGCTGCCAGAGAATCCCCCCGATTCCCCGCCCGGTAACGAAGAGTTGGGGGCCGCGCGATGCGGCCCCCAACTCGTGTGCCCGGCACAGGAAACTCAGTCGATCCGTTCGATCGTGATACGGGCAACCGGTCCGATCCAGCCGTGCACGCCGGGATCGAGATCACCGACTCCGAGCACCCCCTGGTGGTGCATGATCACGCCGCCCTCCGGCGCGCGTTCGAACGGGCTGTTGCCGGCAGGGCCGGGGATGTGCGCCGCCAGCTCGTCGTTGGTCTCCGTGCCGGCGTCATAGGCCCCGACTTCGACGACCTGGGTGCCCCCTCCCAACCTGACCGAATCGAGGCCCGTGAACGCGTCGTTGGTGTTGACCAACATGCTCACGAGGCTGAGCCGGTCTCCCTGACGAGCGTCGAACTCGAACGAGTCCGAACCCATCGGGCCGATCGGGGTTGCACCCCCGACGAACGACTGCGACACGCCAGAAGCACCCCCATAGGTGTCGACGAACACGGCGAGGTTGGCGTCCTCCGCGACCGCGGCGACAGCCGCTGTCGCCGGTGCCCCCGTGCTCCACACGTCCGTCCAACGGCTGTGCACCACCACCCCGGCCGGCGACAATGGCTGGAACCCGGTCGCGATGTTCTCGATCGTGACCCGGTAGGTGGAGGTCGAACGGCCGTGGCCGGCGTTGGCGACCGCCGGGACGGCAGCGAGCCCGACGACCGCTGTGGCCGCCGCGAGAGAGTGTCGAATCTTCATGGGAATCTCCTGTTCGAGGTGTGTTCGTGGACGTTCCCCACTCAACGGATCAGCCGGGAAACGAACAAGGCGACCTGGCGAAACAAGACGGTCCGAACACGAAACGAATCGTGAAGCGCTCTGTGTGGGAAGCGCAGGAGTGCGCTGCCATGCTGGGCCCGTGGATCCTCAGACCATCCGACTTCCCGACTCGATCCTGCCCGCCGACGGCCGATTTGGATGCGGTCCGTCGAAGGTCCGCGCCGAGCAGATCGAGGCGATCGTCGCCGGCGCGTCCACGATCATGGGCACGTCGCACCGCAAGCCCCAGGTCAAGGCTCTGGTCGGGTCGGTTCGTGCCGGGTTGACCGAGCTGTTCTCGCTGCCCGACGGCTGGGAGATCGTGCTCGGCAACGGTGGCACCACCGTGTTCTGGGACGCAGCGACCTTCGGACTGGTCGATCGCCGCAGCCAGCACCTGGTGTTCGGCGAGTTCTCGTCCAAGTTCGCCGAGGCCTGCGCCGCTGCCCCCCACCTCGATCGGCCCGACGTCGTCGAGAGCCCCACGGGTGATCATCCGGCACCCGTCGCCTCCCCGGGCATCGATCTGTACGCCCTGACCCACAACGAGACCTCGACCGGTGTGGCGATGCGACCCGTACGACCCGCCGGCGCCGACTCCGGCGCGATCGTCGCCGTCGACGCCACCTCGGCCGCCGGTGGACTCAGATGGGATCCGGCGGAGGTCGACGTCTACTACTTCGCCCCTCAGAAGTGCTTCGCCGCCGACGGCGGGTTGTGGTTGGCCGCCTGCTCCCCCGCGGCGACCGAACGGGTCGAGCGGATCGCCGCCGGTGACCGCTGGCGCCCGGCATCGCTCGACCTCGGCATCGCCCTCACGAACAGTCGCGCCGACCAGACCTACAACACGCCTGCTGTCGCCACGCTGATCATGCTCGACGCCCAGCTCCGGTGGATGAACGGCAACGGTGGACTCGAATGGTGCGCTGCCCGCAGTGACAATTCGGCGGCGATCATGTACGGCTGGGCGGAGGCGCGCGAATGGGCGACCCCGTTCGTCACCGATCCGGGCAAGCGTTCGTCTGTGGTCGCGACGATCGACCTCGATGACTCGATCGACGCCAACACGGTCTCGGCGGTACTGCGAGCGAACGGGGTCCTCGACACCGACAGCTACCGCAAGCTCGGCCGGAACCAGCTCCGAGTCGGCATGTTCCCCGCTATCGACCCGGCCGACGTCCACGCCCTCACCCAGTGCATCGACGCCGTCGTCGAGTCGCTCGCCGCCTGACACACTGGTCACCGTGAACATCGACGACGTGCTGCAACTCGAGATCGAGGATCTCGGGCCGTTGCGGTCGCCGGTGATGCTGATCGCCTTGACCGGCCTGTTCGACATCGGCGGCGCTGCGACCACCGCGCTCGATCGGTTCGCTCCGGCCGATACCGCGATCACCATCGGCGAGATCGATCCCGACCCGTTCTACGACTTCACCCAGGAGCGCCCACAAGTCGAGTTCGACGAGGGCGAGGTACGCCTGATCAGGTGGCCCGAGAACCAGTTCGACGTCGTGCGCGGGCGCGGCGGGCGCGATCTGGTGGTGCTCGTCGGTGTCGAACCACACCTCGGGTGGCGCACCTATTCGGCGTGCATCACGTCGGTCGCCCGCCGACTCGGTTGCGAGGCCGTCGTGACCGTCGGCTCCGCTGCCGAGGCCGTGCCCCACACCCGCACACCGCTGGTCACTGGCAGCACCACCGATGCCGATCTCGCACGGCGGCTCGGCATCGGACAGCCGTCCTATCAGGGAGTCACGGGCGTCGTCGGCGTGATCCAATCCGATCTCGCCGAGGCCGGCATACCATCGGTCTCGCTGCGGGTCGGCGTGCCGCACTACCTGATGAACGCCGAGCACCCGCAGGCCGTCGCCGCGCTCCAGACCCACCTGTCACACGTGTTGAACGTCCCGGTGCCCGCCGATGACGGTGAGCTGGCCGACGAGATCACCAAGTGGCGCTCGCTCCACGACGAAGTGGTCGACGGCGACATCCAACTCCAGTTCTACGTACGCATGCTCGAACAAGAGCACGACCGTCGCTCCGAGGCCGCGATCCCGTCGGCCGACGACCTCGGGGCCGAATTCGAACAATTTCTGCGCGAACAACGCGACGACGACTGAGCCGTCAGTCGCCGACCAGCGAACCGCGACCGCCCGGTAGGGCCCGCATCGCGGACGCGAGGCGTCGGGCGGCGAGCAGACACGCCACCGCCACCACGAACGAGAGCAGCGTCGTCCAGGCGAGACCGGCACCGATCGCGCTTGCCGTCTGCTCGCCGAGCTCGACGTCCTTACCTGCGAGGACGTCGCGAACCGCCTCGATATCGCCGACGCGACGATCGACGACCAGCAGCAGGATCGCCCCGCCCAACGCGACCCCGTAGGTGATGCACAAGGTGCGGATGAACTGATGAGCGGCGTTCGCCCTGCCCATTTCGGATTCGGCGCTGCTCGCCTGCAACAAGGTGAGCCCTGCCGTCGAGACGAACCCGATCGACAAGCCGACGGCGGCGAATCCGGCGAACACGAACCCGAGGTGCCAGTCGAACGCGATCGCCAGACCCGACAACGTCGTCGCCGGGACGATCAGGACGGCGCCGAGCAGGATCACGTCCGACTCGCGCCATCGGTGGAGCAGACGGCTGAACACGACCGACCCGATCGTCCATCCGACGGTGAGGAACATCAGTGAGAACGCGGCGAACCCCTCCGAACGGCCACGCGTCGTCTGTACATACAAGGGCAGGTAGTTGTCGGTTGCGAGTCCGGCGATCAGCACGAGGCCACTCGTCAGGTGCACCCACCGCAACGGAAATCTGGTGAGATGCTCGCGATGGAGCACGGGATCGGGGGTGCGACCGCTGTGCCGCCAGTACCCGGTAGCGCTCGCCGTGGTGACCGCTACGCCGCCGACGACGAGCCACCATCGGTGGCCGATCTCGGACACGGCGATGAGCGATCCGATGGTGACGATCGACAGCAGCGCGACACCGGTCCAGTCCATCCGGACCGATGTCGCGCGCTCACGCGTGCTCGGCAGGGATCGCCAACCCACGGCGAGCGCGAGGGCGGTCAACGGCAACTGCACCAGGAAGATCGACCGCCAGTCGCCCATGGTGAGCAGGGCACCGGCGAGCGCGGGCCCGCCGAATCCCATGCCGCCCCAGACGAGGGAATTCGCCGCGAACGCCCTCGGTCGCAGCTCGTGTGGGTACGCCAGCCCGACTGCGGCCAGCGCCACCGCGATCACCAGCCCGCCACCGAGCCCCTGCATCACCCGCGCCGCGATCAGCATCGGAAGGTTCGGTGATGCTGCTGCCGCCGCGCTCCATGCGAGGAACCACACGCCGGTGACCCGGAACGTTCGTCGAACACCGATCGCGTCGATCACCGGACCGGCGACGATCACCGCGACAGCAGATGTCGCGAGATATGCCGTGATCACCCACGGCACCAGACCGACATGGCCGAGGTCTTCGGTGATGTTGGGTAGGGCGGCGACGATCGCCAGACCGTCGAACGCCGCGATCGCGACAATGGTCAGGTTCGCGATCGTGACCGGAAGGTACCGACCGGCCCAGATGCTCTGGTCGGTGCTCACCGCGGCAGAGTAACGAGCGTCGGGGGCGAGGGCGGCACCGTGCCGATGGTGTTCGGTTTGGTGCCTGGCACCAAACCGAACAGCTCAACTCGCGGCTGCTGCGAAACCCTGATCGAGGTCGGCGATGATGTCGTCGATCAGCTCGAGCCCGACGCTGAGGCGGACCTGGCCAGGGGTCACACCTGCGGCCGCCTGCTCGTCGGCAGAGAGCTGGCTGTGGGTGGTCGCGGCCGGCTGGATCACCAGGCTGCGAACGTCACCGATGTTGGCGACATGACTGTGGAGCGTGAGCGCCTCGACGAACTTCTTGCCCGGCTCAGACCCGCCCACGATGTCGAACGCGATGATCGAGCCATAGCCCTTGCCCTGTCCGTACACGCGTGTGCGGTCGTGCCACGGGCTCGACTCGAGCCCGGCATACGAGACGCCGGCGACCTGCGGGTGGGCGTCGAGATACTCGCCGACCTTCTGTGCGTTCTCCCAGTGACGGTCCATCCGGAGGCTCAACGTTTCGAGACCCTGCAGGATCATGAACGCGTTGAACGGCGAGATCGCCATGCCCATGTCTCGCAGCATCTGGACCCGCGCCTTGAGAATGAACGAGCCGTGACCGAGCGCGGGCCAGTAGGCCAACCCGTGGTAGCTGGGATCGGGCTCGGTGAAGTTCGGGAAACGACCCGATGCTCCGTAGTCGAACGTGCCACCGTCGATGATGGCACCGCCAATCGAGGTGCCGTGACCGCCGATGAACTTGGTCAGGGAATGCACCACGATGTCGGCACCCCACTCGAGCGGCCGCACGAGGTACGGCGTCGGCACCGTGTTGTCGACGATCAGGGGCACCCCGTGCTCGTGGGCGACCGCAGCGATGTTCTCGATGTCGAGGAAGTTGTTGCGGGGGTTGGCGAGCACCTCGCCGTAGAACGCCTTGGTGTTGGGCTGTACCGCTGCCCGCCACGCATCGAGATCGTCTGGGTCGTCGATGAAGGTGACCGCGATCCCCATCTTGGGCAGTGTGTAGTGCAGCAGGTTGTAGGTGCCCCCGTAGAGCGATGCCGACGCCACGACGTGGTCACCCGACTCGCACAGGGTGAGAATCGCCAACGTCTCGGCTGCCTGTCCGGATGCAACCGCCAGGGCGCCCGGAATACCGATCGCCGTCGTGCACCCACCTTCGAGCGCGTTGAGCCGCGCTTCGAGCGCCCCTTGCGTGGGGTTCATGATGCGGGTGTAGATGTTGCCCACCTCGGCCAAGCCGAACAGGTTCGCGGCATGCTCGGTGTCGCGGAACTCGTACGAGGTCGTCTGGTAGATCGGCACCGCCCTCGCACCGGTCGCGACATCGGGTTCGCCCCCGACATGGATTTGCTTGGTCTCGAAACCCCAGTTGTCACTCATCGCCCGCGACTCTAGACGTCTAAACCCGACCTTTCAACTCGGGTTTAGAATTGCTGGGAAGATCGACCCACCGGTGAGCCCTCGGTTCAGATCAGACCGAGTTCGGCGACAGCGTCGCGTTCAGCCGTCAGCTCCGCGGCCGACGCGTCGATCTTGCCGCGGCTGTAGTCGTCGATGTCGAGCCCCTGGACGATCTCGTACTTGCCGTCCTTGCAGACGCAGGGGAAGCTCGACATGAGGCCTTCTGGCACGCCGTAGCTACCATCGGACGGCACGCCCATCGACACCCAGTCGCCCTCGGGCGTACCGAGACTCCACGACCGGATGTGGTCGACAGCGGCGTTCGCCGCCGATGCTGCCGACGACGCCCCACGGGCCTTGATGATCGCGCCGCCGCGTGTGGCAACGGTCGGGATGTAGGTCTGGTCGACCCACTCGTGATCGCCGACCGCCTCGTAGGCGTTGCGGCCGCCGACCTCGCAGTGGAACAGGTCGGGATACTGCGTGTTGGAGTGGTTGCCCCAGATCGTCATCTTCTTGACGTCGTTGACGCTCACTCCCAGCTTGGTCGCGAGTTGGCTGATCGCCCGGTTGTGGTCGAGCCGGGTCATCGCCGTGAAGCGGCCGGGATCGAGGTCGGTCGCATTGCTCCTCGCGATCAACGCGTTGGTGTTGGCAGGGTTGCCGACCACGAGCACCTTCACGTCGCGCTTGGCCGAGCGCGAGAGCGCCTCGCCCTGCGGCTTGAAGATGCCACCGTTGGCAGCGAGCAGATCGGAGCGGTCCATGCCGTCCTTGCGGGGCATCGCTCCGACGAGCAGAGCCACATCGGCGTCGCCGAACGCTACATCGGCGTCGTCGGTGCACACGACCGACGACAGCAACGGGAACGCACAGTCGTCGAGTTCCATCCTGACCCCTTCGAGCGCGCCGAGCGCCGGAGTGATCTCGAGGAGCGACAAGGCGATCGGCGTGTCGGGGCCGAGCATCGAGCCCGAGGCGATACGGAAGAGCAACGAATAACCGATCTGACCGGCAGCGCCGGTCACTGCAACACGAACTGGTGACGTCATGTCATTGAGCGTATGCGCGCCGTGGCGCGCCGACCCAACGGATGGCGGCACCGCCTTCGAAACGTGGAGGCGGGACCCGCTTCGGGCATCGCTTGCACACATGCCGACCATCGCGGTCGAAGCTCTCAGGGCGTTCAGGTGGCGCCGGATTCCACGGGTTCGTCAGCCGGTCATCGACCGGTGATGTCACCGATCATGTCGGCGTAGAACTTCTGGCCGTCGGCCGACAGGTGGATGCCGTCGGAGGCGAAGCAATTACCGACACAGTTGTTCGAGATCGTGTTCCAGTCGATCAGGATGATGTTGTCGCCCGGGCGGTCGCGCGCTGCGAGCAGGGCATTGTTCTGCGCCGTCCACGGGCGGTTGGCGCGGACATTGATGAGTAACACGTTGGGCACCTTGCTCAGCGGTCTCAGGAAGTCGTCGAGCGTCTCCTTCGTGAACGGTCCGTTCGTGCCGAGGTGGATGATCACCGGATCGCCGAACAGGTCTGCCGCGCCGAGCTGTTCCATGACCGGCACCATGTCGATCATCTGGCGGCTCTTCTCGGCGTTGACGGTGTAGCCACGGTCGGTGAGCACCCCTGCCGCACCCAGCATCACCGAGTCGCCGATCGCGAAATAGCTCACAGGTTCTGGCGGCAAGGTCGTGGTCGTCGTGGTGGTCGTGGTGGTGGTCGGAATCTCGGGAACGACCGGGATCGAATCGTCGGCGGGCACGGTCGTCTGGGTGACGGGTGGGTCGGCCGGAGCCGCGCCCTCACCGGCGTTGCCGGAACCCAACAAGTCGTCGAGACTCGTGACGTTCTCTTCGCCTTCGACCAACATCTGATCGATCTCGTTGCGTTGCAGGTCGGCGAGGCCGAGACGGAGGACACCGAAGCTCAGCAGTGCGAGGCACGCCAGGGCCGTGCCACCCGCGAGTTTGCGCGGCAGCGGATCGCGGCGCCGGCGCAGGCTGTCCCACCAGATACCGACCTCGCCTCGGCGGATGGGCGTCTCGATGTAGGTGTACGACACCTCGGTGATCACACTGGTCACGATCATCGCCACGATGAACTGACGGAAGGTCAGCGCGTTCCCGGCGACCTCACGGATGATCTGATAGATCGGCCACGAGTAGAGATAGAGGCCGTACGAGCGCGTGCCGACCCAGGTCAGGACTGGGTTTCCCAGCAAACGGCTCATCACCGTGCGACGGTGCGTCACTGCCGCTATCACCATCAGGGTGGCGATACCGGTGACGAACAGCCCGCCTCGGAACAGCCAGGCACCGGCGCCGGCCGGCGTGACGAAATGGATCTTCCAGGCGAACAGGCCGAGCAACAGCAGACCGAAGACGGCCATGATGTCGAGCGGTCGATGGGCGCTGCGAAGCGGGCCTCGCATGATCGCAACCGGTCGCCAGATCATGGCGAACGCGGCACCCAGCAGCAGGCCGCTCGATCGGGTGACCGTCGACAGATACAGCGTGTCGGCCTTCGAGATGCACCGCTCGCCGATCGTCCAGTAGGCCTCGGGGTTGACCGAGCATTCGCCGATGCGGCCCGGGTGGTAGAGCACCGCTGTCAACACAGCGACCAGGAGAGCAGCGAGCACGAGCCAACGGGCCGTCAGCGCCAGGTTGCGTGTGCCGTTGCGCTTGAGAATGAGCAGCATCACGATCGGCCAGAGCAGATAGAACTGCTCCTCGACGGCAAGGCTCCAGAGATGCCGCAGCGGGGCGAAGTCACCCGACGCGCTGTAGCCCTGCCCCACCCAGATCTGGTACCAGTTCGAGACGTAGAACAGTCCCGCCAACATGTCGCCACGGAGTTTGCCCAGCGTGTCGGGCTTGAACATCCACGTGTAGTTGAGCAGCAGGAACATCATCACGAACAGCGCCGGCAACAGGCGCCGTGCGCGGCGCATCCAGAAGGCGCCGACGCGGACCGAACCGGTGCGCTCGCGCTCGGCCATCAGGAGCAGCGTGATCAGGTACCCGCTGATGACGAAGAACACCTCGACGCCGAGAAACCCGCCGGCGAGCCACTCGCTGTTGGCGTGATAGACCAGCACCGCGATCACCGCGAGCGCGCGCATACCATCGAGTCCGGGCAGGTA